>CAYYSX010000171.1:0-12583 GCA_964474315.1 uncultured Verrucomicrobiota bacterium | reverse complement strand
TCGGACAACGCCGTGCTCCAACTGCCATCGCCGATCAGGATTTTGCCGTCCGCCAAAGGGAGCACCACGGACACATTGGTGAACTCCGGCAGTGGGTGCTCCCAGTTGGGGTCGAGGAGTCCGGGACGCGGGCTGCGCACGGCTAGTTCGACTTCTGGGAATTCCAGTTCATTGGTTCCGGCCGCATTCCAGGCCACGAGCCGGAAGGATCCCAGGTCCGTCTCCGCGTTCACTGGCAGACGCAATCCCCGATGGGTCGCCCCCGGCAAAGGTTCGTCCCCGCGATACCATTGGAATTGGGGAGCGGGAATACCGCTGACCTGGGCCGAAAGCAGAAGATGTTCGTTCGTCCCCACCCGCACCGGAGAGAACCCAACCTGCAAGGAAGGCGTGCTCGGTTCCGGATACCAGGCAAACACCCGCGCCAATCCCGGCCGGTCCACCCCATTGACCTGGTCAAAGTGTCCGCTGATCCACAGCCGGCCCGATTCATCATGAGTCATTGAGGTCACCAACACCCAGTTGGACTCGCTGGCGAGGTTGGTGAGCTGGAGCTGGAAGGAAGGGTCCAGTGAGCCGTCGGGCAGGAGACGGACCAGGCTCGTGACCGGCTCATCACCCCAACGGTCAAACTGGCCGCAGACCAGGATGCGGCCGTCGGGCTGCACGATGGGTGGCGTGTGCCACCCGGTGCGAGTGGCGTAAGTTTTGAACGCCGCTTCCACCGCGCCGCTGGAGGAAATCCGTGCCAGGCGGGAATCGGACAACCAAACCACCACCGAGTCATCCGGTCCCAACGTAATGGTGTAAGGCAGGATGCTCAGAGTGTTATGTTCGGTCAGCGTTATGCCCAAGGCGGGGGCTGGGTCCCAATCCGGATCGGGTCGCCCATCGGTGAGAAAACGCACGAGTCCGAGGCGCTGCACGCCTCCCGCCTCTCGGAATTCACCCACCACGATGAATCGGCCCTGCCGATCTTGAACGGCATAGGTATCGAAGATGCCGGAAGTGTCGCCAGCACGCGCGGAGATCAACCGGCGATGCCGCGCAAAGGCCGGGATCAGGGTTCCATCCGGGGCCAGTTGCACCAGCCCGTGGATCACCACCGTGCCATCGTCTTGGGGAAAATAGTCCGTGATGGGCCACGGGTTGGAGACCGCGGCATGGCTTTGAAACGACCCATCGGCCCGCTCCAGATAACCAAAGGAGAGATTATGCATGACCCAATCGCCGAAGGGGGTTGGCGCCAGGGCCTGCACGATCGGAAAATTGGGCGCGTTCAAACGCCAAGTCGCGTCCAGACTGCCGTCCTCGCGGAGGCGCCGGAGCGGGCTGGATTCATTCTGGAGATACAAGAGGTCCCCGAACACACGGAGGTTGATGATTGGCTTCTGAAACTCGGCCGGCGGGGTGAAACTGAGGTCCAACTCCCCGTCCGCGACCACGGAGGGAAGCCCCAGGAGGAGGAACAGCCAGGTGCTGGCCGGACGGATCCAGCTACGGAAAAGCGGAAGTGCATTCATGGGCGGTGCTTTAAGGTTACAGATGTAAATTAAGTCGGCCGCTCCACGTTTGCAACCATAAACATTCCAGATATTGCGGAGGGGTGGATGGGGATGAGGCCGGGCCGCGAAACGCGGGGCGGTCATTGGTCGCGGCCCTGGGGTGGGGAGTGAGGAGTTCGTTCACCTACCTCGCGACTCTCGGTGCGACCGGGTCTTTCGTCGGTCGGTTCTTCCCGTTCTTGGTCTTCAGTAAGTGTCTTGCCGGGTGGGCGGATCGGGGGGCAGGCCGGCGTCATCAAGCGCGCGTCGGAGCAAGTCGGTGACGCCAAGACGGGCAGCCCAGTCCTGGAGGTAGGGGCGATCCAGTGCCTCGGCCTGGACCTTGAGCACCCCCAGCACGTCGCGCCACTGGCGGTCGGATACCTCACCGCCTTTGCGATACCAATCGAGCTTGGCCAGGACGGTGTCTTCGGCGGAGGTGACGTTCATCGGTGTGGGCGGGGTCGGGCCGATGAGCTTGGATTGCTTCCGCGCCAGTTGGATTCGCCCGAAGTCGGTCCGCCAGACGACGTAAACATCCACCTTCGACATGGTGTCCAGGTGGATGAGGTTGAAGGAACCCTGGTTCATCGCCGCCGTGACGATCTGCCCGGCATCCACGTAAAACTCGGCCTGCAGCAGTCGGACCAGCGGTTCGGCGTGCTTACCGACGACGGCCGCAATCAGATCGGCATCACGAGTGGCGCGGGCCTCGCCATGCACGCTGCTGGCGAAGGAGCCGCCGAGGGCGTGCTCGATGCCCAGCGATTCGAAGGCCGCAATGACCTGGCGCAACGCGGCAATAAACTCAGCCTCATTGGGCGGCATGGTCCGATTTTCCGTAAGCTTTGGCGGCCAGCTCCGGGCCGAGCCATAGGTCGGCAAAACGGCGGCGAAGGCGTGCCGGGGAGTCATGCGGATGACGGTCACGCAAGCCGGCCAGCATGAACTCTTGCAGCGTGCGCGTGGTGTCCAGCATGAGGGAAACTTTCCGCGCCGGGGTGGCTTGGCGCCAGAGGCCGATGAGCACACGTTCGGCCTCCGGGCTGGTATCTTCGGCGAGCGGACGCATGGCGAAATGGTGGCCGCAACACGCCACGAATCAAAGGCCGAACGCGGGAAGCCAGGAGGCACCGGGTCGTCGCCGCCCACTGAGTGGTTCAAGGAATGACGATGCGGTAACTGCGGGATGACTCCGCCTCGTTGAACGGATCATCGATCTGAACATCCCGGCCGGTCGCGGCCGCCGGTACGGTTTGCACGGTTTCCCACGAACCACCCGCCAACTGATCGGTTCGCTGCAGGACATAGGTTCGTCCCGCCTCGGCCCGGAACCCAATGGACAGAAATCCCGCCGCGGTCTCCACGTGGGCGACCAACCGGCTGGCGGCGTTGCGCGGATCGGTTCCCGCCAGGTACTCGTCGCGGTTCGTGAACCCGTCCCCGTCGAGGTCCTCCCCCTCATCCGCCCGGGAGGGATCCAGGCCGTGTACCCGTTCCCAGGCGTCTGGCAGTCCGTCTGCATCCAGGTCGCTTCCACCCCCCAGCGCAGTAGAGGTGACCGTAATAGTGTTCGACGCCACCAACTGGCCGGCAAAATCATAGCCTAAGACTTCGATTCGATTCGGCCCCAACCAGAGAGGGACCCGGTTCTGCCAGTTGGAAATCGTCGTCCACGTCCACTCCCCTCCGGATTCGGGCGCGCGCAGGACCAGTTGCTTCAGATCGATTCCGGTCGTGCCGGTCAGGTTGATCGTGGGCGTTCCCACCAACAGGTCCGCCCCGCCCCCGGTGGTGATGGCCAGTGGCATCGGTCGCGGCAACTGACTCCGGGCGGACGCGGCCCGCTGCTGGACGTAATTGAGGACGCCCCCGTAATTCTGGCCGGCCAATCTGCCGAAGTGCGAAGTCCAGCGTTCGAGATAAGTGGTGTTGTAGGAGCGGTTCAGCAGGTCCTGCACGTGACCGTAAAAGAGCCGCAGATTGCCGGGCAGCGACAAGACACGGCCGATGTTAGCCCCGACTTGCAGCGGTTCAGACGGGCCTCGTGTCCAACAGAAATCCATGTCCCAAGGAAAGGTCAGCGCCCGCCCATCCGCCGGGCGAAAGTAAATGAACTGGTTGTGCGGATAGCCGAGGGCATAGGTGTCAACGTCACCGCTCAGAGTCTTCAACGCCATGGCGCGTGCCCACTGGTCCACGTCCATCCACTCCCGGCTTTGCCGGTCCAACGTCGCGCCCGACTGGCTCATGACCTGCGCCAGCCGCTGCATCGGCGCGTAGTCGTCATCGGCCCGCCGGTTTTCGATCAAGAAATACCAGCGGTACGCCTCCGGGTCATCACCCCGGTCGGTAATGTCGGTCCCGATCACGTCGTCCGGCTGGGGCAGCTTGGGCCGCTGCGGATCACCGCCGACCGACGTGGTGGGAAAGTAGATCAGTTCCAGCTTGAACAGGCTGCCGTCGCTGCCCTCCGGGAACGAGTCGTCCAGAAAGGAGTCGCCGTACTTGGTGGTCAGCAATTGCGCCACTCCGTTGCGACGTCCCTCCAACGGCCGGGGAAAGATTCCGCGGACCAAGTCGGTGTACATCTCGGGCAGGCCGCCGGCTTGGGTCATGATATGACGCAGCACGATCTCATCCTGCCGGCCGCCGCGTCCGGAATACCCACCGCTGCGGTCCAAGGTGACCGAATCATGAACGCCACGGAACAAGCGGTCGGCGGCAAACCCCAGGGTGAAGCCGACCCGGCTTTCCTCCGGTCTTCCCCGCTGGCTGGATTGAAGCCGCACGCCGATGTCATAATATGGATCTGCCTCATTCAAATATAAGGTTCCGCCCAACGATTCGTTACTCATTAAATTCGTCGTCGCGAATTGAAACGCGGTGTCGGCGGCGGTCATGACGATCCGGAACTGATCCAGACGGGTGTTGACCGTTTGGGCGTCCCGGACCTGGTACAGCGCGCGGGATTCGCGCCCGCCCGCGGGAAACGTGGCCGGCGTTCCGAGGGCATCCGCCGCTTCGACGTAGAATTGCACCACGGTGGCCGCCGCCTGCGGTGGGATGATCGCCTGCCAGGTTCCGTTGGTCGCGGGATTCATGAGGCTGCTCTGCCACCCCAGAGCTCCGGGATTCCACCACAAACGACATTCGCCCAGGCCGTCCGGATCGGACGGAACCACGGAGACGGTGACCGACTCGGTCGCGCTGGGAATGGCCGGGTGATGGTGGAAGCCGGTGAAGGTCGGCCCGGCGTTGGCCACCCAACGTGAATTGCGGCTCCCCGGTGTGCCGCTCACCGCGGGCGTGTCGAGGAGGGTGGTTCGGGCGAGCCGGCTGAAATAGAGACGTGAATTGAGACGCGGGCTGCCGGAGATCCAACGAGCCCGAAAGGAAATTCGATACGTGCGTCCGTTCACGACCGAGGCATTGCCCGCCAGCGTGGTCTCCAGGTGATTGTGCATATGCTCCGTCGGGCCGGTGGCTACCAGCCGGAGGACCGGGTTGGTGGGATCATCCGGATCCGGGATCACCGCGCTATGCCGGTGATTGCCGAGGAACCGCCAGGACGCGGCGCCGTTGGAAAAGTCCCCGTTGACGAGCAGTTCACGGGCCGACCCGGTGTCCGGCGATTCCGTGACGCGCAAATCGTCCAGCAGCACTTCTCCCGCGTCGAGGAGGCCCAGGATGAATTCGTTCCAACGGGTCGGCCCGCCATCCGACCGGGCCACCCCGGCGTACTGATAAGTCTTCCAGGCCGAACGATGTCCCTCGCTGCTCGCCACCCAGGACTCCGGCCGCGCATTGTCCGAGCGTGGATCGCGCAATTCCAGACTAGAGCCCCCTCCGTCCGGCGCGGAGGGCCACGGTCGGTCGTCGAAGTAACGCACTTCGTTGGCCGGATTCCCGACGGTGTCCAGCAGGGTGAGCGTTTCGCCGTTGCGGGACAGCCGCCCGGAGAAGTTACCCAGGATGCGAACGTCCGGATGCAGGGTGCGCAGGAAGTCGGCATCACCGGCCACGACCAGGTATTCGCCGGCGTCCAACGACGTGTTGGCGGGGAAGGCGAACTCGATACCATCGGTCAGGCGCCAGCCTCCCAAATTCACGGCATTCGTCCCGAAGTTGTGCAATTCGACCCACGCTTCCGGAGATGCGCGGGCCGGTTCTTCCGGGCTGACCACTTCGACCAGGTCGGCTTCCAGTCCGAAGACGATGTCGGAACTGCCGGTCGAGGCCTGATGAACCTCCACGGCTAATACATTAGTGCCAGTCCGTAAGCTCCCGGCCTCGACCAACGTGCGGCTGGAGAATTCGGCGTCGGGCACTCCGGTGACCGCTAGGGTCTGGTACGTCAGCGGGCCGTCGGGCAGGTTCAGGCGAAGGATCTCGGCCCCGTTCAAGTACACCGCAGCGCCGTCATCGACGAGGAGACGAAGCGCCAGTTGCAGGCCGTTGGTGTTGCCGTCGAAGACAAAGGAGGTGCGGAAATAATAAGTGGTGCGGCCCAAGGTCAGGGCCGTGTTTTTCGGCGCGGGCAAGGCGGCCTCCTCGACGTAGAATACCCCGGTCCCTTGGCGCCAGGACGTGTCGGAATAATCCGGCTGGCGCCAGGCGTTGCCCAGGTCGATACCGGCCTGGTTGAAGCGCCAGGCCGCATCGATCGCCAGGAGGGGCCGTTCGACGACCACCGCGGGCCGGCGGGGAACGTCGCGGGGATGATACTGTATCTCATTGATCACGATCTCGCGGTGGCGGCTGATTTCGTTGCTGGCTCCCGGGGTGGGCTGGGACGGAACCCACCACCGACCCTCCCGTCCCGCACGAGCCCGGCCGCCGGTGCCGACGGTGGCGCCATCGAGGAACCCAGTGTCTCCCGCACCGACCAGTACCAATCGGTCGCCCGGTTTGGGGATCCAACCCAGGCGGGTGTGGTCGAAGGTGACGAATCCGCCGGCGGGCAGGAGCGTGTCGGCGGGAATCACCCATTCCCCCTGAGCCTCACCGAGCCCGCGCACCGTCAGGCCGCCGAGATCGGCCGGTTCATCGGAGAAATTGGCCAGCTCGATCCAGAAGGGCCGGGCGTTGGGACTGCTGATCTCGCTCAGGATCACGGCCGGTGCGGGAAGCACTCCGCCCGGGAAGTTGGGGGCGGACGGCGTTCCTCCCGGTTGCGCACTGTGGGTCCAGGCATGGGGTTCCGCGCTGCTCTGGCGCAAATCTTTCCGCGCCAGGGTGGCGCCGGATCCGGTGGGGATGACCGGCCACGGCTCATCGATTCCGTAGCGGAGGGTATCCATCAACCGGCCGTTATGATTGCGCAGGTCCACCCGTTCCCCCTCGTTGGCCAATCGGCCGGAAAAGGGTCCCAACACGTTGGTCGCTCCGGTGGCCGCTTGAAGGGCGGCCGGATCGGAGGCCACGACCAGGTAACCGCGCCCGGCCAGAATCGTGTCGGCAGGAAAGGTAAAGTTCACGCCGTTGGACAGTTGCCAGCCCGACACTTCGACATCCACGGCCATGGGATTGTGGAGCTCCAGCCATTCCACGCCGTTGGCTTCGGCGGCGGGCTGGTAATTGAGCTCGGTGAACACCACGGCGGTATCGGCCGCCCGGACGGCGGCCCATCCGGCCAGCACCGCCCCGCACGACCACCACCAACGCATCCAAAGGGAAGAATATGGGATCAAGACCTGGAACGATGCCGGAGCCATCCCCCGGGGCAAACAGGCAATTGGGACAAGAAAGGTAGGAATGGGGGTAAAAACCCACCCTGCCCATGAACCATTCCTTCCCACCTTGTAGAGTCGTCTCTCCCCAGACGACAGTCGTCTCGGGAGAGACGACTCTACAGGGGAGAGTTCAGGACCTCGATTCACGTCCGGATTTTGGAGGTCCAGCCTCTCTCCGAACCGGACGGGCAGATTTCCCGCACCCCGCCTTGCGACGACGCCGTTGCCTTCCGCTACACGACGTCCTGTCCGCGTCGTACTCAGACTTTCATTGGTGAGTCCCATCAGCATTACCAACGCACCAAGCGCGGACGGCTCGTCCGCTCGATTACCCGGGGAGAACCGGGGAGGCTTGAGCCCGCTTCACCGCGTGGAATCGAGACGAACCACTTCACCAAAAACGGAGAGACGCCGGTATCATCTGGAAAACCAGCTTTTACTCTTCCGACCCCAAACGTAGCTTGACCACGCTCCGGAGCTGGTTCCGGTCCCAAGATACTGCCTTGCCATGAAACCTCCCGCTGCCCCTTCCCGTCGTGGATTCCTGCTCGCGCTGGCCTTCGCCGCGACGATCGCGTCCGGCTGTAAGCCCGCCGATTCTTCCGCCTCCGACCACGAGAATGCCACGGGTCCCATCAAGGTCGGCGAATACGCATCACTCACCGGCAGTGAGGCAGCGTTTGGACAAAGCTCGCACCGAGGCACGCAGCTCGCTGTGGCGGAGATCAACCAGGCCGGCGGAGTTCTGGGGCGGCCCGTCGAACTCATTACCGAAGACAACCAATCCAAAGCCGGTGAATCTGCCACCATCGTCAAGAAGCTGATCAGTCGCGACAAGGTGGTGGCGGTGTTGGGCGAGGTGGCCTCGGGACGTTCCCTCGAGGCGGCGCCCATCTGCCAGGCGGCGGGCATTCCGATGGTTTCTCCTTCGTCCACCAATCCCAAGGTGACCGAAGTGGGCGACCACGTTTTCCGCGTCTGCTTCATCGATCCGTTCCAGGGACAACTGCTGGCCGATTTTGCCAAGCGCACGCTGAAAGCCCGGCGGGTCGCCATTCTGTCCGATGTCTCGGCCCCCTATAGCGTTGGACTAGCTGAATTTTTCCGGAAGGCCTTCACCGAAGGCGGCGGGGAAATCGTCGCGGAACAAAAATATGCCAGCCGGGACAAGGATTTCCGGGCACAGCTCACGGCCATCAAGGCCGGGGCGCCCGATGCGATTTTCG
Organism: uncultured Verrucomicrobiota bacterium; assembly: GCA_964474315.1. Taxonomy (GTDB): domain Bacteria; phylum Verrucomicrobiota; class Verrucomicrobiia; order Limisphaerales; family UBA9464; genus UBA9464. The sequence goes on along the minus strand of CAYYSX010000171.1, from coordinate 4,078 downwards.
TTCCCGGTTATTACACCGAGGCCGGTCTGATCGTGACCCAGGCCCGGCAGTTGGGACTGACGATTCCGATCTTTGGCGGGGATGGCTGGGAGGCGCCGGAATTGATCCAGATTGCCGGTTCCGCTCTCGAGAACACCTATTACTCCACTCATTATTCCCCGGAGGCGGACGACCCTAATGTTCGGGCGTTCGTAAAAGCCTTTCAGGCGATGTACAACGGCGACACCCCCGACGCCATGGCCGCCCTTGGCTATGACTCCGCCATGGTGCTGTTCGATGCCATCAAACGGGCCGGTTCCACCGATCCGGCAAAAATTCGCGAGGCGTTGGCCGCCACCAAGGATTACCCCTGCGTGACGGGGAAGACGACGCTCGACGCGCAACGAAACGCCACCAAGAGCGCGGTCATCATTACGGTCAAGGACGGGAAGTTTAAGTACGTCGAAACCATCCAACCGTAGGGAGACGGGGAGAGGCAAAGGGGTAGGAGGCAAGGGCCGGAGAAAAAGCCGGAGCTTTTCGGCCAAGTTTTACTCCGGCAGTTCCTTTAGCATGGCGTCCACAACTTGAGCGGCATAATGGACCGGTGGTTCGGCGGGGGGAACCCGGGCCGAGCTGGTTTCACCGGCCAGCCCGGCGACCGCGCGGACCGAGACGAAAGGAACCCGGTTGGCCCAACAAACCTGGGCGACTGCCGTCGATTCCAGATCCACTACCTCCGCCCGCCAGGTGTGGTAAAGCCAGGTCCGATAATCGCGGTTGGCGACGAACACCGGTCCGCTGACGCCGACGCCCCCGGCCACCATGCGCGGCCAGAGACCTTCCAGCGAATCACTGCTGCGTTCGCTCGACACCTTGGTCGCCGCCGCCATCAAGCCTTGATCCGTGACGAACCAGGGGATGGGCTGAGGATCCAGGTTGCCCGGCCGAACCACTGACACGACCTCCGGAAAAATCATTCCGAAGTTGGGCAAACCGGCGGCGCCGCCCGGAGGAACTTCCCAGGCCAGCCCTCCATCAATGGGGTTTACGTAGGCAGCTTCCGTGTGATAGGCCCACTTTTCTGGAATGACTACATCCCCCGGTTCCCGGACCGGATTCACCCCGCCGGCCGCGCCGAACAGAATCACATGCGTGATGGGAAACCGGTCGAGCGCCGCCTGAGTGGTCATCGCCGCATTGACCACGCTCATGCCGCACACAAAGAGCAGGCAAGGTCTGCCTCCCAGGGTCGCTCGCCGGAACGCCACGCCGCCGTGAATCTCTCTTCGCCCAGCCGATTCCGACGCCGCCAGTCGTTCCAGGGCATTCAGTTCCTCCTGAGTCGAGGCGGTGATCGCGTAGAGCGGCCGCATCGACATCATGCGATCCTCCGGCGAAAGCGGCCGGGAGGCACAACCGGCCAGCAGCATCGCCAACGCCACGATCAGCCCTGCCTGCACCCGGGTTTCCCGGCCGCTGCGGAGTTTCATGGTTCCATCCATTGTACTACTTTATCCCGTAAGGTTTTCGCAGGTGGCGCAACTTCTGTGGAGCGCGACGTTGCGACCCGCCGCAGCGTGGCCTGCCATCGGTTCACTGCACAAGAGTCACGCGCCCCTGGCCGTTACCGTGCTGCGGCTTAACGAGCTGCGCTCAGAGGAGCGTTCCGGACAGCAGCGGAAAAAGTAAACAAAGTGCCAGGTCAATTGACCGACGGGAGGTCAATTGTGACCGGGCTGCGAACGCGGGCCGTAAGAAAAGGGGTGTCTGGCGCGTTGCTTGTACGAACGACGGCCCTCATGCTGGGTGAATCGCGTCAAAGGTCGCATTGCTTCACCCCTCGTTGTGGCAACTCCAACTCACCGGGAAGTGCGGGCCTTTTTTTGGGGGATTTTTCATGATTATATCTATTCGCAGTCTTCTTCGCCTGCTCCTCGCAGCGAGTGCCCTGGCCTTCACCGCTTCCGCTGATTCACCGCTGGCCTTGGGGGCCACGGTAAACGGGAGCCTGGACAAGCCGGGTGCCCAGCAACGCTACACCTTCACCGGCGCCCCGGGGCAGCGGGTGATCTACGACGCGCTGCTCGCCGGCTCGGCGCAAATCACGGCCGCGCTGGTGGCTCCGAGCGGCGGCAATGTGTGGACCCGCAACGCCTACAGCGACGTCGAACCCTTTACCCTGGCGGAGCCCGGGACCTATACCCTGGTGTTGGATGGTTCCGGAGCGGCAGTGGGACCCTATGCGTTCCGCCTCCTCGACGTGGCAGCGCAGCCCACCCTACCCCTCGACTCGGTCGCCACCGAGACCCTGGACCCCGGAGACTCAGTCCGGGTGTACCGCTTCCATGGCGAAGCAGGCCAACGCCTGTATTTTGACGCGCTCGGAGCCAACAGCGGAGGTCAGTGGTACCTTTACGGCCTCAACAACGCCCCCCTCACCACCGCCGGAATCGGGGCCGACTTTGAGATCACGCTCGGCCAGACCGGCTCCTACGTACTGGTGCTCTACGGCACCAGCGTCACCCCGGTGCTCTATTCGTTCCAGGCGGTCAGCTTCAACGTGACCTCGCATCCGCTGACCTTCGGCTCCGAGGTGACCGGCGCGATCGCCAAGCCCGGGGACCAGGAGGTGTACACCTTTGCCGGAACACCGGGACAGCGGGTGGCTTACGACGCGCTGGACGCGGATTCACTTCCGATTAACGCCCGCCTCGTGAACCCCACCGGTACCATCATTTGGGAACGGAATTCCGACAGCGATGTGGAACCGTTCACCCTGATCGACCCGGGAACCTACACCCTGGTCATAGACGGAACCGGGGCCACCACCGGGCCTTACCGGTTTCGTTTGCTCGACGTGGCCAGCCTTCCCGTTTTGCCCCTGGACACGATCATCTCGGACACGCTGAGCCCCGGGATTGCAGCCCAGTTGTACCGCTTCGAGGGAACCGTAGGCCAGCACCTGTTCCTGGACGGACTCGGGGCCAACGCCGGCGGTCAGTGGTTCCTCTATGCCCCCAATAACGTGAGCATCGCCGCCGCCGGACTCGGCGCCGACTTCGAGATTACCCTTCCCCTGAGCGGCACCTACGTCCTGGCGGCCTGGGGCAACAACCTGGCCGCCCCCCAGCCTTTCTCTTTCCAGATGGTCACCTCCGAGTTGCTGGCCGGCTCGCTCACGTTGGGGTCCAGCGTGAGCGGGATGGTAGCCAAAACCGGCGAACAACATCTATACACCTTCAACGGTTCGATCGGGCAACGGATTTATTACGACTCCTTGGATGCGGACTCCGAGCAGATCCTTTGCAAGCTGGTCGCGCCGAGCGGCGCGTTGGTGTGGGACTTCATCAACCAGAGCACCGACCGAGGCCCGGTATCCCTGCTCGAGAATGGCCAATATACCCTGGTGATCGACGGCAACCTCGCCGCCATCGGGGATTTTCGCTTCCGGCTTCTCGATCTCGCGGCGGCGGCTCCGTTGGACCTCACCGGGACCACGACCGGCACCCTGGATCCCGCCACGTCCACAGCGGCGTACCAGATCAATGGCACCACCGGACAACGCCTCCGCTTCGAAAATCTGTCCGCCACCCTGAACCTGGCCTATTGGCGCCTAGTCGGCCCCGCGAACCAAAACCTGGTCAACCCAACGCCCATCACCACCGACCTCGGTGACATCGTGTTACCGGTGACCGGCACGTACTGGCTCTTGGTGGAGGGATACTCGGACAACGTCAACCCGCTCCAATACCAGTTCATTGCGTCCGACCACAGCGACACCCCCGTCGCGGTCAGCGGACTGGGCACGGTAATAGAGGGAACCATCGCCGCAGCCCAACAGGACACCAACACCTTCACTGCGCCGGCCGGGCTCTGGGTGTACTTCGACAGCCAGGATCGCAGCAGTGGCGGCAACCTTATCGCCGAATTGCGGGAACCATTGGGCACCGTGGTCTTCTCCATCAATGCCGCCCTGGACGCTGGGCCTTACGTGCTGCCGCGCTCGGGGACCTATCAGCTCATCCTCAAGGGAAACGGCGCCGCGGCCACGGGCAGCTACCGCTATCGCCTGCTGGACCTCGTGGGTGACCTCCCG
>CAYYSX010000170.1:488-12672 GCA_964474315.1 uncultured Verrucomicrobiota bacterium | reverse complement strand
ATGGCACTTCCCGCAACGGGAAGCGTCAAGGATGAATTACGGATGTCATCGCTGGCTGCGGAGCGGGACGGAACCGGCCCACGGTGTGAACTGGCGAGGGGCCCTCATCCGTCCTTCGGGCTCCTTCATCCCCTTCTTCGCTCCTCTGCGACCAAGTGAGAGAGAGGGAGTAGCGGAAGACCGAAGCTCAAAGTTCAAAATGAGTTTTAGCGGCAGGAGCGCGGGTGGCTCACCCACCGCGCCGCAGCGTTTCAAAAGCCAAGGTCCAAGCGCCAAAGAAAATCTAACCCCCGTCCCGCTGGGATCCCTTCAGAAGCTTACCCTGAGGGTCAACTATCCGTCCCAGTCCGGCTGCTCATTGATACTTGGAACTTCGCGCCGCGAGGGCGGCACAGGGTTCTGGATTTTTGAGCTTTGAATTTTGAATTTCATCCCACGGGCAGGTTAAAAACCTGCGGAACAGCCGACTCAGAGGTCTGCGGTACAGGGGACGAGCGTCCACGCCGTCCGCGCTCCCGACGCAAACGCCACAGCCCCAGGGCCAGTAGTCCGGCTCCCGTCCACACTGCCGCCGACGGTTCCGGCACCACAGTGAGCGTCCCGTTCCGGACCTCCGCCGCAATCGGGTTTCCGCTCCAGTCGAACAGCGCCGTGTTCGGGAGGGAGAGCCCTCCCAACGACAGTTCCCACGACCCTGTCCCAAACCCAGTGGTGTCCAGGGTTACGGTGGCCAAACGTTGTCCGCTCCCGGTCGGCAAAATTGCCGAGAGACTAATCACGCTGAAGAACTGCCGCTGCGGCTGGTTGTCCTGGGCCGGGAATTGTCCCCCAAAGTCCTTACTCTCAAATAAGGTTCCCGTGAGCAGATCGACCGATTGAATCGTGGGACCCGAGCTGAGCCCTCCCGATCCCCCATCGCCCACTTGAAAGGAAAAGTCCAATCCCCCCACTTCCAGCGGCGGACCGTCGTTGTCGATCCATACCTCCACTTGTTGTCCGGATCGATCCGGCGCCAAGAGCGCGTCCTCAACGAAGATCACGATCGCCGCCCGGGCGGGGATCGCGGCCAGGATACCCGCCAAGGCCAACGCGACCCAGGGTGGACACGTCTTATGACGTCGCGTGAAAGGGCGGTAGAGAGCGTCGGTGAAAGAATGGTTCATATCAGATATGGTGGTGGTTTTGGAAAAGGGAGAGGTTCAGGGAGGATCGATCCGTACGGAGGCGTGGATAGATTCCTTCCCTCCACGCCTCCGCCGTAGCCGCTCAGTCAGTCTCTGAAAGGTGCGGGACGGACAATCCGGCCGGGTCCACCGGGGACGACTCGAAGTCGGAAATCAGTTCGATCCGGAAGAATCCCAGCGGTTGATCCGCTGCCGCCTCCAGTGTCACCGAACCGATCCCTTCGTCGTCGCCGATCAGGTGTCCTTCCGGCACGGCGGTCCACGGTCCATTGGGAGTCGGCGCGACCAGCAGGCGCGCCGCGCGGGTTAGGGGGAGCCGGTACTCCAGCCGCAGGCGATCCAGCTCCATCTGATGGACACCCAACCACTGGACGAAACGGCCCGCGACCAGCGCCTCCCTCACCAGGCGCCGGGCCTCGGCCAGCAACACCGGCTCGGTCGGTCCCGTCCAGGCGGGAGCGCCACCGGCTTCCCCCCACGGCCGCAGGTCCGGCAAACGAAAACCGGTCCAGATATGGTTCAGCACCAAAAGCGCGTCTTGCGCGGCGACGAGGCCGTCGCGGTTGTAATCCAGGGGATGGCTGAGGTCGGCCGTTGTCGTCAGGTGGTTGAGGGCGCGCAGGGCATCCGGCGCTGAGGTGGTGAGGTCGGCGTCGTCCGATTCGCCGATGGCGTTGCCGAAGAAGAACTCGTCGTCGATCAGCAAGCCCGTGCGTTCGTTGGCCAGCAGGCGGACCTTCAGCCAGCCCTGGCCCACCGCCTCTTGCGGGCTGCCGCTGCCATAGGCGTCCCACACCAGCGTGATGCGGTCCGAACCGCACACCCCTTCGCCCGGACGCACCAGGACGCTGGACGGTGGGTTGGCGGGTGACCAGTCGTCAGGATCGTTGTCGTTGCCCGTGGTAAAGACGAAGTCGGCGGCAGAGACACCGCCCGGCAGGCGGAGGCGGGCCACGTCGATCATCACCCCGTTGAGGCCTTTGGCGTAGGAGGTATAGTGAGCGGCCGTGGCTTTTTCGCCGGGCAACAACGCCCGCTTTTGCGGAGCGATGGCTTGGTCATCAGCCCCGTTAGCCGCTGGATCATTCCCGTCGAAGACCGAGTCGTTGTAGAACACCTGCCGCCCTAGCACGGTCGTGCCGAACTCCCACAGGATCGGGCCGCCCACACGCGAAACGCCGAAGGTGTAGCGGTCGGGTATCTTATCTGGATCCTGACGCACGGCGATGCCGGGCTGCGACGTGCCGCTCATCCCGAGGTTCAACACCACGTCGCCGGTGAGCTCGTCGAAGCGGTAATAGGTCAGCAGGCCGGATTCGAAGCCGGTGAGCGTGCGGGCGACATGATCGCGGATTTCGGCGGCGGAACGGGCGTAATTCCAGACGCGCACCTCGTCCACCGCGCCCATGAAGTTGCGGTTCGGGTACTCGCTATTGGCGCCGATCCAGACCGGCTGGTCGTTGACGGCAGGGGTGCCGGTTACCTCAGTCCACGCGTCCAGGACACCATCCACGTAGAGCAGCTTGCGACTGCCATCGTACACGACGGCGACGTGGTGCCAGCCGGCGCCGATCTCGCGCTGGCTATAGAGGCTGAGCGGGCTAAGGCCGGTGACGTCAAAGGCCAGCCGACTCGTGTTGCCGGCACGCTGCACTCGCCAGGCGCTGTCGCCCTTGGTGATGAGCGCCTCGTGCTCGTGCGCCCATACGCCACCGGTGCGAAAGAGGTTGAACCAGAGCTCGACGGTGAAGGGACCAGTGAAATTGTGGTCGCTCTTCGCCGAATCCGGCAGCGCCACATGCGCCGCGGGCGAGGCGGTGGACGGCTGGTTATTGATCAAGATGATTCGTCCGCTGTCCCACTCCGGGCAGCGATCCGGATCTTCGGCCGGCATCACCTGGAGCGTGAGCGTTCCGGTGTTGGACTCGAGCCCCCCGTCGGTGATCCGGAAGCGGTAGAGGTCTTTGTAGCCGACGTAGGCCGGGGTGGGCGTGAACTGATGCACCCCGAAGCCTGGCGGATCGCCGGCAAAGCCGATCACCAACCAGTCGCCGTCGCCCTGAATCCGCTCCGTGAAGGTGTAACCAATGAGTTCGTTATTGCCGTCGGGGTCGAACTGCTGGTCGAGCAGCTCGCTGCCGCTGAAGTGAACCTTCTCACCGCTGCCCTGGACGAGGCGGAAATTCCGGTCAAGGGCCACCGGCGCCCGATTCGGCGGCCCACCCCACGCGCCGATGTCGCGCGGCGCGCCGGCGGCCCAGGTGTAGCCGTTCTGGGACTGGCCCGCGCTGTCGCCCTGCACCGCCGCGCCACGCGCCGGGCTGCCGGGCAGGAGTTTGAGCGTGGGCACGTCGCCGCCGTAGTCGCCGATCTGCGGGGCTATCTTCGCGTCCAGTTCCGCACCGGGACCGCCGACGAAGTCCGAGGACAGATAAGGAAACACGGGGCCAAAGACGGAATGATGGTTCACACTGCTGACGAAATTCGCTCCCTGGCTGGTGTAGGTGCCGACCACGTCGAACTGCCCATCCACGGGCGATTCGATCTCGGTGTATTCGAGCACCCTTCGTTCAGTCTGGCCGCCTTGACCATCACCCACCGTGAGGATCGTCTCCGTCGTCGGCCGGGTGCGGCGGACCGCGGAGTTGTTGGCCACCAGCGTGCCGCTGAGCGTGCCACCGCCCCAGATACCCGTTCCCTCGGGCAGGCGGTAAACTCCCGACTGGCCGAACTGCCCCCACTGCGGTTCGACCTCACCTCCTCCATCATCCTCGTCCTCAAACATGTTGCCGCGTAGCAGGAGCGGGTTGACACCCCGATATTCCTCGGGCCAGGCCCCCATCACGAACGCCGCCGAAGCTTCAAAATCGCCGCCGGTATCGATCATGGCCACCGTGAAGAGGGCGACCGGAGCCACCCAGAGGATGGCTACGGTTCCGACGACGAATCCGCCGGAGGCGGCCAGCGCTCCTCCGGCGGCCACGGCTCCGAGGGTGGTCGTGGAAATGGCGGCTCCCCCGCCGATAACGACCGAGCCGGTGAAGGCCCCGGTGTAGATGGCGCCCACGACAGCCCCGGTGACCGTCGAAGCGGTGACGACCGCGACGGCACTGGCACTGACCGCGTAGTGGCTGATTTCTCCCGTCTCCTCGGACACCTGGGGAATCGTGAAGCGTCGCGGTGGAGCATCCGGCGACTCGAAGTCCATGGAGGCGACGAGAGGCAGGCCGTCAGGTCGGGGCGGAGCCGTGCCGAGCTGGAAGCCTTTGACCTCCTGTAAAAACGCCGCCGAGCCTTCGCGGATCGGCGGCCCGGGCTGCAGAAGGTTGTTCAAGAGCACCAGGGGCGGCGTGCCCGCCCGGTAAGCAGTGGGCACGGTGGCGGGGTTGAAATAGGCGATTGGTGCGCCGCGGAGGCCGCGAAGCCCGCCGCCGCCAGCGTTCAACACATTGCCGGCGATGGTCGAGTTGACCACGACAAGTTTGGCGGCTCCGGCTTGGTTGTAGATGCCACCGCCGCGGGTCAGGCCATTCGCACCGCCAGTGGCGCCGTCGCCGCCTTGCTGCCCGCCGACGCCACCGAAGCCGCCGTTGCCGCCGTTGCCGGAAAAGAGCTGGTTATACGACACGGTGCTGCGGACCACCCGCACGCCGGAAGACGAGTTCGCGGAGATGGCGAGGCCACCGCCGGCGGCCGGGCCGCCCTCGCCACCGGGCCGCCCGAAGCCGCCGACGACATTGCCTGCGTTTCCGAGGCCGCCCGCGCCTCCCCAGCCACTGGAGACGAGGTTGCGGTCCAGGGTGGAGCGTTCGAGGTACAAGCTGGCCACATCCAAGGCGCCCCCCCATGCCCGGCCTCCCTGGCCGCCGTCGCCACCATGGCCACCGGTGCTGCCCCAGCCCTCGCCACCGCTGGCACCCAGGCCGCCATCGCCACCCGCCACCTTGTTTTGTGCTGCGTACGTGCCGACTACCGCCGCATCGAGGGTCGCGTCAGCCACAGAGATGTCGCTGTACAGCCCGCCGCCCGAGGCGCCACCACCGCCGCCACCGCTGCCGCCCAACCCGCCCAAGGGGTTGCCCACCCTGGCCGTGGTATTGCGGCCTCGGCCGCCGTTGCCTCCGCGGCCGGCAATGGCGAGGTTGCCGAAAAGCGACGAGGACTCGATCCGGAAAGTCATCAGGCCGGACAGATGCACTCCGCCGCCGGTGGCGTAGCCTCCGGCCCCGCCGTCGCCGCCGCGCTGGTCGCCCGATTCCAAGGAACCTTCGAGGGCCTTTCCAGGACCGGCATTGCCGCCTCGGGCCTCGTTGAAGGTCAGGCCGCTGCCGGATATTTCCAGCCGTCCGGCGCCAATGGCATGAATCGCTCCCCCGTCGCCGCGGCCGCCGTCGCCCCCTCGCGCCCCCTGCCAGTCGAACCGGAATCCTCCGATACCGGCGACAAAAGGAGGTGAGGCATCCAGTCGCTGCAAGTGCCACACCCCGTTATTCTCCGACGACACCCGGTGGTAGAGGCGGCCGGCCAAGCGGCCACCCACGGCCTGGTTGCGGACCAAGGCCGAGTCGTGGACGGTGGTCAGGCCGGCGTGGGTGGCGAGGAACCCGCCCGCGCCGTTGCCGTTGTTGCCGCCACGACCGCTCACCAAGACACCCGGCTCGGACGAAGGTTCGTCCGTGATCCTGATGGGCTGACCCGCGTCGTTTAAGATGGGGTTGCCGTCCCGATCGGAGAGGTACGCATTCCCGTAGCGTTCACCAGCGCCGTCCCCACCGTTGCCACCCTGGGCGGTGTTGTGACGCGCCAGCACATTGGCGAGGTGAATTCCCGGAGCCCAAACCGCGATCGCGCCCCCCTCGGCCGCGCCTCCCTTTCCATCGTCGTTCACATTGCCATATCCCTTCTGGCCGTTGCCACCCACAGCGTGGTTCCCCTCGAACAGCGCGGAGGCGAAGAGAGTTTGATCGGCGTCCGACGGAGCGGGGAATTGCAGCGGAGTGCCGGTGACAGTGGCCCCCTCCGTTTCGTGCGAGGCATGAACGGCGCCCCCGCTCGCCGGCCCTCCTCGGCCTCCTTTGGCCGTCGGGGCCTCGTTGGCGGAAACCAGGCCGCCATTGCCGGCTACGGCCAAATTGCCAAGGAACTGGCTGTCCAGCAGATCGAGCGTACCGCGACGGGTAACGATGGCACCCCCCTCGGCCAAGCCGCCGGTACCGGCCTGGATCCTGCTGTTTCCACCCGGTCCGGCGAAGGCGATGTTGTCCTCGAACTGGCATCGATGAAAACGCGCCAGCAAGGACGCCCCCGGCGCGATGGACACCGCCCCGCCGCGGGCCGGACCGCCGTTTCGGGCGACGGCCGGGGCGATGGTGGTGTCCGCGCCACCCCGGCCGCTCTTGGCTGTGTTGCGCTTCAGCTTCGTATCCTTCACCCAGAAGGAGGTCACTCCCGACCGCACCTCGATGGCACCGCCTTCGGCCGCGAAGCCATCGGACACGCCCGCCGGTGAGATAGAGTCCCGGCCCCGGGCCGAGCGGGCGCTGTTCTCCTCAAAGAGCGAGTCGAGGATCTCGACACTGCCGCCGGCCAGGCACAACGCGCCGCCACGTGCCTCGCAGGCAGCGAGAGGACCGGCCGAGTCCTGCATGGCCCAGCAACGGAGGAAGGTGGTGTTCTGAATGAAGAGTGGGCCGCTGTCGTGGTAGAGCGCGCCGCCCGCCACCGGTACGTGGCCGTATAAACTGGCGTGGACCCGGTTGTTCTCGAAGTGACTGTCGCGAATGTCGAGCCGGCCGCCGGCGTTGTCGGTGACGAGGATGGCGCCGCCGCGATACTCGCCGGTATCGCCCGTGGAAATAACGTTGTCTTCCAGGCGGAGGTTGCGGAGGTCCACTTGCGCGCCGCCGCTGATGCGGAGGGCGCCCCCGCCGTTCAGTGCGTCACTGACTTGGAGCGCTGCGTGTCCGCCGCGTTTCAAGGTCACGTCCTGGATGGTTACTTGAATCGACCCGGTGATTTCGAAAATGCGGGCCCAGTGTTGCGCATCGATCGTGGCGCCCTGGCCCTCGAGGGTGAGGCTGCGGGTGATCTCCAGATCACCGTGCGAAGGGTCGAGCGCGGCATCGTTCTCCGTGTTGATGCCGTTCCAGACGGTGGAGCGCTCGATGGGGTAGGTGGTGTCCGCCTGGAGTCGGACGATCACCTCCGTCCCGGCCGCGGTCTGGTTGGCCTGGTGGATGGCCCAGCGCAACGAACCGGACACGGGAGGGAAAACGCCCGGCTGTCCGGGCACCTCCGTGCCGGGCAGCAGGCCATCCTGCGTGGACGTGACCTCGTAGATCACGGGATCGGCAGCCCTCGCGATCACCGCGACCAGAAAGGTCAACAGGATGCGCAGTGGCCTAGCCACGCGGTGAAGAGGTCCCGGAAAACTCAGGATGTTCATGCAAAACAAATTCCTTTCGCCCCCTTCCATAAGAATTTCGCGCTCATCCTTTCGGAAATTCTTTGGATTCCGATTGGGATGCTGGAGACCGCGTTTTGCAGGCTCCCCCGAGCCGAAGCCCAAGCGCCGCGGCATCGTCACCAATCCAACCCCAGGGTCGATCGGGCCGATTCCGGTGGGGGCAGACGAATCCCCTAATCCCAAAGCCCCACGAATCACCGAGCCTCTCGGATGGCACGTAGCGGCACCTGGGAGCTTCTTTGGAGCTTGGACCTTGGCTTTTGGAGCTTTCACCCCCCCTGTTCCTGCGATCCCGATACGGACCCATCCAAGATGCGTCCTCCCCTGGCCGGTCGGCTCCTTTTGCTTCCGGCGGAATGGCGGTGTGGTCTAAGCTCCGGATATTGAGCTGGTGAACGCCTCCGCCCACGACCCGCCGCAATGGTTTTGCACCACTCATTGGAGCGTGGTGCTGGCTGCGCGCGGGCCGGGATCGCCGGCCGCAACGACGGCGCTGGAGCAGCTTTGTCGCGCCTACTGGTATCCGCTTTACGCCTTCGTCCGCCGCCGCGGTCACGACGAGGAAGACGCGAAAGATCTGACGCAGGGGTTTTTCAGCCGATTGCTGGAACACGGCAGTCTGGAGAGCGTGGACCGGGAGAAGGGCCGCTTCCGTTCCTTTCTGCTGGCCGGCATGAGGCACTACCTCGCCAACGAGTGGGACCGCGTCCAGAGCCGAAAACGGGGCGGCGGCACGGTTCAGTTTTCTCTCGACGCCGAGGCGCCGGAGGATCGCTACGGCTTGGAGCCGGTGGACGAAGTGACACCGGAACGGCTTTTCGAGCGCCGCTGGGCGCACGCGGTACTGGGACAGGTGGTGGCGCGGTTGGAAGCCGAGCAGGACGACGCGGAACGGCGGGAGCGGTTTGCGGCGTTGCAGCCCTTCCTGCTCCGCCAACCGCAGGCCACGGGCTATGAGGCGGTGGCGCACCAGCTCGGGTTGTCGGTGCCGGCGGTGACCTCGGCCATCCACCGCCTGCGGTTGCGCTTCCGCGAGCTGTTTCGATCTGAGATTGCCCACACGGTGTCCACCCCGGCGCAGGTGGACGCGGAAATTCGTTATTTGGTGCAGGTGCTCAGCGAGCCGGAGCCAGAGGACACGTCCGTACGGGCCGGGGGTGGGCGGTAAAAACCTTCCGGCGACTGCGAAAGGATGCGCCCCCTCTTGCTTTAGGAAGCAGTTGTGTCCGACACCGTGGCTTCTTACTGCGCAGAGTGTGGATCTCGCCTGGCGGCCGACGCGCCCGCCGGCCTGTGCGTCGTCTGCGCATTTCGCCAGATGGCCGATTGGCCGGAGGTTGAGGCCGGCCTCACGGAGTCGGGCCCACTGGACTGGCCGCGTGACTTCGGATGGTTCGAGCTGTTGGGCGAGCTGGCGCGGGGCGGCACGGCGGTGGTGTATCGCGCGCGGGATCGGCGGCTAAACCGCATCGTGGCGCTGAAGGTGCTTGTCGCCGGAGAGTTCTCCGCGTCGGAGTTCCTGGCGCGTTTCCGCACCGAAGCTCAGGCCACAGCCCGGCTGGATCATCCGCACATCGTGCCCATTTATGAAGTGGGTACCCACGACCACCGGCCGTTCCTAAGCATGAAGCTGATCGAGGGCGGCACGCTCGACCGACTCCGGCTGGCCGGCCCGGAGCAGGCCGCCCGGCTCCTGGCCCAGTTGGCCCGGGCGGTGCATTACGCCCACCAGCGCGGCATCCTGCACCGCGACCTCAAGCCTTCCAACGTCCTCGTGGACGCCGGCGTGCCGTATCTCACCGACTTCGGTCTGGCACGGGTACTCCAGCACGACAGCCAGCTCACTCGCACCTCGGCCGTGCTGGGCACACCGAGCTACATGGCGCCCGAGCAGGCCGCTGGAGACACGGGCGGCCTCTCGACCGCCACCGATGTCTGGGGCCTCGGCGCGGTGCTGTATCATTTGCTCACCGGCCGTCCGCCTTTCGCCAGCGGCCTCATGGTCGAAACGCTCCGACAGGTCATCGAGCAGACACCGACCCGTCCGCGCGTCCTCCAGCCCTCCGTTCCATCAGACCTGGAAGTGATCTGCCTGAGGTGCCTGGAGAAAACTCCCCGTGATCGCTACGGGTCGGCCGAGGCGTTGGCGGAGGACCTGGAACGCTGGCTGAACCACCAGCCGATCCGGGCGCGACCGGCTGGCGCGCTGGAACGGTCCGTCAAATGGGTGCGGCGCAAGCCGGTCCTGGCCAGCCTGCTGGCCGCGCTGGCGCTGGTCACGCTGGCCGGCGTTGCCGGCGTGATGTGGCAGTCGCGCCAGCGGCAGGCGGCGCTGGTGGAGACACGGCGCACGCTCTACGCCGCGCAAATGAATCTCGCTCAACACGCATGGGCCGATGGTCAGGTGACCCAGGTGGGAGCTTTGCTTGATGGACTGGTGCCGGCGAGTGGGGAAGAGGACTTGCGCGGCTTTGAGTGGCATTACTACCGGGGATTGGTGCAAGGCACGACCACGGACACGGTCTCGATCGGGAGCGACCATGCCCAATGTCTGGCGTTGAGCCCGGATGGACGCACGCTCGCAGTCGGCACCGGTCACAACGCCGTCTGGCTGATGGATTCAGCTTCCCACGCGGTGCTGACGCAGCTCACCAACACCCCGGCGCACGGCAGCCGGTCCGCGGCGTTTGCCCCGGACCGGCCCCTGCTCGCCGTTTCCACTACGTCTCCCATCATTGACGTCTGGGATTTGCGGACCCGGACCTTGGCGCACCGGCTGGATACCGGGACCCAATGGGTCGAACGCATCGCCTTTTCGCCGGATGGCCACTACTTCGCCGCGGCCGCCCGCCCGGAAGGCTCCATTCATTTGTGGCGGGTGGACGACTGGTCCCCGATCACCGTCGTGGAAGCCGGGGACAATGATCGTCCCGCGCTGGCCTTCGCTCCCGACAGCCGGTCGCTGTATTACGCCTCCGGCGATGGATCGCTCTTGGCGCTGGCTCTGCCCGAGGCCCGATCCCCGCGGCGACTCGGCCAGCATGGGAATGCCGTGACCTACCTGGCCGTGTCCGCCAACGGCCGGACCCTGGCGAGCACGGACAAGGAAGGCACGGTGCGGCTGTGGTCTTTGCCCGAAGGGATTCCACAGGGCAACCTCCCAGGCCAGGCCGCCTGGATTTCTTCGGCGGCTTTTTCCCCAGACGGACACACGCTCGCCACCACGGCGGGCGACGGCACGGTGAAACTCTGGCCGTTGGAGGGCCGGCTGGAGGCGGAAATCCTCCGGGGCCATGCCGCCTGGGTGAACCAGGCGCTCTTCCTCCAGGACGGGCGGACGCTCGTGAGCGCCGCCGACGACGGGCAGGTGCGGTTTTGGGAGCTGGGCGAATCCGCACGCAGCCGCGAGTTGACCGATTACCCGCTGCCGCCCGGCGTGTTCAAACCCGGGTTTGTCATCACCGCGCCCGCCTTCTCGCTGGACGGCCGCCGGTTGGTCGTGCCCCGGGGCGACCGGTTGGTGGTGTTCGACCGGGCGGCACCAAACCCAGTCCCTCAGGAAATCACCGCGGACCTTGGTGAGATCCATGCCGTCACTTATTCGCCCGATGGACGCTGGCTGGCGGCCACCGGTGCCAAGTCCCTCATTCGGATCTGGCACGCCCAGACGTTGGAGTTAGTGCGGGAACTTCCCTTCACCTTTTTCCAACCGGAAACATTCGCCACCATGCTGACCTTCTCGGGCGACGGGCGGCGGTTGATCACTTCCGACCGATTCCAGATCCTGGAATGGGAGGTGGAGACGGGACGACTGGCACACGCCGTCACGCTGGCGGCCGGCCGGGTGCTGATGATGCCGGATTTCCGGACTCTGCTGGCCAGCGGCGAGGGAGATCACAACGGCGTGATCGAACGAATGGCCTGGCCGGACACCTCGCGGCGGCTGCCGGCATTGAAGGGGCATACGGGGGTGGTGATGGAATTCACCTTGTCTCGCGACGGACGGCTCATCGCCTCCGCGGCGCGGGATGGCACGGTTCGGCTTTGGGATGCGCGCACGGGCGAGGCGCGCGGCGTGCTATCCGGACATGTGGGCGCGGCGAACTCGGTAGCGTTCACGCCCGACGGCCGGACCCTCGCCTCGTCGGGTGTCGACGGCACCGTGAAACTCTGGAGCATCGCCGACGGCCGGGAAACCGTCACCCTCCCGGGGGGCGTGGCCCCGCTCTCGCCGGTACGCTTTTCCCCGGACGGTCGCGACCTGGTCGCGTTTTCAGTGAACGAGGCCCTCCGCGTGTGGACCGTGCCGCATCAACCGTGAAGCGTGACGCCGGCTGGCGCCCCTCACCGGTCGGTGAATAACGCTCGACACAGAGGGGGCGCATCTCAGTTTTTGGCGAGGAGGTGGATCAGAAAAGGGAGCCTGGTGTCGATGGAGGAACCGACTTGACTTGGCACTTTGTGCGATTCTGGCGCGGGTGGCCCACGCGCCGCAACGCGCTTGACAAGGCCATCCCCTGCGAGAGCAGGGGAT
>CAYYSX010000170.1:0-478 GCA_964474315.1 uncultured Verrucomicrobiota bacterium | reverse complement strand
GGTCAACTCCGTTCCGCCAACAATCCAAGAGCCATGAAAGAACCATCCCGTGCTCCCACGACCGACTACGACGGCGCTTGGAAGGCGGCCCTGAAACTCTATCTGGAAGCGTTTCTGCGTCTGTGCTTCCCACAGGTCCACGCCGCCATCGACTGGGGCCGCCCTATTGAGTTCCTGGACAAGGAACTCCAGGAGATCGTCCGCGACGCCCAGATCGGCCCGTTGCGAGTGGATCTGCTGGTCAAGGTGTTCCGGCGGGATGGCGTGGAGGAATGGTTGTTGATTCATATCGAAATTCAGAGCCAGCCGGATCCGCATCTGTCCCGGCGGGTGTACCGCTACCGGCACCGGATCGCCGACCGATACGACCGGCCCGTGGTCACGCTGGTGGTGTTGGCTGACCCGTCGCCCGGGTTCCGTCCGTGGACAAAGTGCCAGGTCACCAGTAACGAGATCAATGGACGTGGACGTGAGTGTG
>CAYYSX010000169.1:7508-12842 GCA_964474315.1 uncultured Verrucomicrobiota bacterium | reverse complement strand
CACCACCGGCGTGCCAGCATCAAGTAGTGTGAAGGTACTTTCGCAACGATTGATAGCAGCGCAGGCGGAGGCGGGCGTGGGCGCCAAAGAGTAGAATCGCCACCGGCGGCATCGCCAGACACAAGCCAACGGCGCCCGAGTGGTTGCGGCCCGGTTCGACTCGGAGTTCTCCCGAGAGTGTTGCTGACTCGGCGCCCCGCGTGATCGTTACGGCCAAGGTCCAATGCCCGGGAACAGGGAATTCCACCCAGGCAGCTTGGAGTAATTTGTTAGTCGCCCGGGATCGATTGGCGCGCACCGTCCAAATCGTGTTGCCGGCGATAGGCCGGTAAGCTTCTGGGCCGATTCCTGGGCCGCAATTGGGGTCCGGTCCGGAGAGGGCCACGCCTGGAGGCGGCCGGAGTTCGAAGACCACGTCGGCATCGAGAACCACTTCCGAGGAATCGGCGGTCTGGACCAAGACGCTGAGGTCGGCTGGGCCGGGTTCGAGGATGGCCGGCGAAGCAAAGACCGTCACCCGGAACGGACCGGCCACTTCACTGAGGCGGACCACGCCCCCATCACCCCACGCCGTATTACCGATGGCCAGACTAAGCATCACCACTGCCCAGGTGAAGAACCGGTGAAGGAGTGTCATGGTGAATGGAATTAGAAGCTCTGCCCCGGCAGCCCGCGCATCTCCATTGGTTGAAGGAAAATCCAGAAGCCCAGGCCGTACAGCAGCGCCAGCAGGAGTCCCCAGGGCATGAACGGGGCGAGCCGCGGGGCGCCCGGCGAAACAAGCCGGCCCGCCACCCGCCACGCGAGGTACAGCGACAGCAGGAAGCCGGCGTCCAGCAGCAGTAGTTGGAACGTGGGCAGGCCATCGCGCACCCAGCCAGGAATGACGGCCGACCATTCGGGGGCACCCCAGGCGACGATTCCGACGTCGCCGGCGGCCCGGGCGAGCACCGGCTGCACCAGCGGCAGCCCGATGAACAGGTGATACACCAGATGCGCGCCCCACAGAGCGAGGCTAAGTGGCACGAACGACGGAATGAAGCTGCTAGCCACGACTCTCGCCGGATGGGCCCGCAGATCGGGCGACCCAGAGCGACTGAGCCAACTTGCCCATGCGACCAGCAGCGACGTCGCGGCCAGACATCCGAGGAAGAACACCGTGATCACCGGCCACCCAGGGGGAAGGCCCAACCCGGACCAGGTCTCCTGCCAGCGGAGGACCGGGGCGGTCATTTGCGCTGGGCCCGCCCAGGCGCCCACCGTGAGCAGGAGGATCAGTGCCGCCAGATCGGGACGCTGGCCCAACTTTCCAATCGAGGAACGCGCTCGATCGTGGGTCAGGTCCAAGGCCGGCACCACGGCCAGCACCCCCACATTCTCTTGCGGACAGGCCCGCACGCAGTCGAGACAGAACGTGCAGTCCAGGTTCCCCGATTTCCGCGGGGCCAACAACTCGAGCTCACAACCCCGCCGGACTTCATTCCCCCGGAGACAGTCCTGCGTGGTGCAGGACCGGCAGAGGTCAGGCTGCCGCACCTTGACCTCCAGGGGCGACGCTAAGGAGTGCGTGAAGTTGAACTGGCCGATGGGGCACAGGTGTTTGCAGAAACGGGCGCCGGAAAACAAACCGTCCACCAACAAAGCTGCGCCGAAGTAGCCCACGATGATCCAGGCCGTCCAGCTCGGGCGATCCCACAGATGGAAGGCTTCACCCGCCCAGAGGTAGAGGCCGACCAGTCCCACGGCGGGCCATTTCGAGCGCAATCCCCGAGGCCACGTCCAGCGTGCGGGCAGGAACCGGCGTCCGGCATCCCGCACCAACATGAACGGGCAGGCAAAGCAGAAGATATTTCCGGCGACCAGCAGCGCCACCACCGCCAGGCCCCGCCAGATCATCCACGGTAAAACTCCGGCCAGATTCACGGCGCTCACCGGCGGTCCGAACAGACCATCCAAAACAACCCCCACCGCGACGGCCAACAGAACCACCTGACAAGCCCGTCGAAACCACACGCTGCGCAGCAACGGCCCGACGCTGCGCACGCACAGGAGATCGAAGGCGGGCGCGGACGATTCCGGCCGAGGTCGGCGCGCGCGCCCCCCCCCCATCTGTCCCTGCGCTCGTTTCCATTCCGACGGTCGAACTCCCCGTGGCCCACCCAGAATCTCGATCAGGATCAACCCCGCCGGCAGCAGGAACGCGAGGGAACCCGGCACCCACATGATCGCTCCGGCCGCTGACTGGTCCGCCAGCGAATTGACGCCACCCAGTCGCGGCGCCTCCGCGTAGGTCGGATACAGCACCCGGTCATGAAACGAGAAGAAGGCGCCGAGGAGCGTGTTCTGCAGGTCGGCAACGAGCAGATAAGGAATCATCGCCCACCGTGGCCAGTGGGGTCGGCTGGGCCACGGTTGAACGACCGGGAACCAGAACAGCAGCGCCGTCCCCAGAAAACAGACGTGCTCCACGATGTGCCAGGAGGGCGACCGCAGCGCGAGTTCGTAAGGTCCGGGCAGGTGCCAGATCAGGGTGCTGAGGAGGAAGGCGGTCCCACCCACCAGTGGGTGCATCATCCGGTGTCCCCAGCGCCGCAAATCGGGCGAAGCCAGGAAGGGGCCCAACACCTCGCGCACTGCCGTCCGAGGCAAACCGCATAACAGCGGAAGATAAGGCGCGCCGAGGAGTAGCAACGGCGGGGCGAGCATGGTCAGCAGCAGGTGCTGGATCATGTGCGCCTGCAACAGCAGCCCGGCAAACGCATCGAGCGGTGACGCCACCGCCAGGAACACCGCGATCAACCCGCCCAAAAAGGACGCCAGGCGCCAGGCGGGAAAACGAGCCGGAATCTGGGCGTGCAGACGCCGCCAACCTCGCTGGTAAACCCATGCCGTCAGCAGCAACCCGAGCAGCGGAAACAGCTCCAGCCGCCAGGACGTCAACACCGCCTCGAGCACTGGATTCACGTTCCCATTGGGTCCACATCCCCGGTTCACTGAGCCGCTGGCGACAGCGCGGGAATCGTCGAGTCACGCGCCGGGGGAACATTCGGTGGGTGCAGTGTCAGCATGAACGCCGTCAGGGCCTCGACTTCGGCCGGGGACAGGTTGCGTCCGTAAGCCGGCATGTTGCCGCCGCCCTGGATCACCTGCCGGATGAGTTGATCGCGGGTCAGCCGCGTCGCCACCCGGGACAGATCCGGTCCACGCTGCCCACCCGTGCCATCGAGCGAATGACAGTTCCGACACTGTTTGTTTTGGAGCACGAGCGCGCCCTGCAGTTCCAGCGGCGAGCGCCCTTTGACAAATTCCGGTGGGGTCGGCGTGCCGGACCACGCCAACATATGCGGCGACCACGGGGAGTGAAGGCCCGCCCAAGTCAACAGGCTGAGGGCCAGGAACGCCACCACCACGACGAGTACGGCCACCGGACGTTTCCGCGCGCTTTTCTCCCCCGTGCCCGAAAGGAACGGCAATGCCACCAGGGCCAGCGTCGCCACCACCGGCCCCACGAGGAGCACGAACGTCTCCATGTACGGCGGCAACAACGCCGCCACCGAATAAATCCACAGGAAGAAAAAGTCCGGCTGCGGCGCGGTCTGGATGTAAGTGGGGTCGGGTAACCCGCCCGGTCCCTTCGGGCCGAAGACCGCGGCACAAGTGAGGATCGCCAGGATGACGAACGCCGAGAAAAACAGATCTTTGCTAATGGCCGCCGGCACGAACGGAACGCCCTCCTTCTTCAGGATGGCCTGGTATTCCTGGTCGTAAGTTTCCCGCTGGACCGGCACGCCGGGGCGCGGATACTCGTTGATGCCCTTGGTCAGCACCAGACGCAGGTGTACCCCGATCAGCGCCAGGGCCGTGCCTGGAAGGACGAAGACATGCAGCGTGAAGAAGCGGGTGAGGGTTTTGCCGCCAATGATCGGACCGCCGAGCATGAGATGCACGAGGTCGGCGCCGATGAACGGAACGCGGCCCATGATGGCGGTGCCGATGCCCAGGCCCCAGTACGCATCCTGGTCGAAGCGCATCACCTGTCCGGTGAACGCGAGGCCCAGGGTCGTAAACAGCAGGAGGATTCCGGTGATCCAGGTCAGTTCCCGCGGATACTTATACGCTCCGAATAGAAACACCTGGGCCATGTGCAGCGCCATGATGCCCACCATGAAGGTCGATCCCCAGAAATGCACCGCACGCAGGAACCAGCCCAGCGGTTGTTCGAACGTCAGGTATTCCAGCGTGGTGTAGGCCTCACTGGCCGAGGGTACATAGACCAGCGCGAGGCAGGTGCCGGTCACGAGCTGGATCATGAGGCACAACAGCGTGCCGCTGCCGAATACATAGAACCAACTGCCCGAACTGCGCGGGACATGATGACCGGCGGTGGACTCGAAGAGCTTGGTTAGGTGCAGCCGGTCGTCGAACCATTGGGCAACTTGGCGAAGCTTTTCGATCATGGTCGGAAGGTTCGGCGCTGGGGTACCGGCGGATTCAGGCTCCGGACAGCGGCTGGGCCAGGGTCGGAATGAAGCCGCCCTTCACCAACAGTTCGCTGTTCTCCACCTTATATTCGTATTCGAACAGCCCCCGCGGGGGCGGACCCGACGCCCGGGAGCCGTCTTCGTAATAGGCGCCGCCATGACACGGGCAGAGGAAGAGCCGCGACTGTTCAAACCAGCGGACCGGGCAGCCCAGGTGCGCGCAGTTGATGGCAAACACCTGGAATTTTTCGCCCTCCACGCGGCGGACCCAGCAGGGAATGTCGCCCGTCTGCCCGTCCCACGGACGCGTTCCAGGATTGCGGTAGGTCGCCAGACGCGTGGTGCCGACGGGGAACTTCTCCAGCGGTCCCAACGAAATCCACTGCTCCGGCCCCAGACGCCGGAAGCCGGAGAGCACATAACCCACAATGGGCACGGCGAGCAGGGTGCCGGCGAGCACGTTGACGCCCACCCCGAGCTGGAACAGGAATCCGCGTCGGGACGAACAACTGCAGCACCCGCCCGCAGTCCCTTGCGGCGGGGCGGGGATGCCTTCAGGGGGAGGAGTCGGTTTCATCGAAGTGTTTCTCTGAAGCCGGCCCGCGAGCCCCTCGCCGGTGGCCGCCTGCCGTAGTCATCTCCATTCGTGTTCATGGCGTTCCTCATTTTTCCTTCCGGTTGGCTTCTAAGGTCCCGTTCCGCCGGTCAGCCGGTGGGAAATGATCCAGGCCACCACATCGGCAATCTCGGTGTCATTCATCGGACGGCCCGGCACGTAGCTGCGCCAGTCCGGCATTCCCAAGTCCACGCGGCCGGCAATGACCGTCGTTCGGATTCCCTGGTCGCTGACCAG
>CAYYSX010000169.1:0-7408 GCA_964474315.1 uncultured Verrucomicrobiota bacterium | reverse complement strand
GCCGGCATGGATGTCCCAGGAACGCCTTCGGCCACCACCTTCCTTAACGTCTCCTCCGGCACCAATGCGCGGTACACCGGATCGTTCAATGGACGGGCCGCGGCCAGGCTCCCGTCGCGTGAGTGGCATCCGGCGCATTGCGATTGGTATAGCGTCGTGACATCCAGGTTGGCCGTGTCGGGTTTCCAGCGATCTTCGGGCTGCGGTTTGCCGGGCATCCAGTCGCATCCTCCCGCCAGCAACGCCAGCAGCGCCAGCCCCAGTCGGCGCCGAACAAAGCACCGCCTCGTCCGCCCCCCGGCCGGAGCTGAATCCATCAAGCCCGTTGCTGGAAACACGAAGCTCATTCCCGGTGTTCGTCCGATTCCTGTGTTTCGATTCCCGCCCGCGCCGCCAGGGGCCAGGTCTGACGCGTCTCGATCCGTTCGGTCCGCGCGACGACGTAGCCGGTAACCAAGCCGAACGCGACCTGACACACCACAAACCACGGCCAGTCCACCCGGGCGGCCAGGGTGGGATTGATGAATTTGCTGGTGGCAAAAAACAGACCGCTCCAGAAGGCCGGAACCACGATTCCCGCCCAAAGCCAGCCGCGCCGGGGAAACATCGGCACCATCACCGCATAGATGAAGCCCACTACCAGGGACACGACGCCATGGGCAAAAATCCCCATGGCGAGACCCGCAGAGTTGAAGGTCTTCAATTGCTCGGTCGTGGCCGCGGCGAGGGACGGTACGGCCACGGCGGACAAGAGATTGACCGGATACCATAGGCTGCCGTGCTTGATCAGGCCGTACAGAACGGCGAGCAGCGCCATCACGGCGCCGCCGGCCAAGCCCGCCTTGAGACCGGATGAATAAGGATGGATCTCGGCGGGAATCCGCACGCGGTGGCCGGCCTCTCCCAGCTTGAGATGCTCGATCGTCGCCGGAACGGGACGAATCGGCACGGCTCGCTGCGCCACGGGCACCAGGGGAACCGCCTCGTGTTTCTCGACCGGCAGCACGTCGCGCCACCATCCCACGGCTCCAGTGAGCGCCACGATCAACCCCACCGCGGACACCGCGAGGTTGGTTACCAGACCGGTGGCGAGCAGGGTGATCCCGAAAGCCGTTACCATCGGCCACATGGTGGGGGCCGGAAGCGGGATATGATCCGGTGGCGGGGAGGGATCCGATGGGGTGGGCATGGGGAGTGAAGCTTAGCGTCCGATGACATACACCACGGCGAAGACGACGATCCACACGACGTCCACAAAGTGCCAGTACCAGGAAATCATCTCGATCCGTTCGTGCTGTTCCGGACCGATCCGGTGAAAGAGGCCGAGAACCAAAACGAGGGACAAGAGGAGAAGCCCGACCACGACGTGACTGGCGTGCAGCCCGACCAGCGAATAGAAGGTGGTACCCGCGAGGTTGGCGCTGATGGTAAATCCTTCCTCGAAGATCAACCGCTTCCATTCCAGAGCGGTAAAACCGAGGAAGACCACACCCAGCACGACCGTGGTGAGTAAGGTGAACTGGAAGCGGCCGAGATGGCCCCGCTTGAAGGCCCGTTCCGCCAGCACCACGGTCACGCTGCTCGAGAGCAGGCAGATCGAGGCGACGATGGGCAGGCTCAGCACGTCCTTCGGATACGGTCCGTTCAGGCTTTTCCCGAGGTAGAAGAGATACGCCACCACGAAGATGGTGAAGAGCGACGATTCCGTCGCGAGCAGGCAGATCAGGCCCACCTTCCGCCGTGATGGCAGCCTCCATTCGGTGGTGACGGCCAGGTTACTCATACTTCCAGTCCGGGTCCGACGGATGTTTGAGATCCCACAACGGCCGACGGCTACGCACCTCGGGCAACACCTCGAAGTTATACTCCGGCGGGGGCGAAGTCGTGGACCATTCCAGAGTCCAGGCGTCCCACGGATCGTCCCCCGCCTTCTCGCCCTTCCACAGCGAGCGGACGATATTCCACACGAAGCAGAGGATCCCGGCCGCCTGGAAGAGCACGCCGATGCTCGCCAGCAGATTCCAAAGGTCCCAGCCGCGGCCCGGGTCGTAGGTGTAGATGCGCCGTGGCATGCCGAGGATGCCGGCGATGTGCAGTGGACCGAAGGTCAGGTTGAACCCGATCAGGAACAGCCAGAAATGGAAGCGACCGATCTTCTCGCTTAGCAACCGTCCGGTGGCCTTGGGAAACCAATAGTAGATGGCGGCAAAAATGGTGAACAGCAGCCCGCCAATGAGCACGTAATGGAAGTGGGCTACCACAAAATAAGAGTCGCTCAATTGCCAGTCGAACGGCGCGACCGACAGCATGATCCCGGTCAACCCGGCGCAGAGGAACTGGAAGAGGAAGGCGATGCAGAACAACATCGGGGTTTTGAACCGGATCTTTCCGCCCCACATCGTCCCCAACCAGTTGAACAGCTTGATGCCAGTCGGAATGCCCACCAGCATGGTCGAGATGGCAAAGAAGGTGTTGCTCACCGCGCTCATCCCCACGGTGAACATGTGGTGCGCCCACACCCCCAGACTGATGAACCCGATCATCACGGTGGCCCCCACCATCACCGCGTAGCCGAAGATCGGCTTGCGGGAAAACACCGGAATTACCTCCGCCGCCACGGCAAATCCCGGAAGGATCAGGATATAAACTTCGGGATGGCCGAAGATCCAAAAGAAGTGCTGCCACAGCACCGCCGAGCCGCCGGCCTGAGTATCGAAGAACTTCGCCCCCAGAAACCTGTCCAGCAGCAGCATGATCTGCGCGGCGCTCAAGGGCGGCAGGGCAATGACGATCAGATACGCCGCGACCAGGACGATCCACACGAAGAGCGGCATCCGCATCAACGTCATGCCACGGCAACGCATGGTAATCACCGTGACAATCACATTGATCGCGCTGGCGATGCTGCCGATGCCCGCGATCAGGATGCTGAGAATCCAATAGTCGGTACTATGGCCGCGGGAGAAGGCCTTGCCGGTCAGGGGCGAGTAAGCGAACCAGCCGACATCGGGCGCGCTGCCCGCGCCGGAGAGGCCGGGGCCGGCCAGATAGCTGAAATACAAGAGCGTCCCGCCAAACAGAAAGATCCAGAAGCCAAAGGCATTCAGGCGCGGAAAGGCCATGTCTCGCGCCCCGATCATCAGGGGCACGAGAAAGTTCATCAGCCCGGCGATGATCGGCATGCCCACCAGGAACACCATGGCCGTGCCATGCATGGTGAACAGCCGGTTGAACACGTCCGGAGGCAGGAGGCTGTTGTTGGGAACCGCGAGTTGCAGGCGGATCAGGGCCGCCATGGATCCCGACACCACGAAGAACAACAGCCCGGCCATGATATACATCAGCCCCAGCCGTTTGTGGTCGGTCGTGGTCACCCATCCATGCAGGACCGTCGAGATCGACGGGCGTTCCCGCGCAGAAACCGCGGCCGACGGCACGGCAGGCTGGAAGCTGGAGGCGGGCATGAGTGGATCCGGTTACTTCAGGGTGAGCAGATACGAAACGATCGTTTCGACTTCAGCGGGTGTGAGCAGCATGTCCGGCATCAAACACCCGGGCTTGATGCTTTGGGGATCCTGCACCCAGCGGCGCAAGTTCTCCGGCGTGTTCAGGGCGGCCCCGGCGGCAATCGTCTGCCGGCTCATGAGCCGCGACAGGTCGGGACCAAAAACCCCGCTGGCCACCGTCCCGGCAACGCGGTGGCAATTGATGCACGAGGTTTGGAGAAAAAGGTCGCGCCCCGCCCGCACCGTGGGATCGTCCACCGGCGCGGCCTGCTGGGAGGCAATCCAGCGGGCAAATTCCTCCGGTGTCTCCACCACCACGCGGAGCATCATTTTGGCGTGCTGCGTTCCGCAGTACTCGGCGCAGTTGCCTAAGAAGGTGCCCGTGACATAGGGCTCCACCCACATATCGTTCCCACGGTTCGGAATGACGTCGGTTTTGCCCGCCAGTTGCGGCACCCAGAAGCTGTGAATGACGTCGGCCGATTCCAACCGCAGCGCGGTGGGCCGCCGTTGATCCCGCGCACTCACCGGAATATGCAGTTCGTTTGCGGTCACCACGCCGTACTCGGGATAGTGGATTTCCCACCACCATTGATGTCCCACCACGCGCACCTTCAAGGAATCAGCCGGCAGGGTGACATTCTGAACATCGGCCGTGGTCCGGGCGGTAACCAGCACGAGAACGAACACGATGAGGATCGGGATCGCCGTCCAGGCCATTTCCAGTTGGTTGCTCCCGTAAATTTGCGGTGGCTCCCGATGCTCATCTCCCGGGCGGCTGCGAAAGCGGATCACCGCGTAGGTGAGCAAGCCGCCCACGACCAGGAAAATGCCGGCGCAGACCAGCAGCGCGAGCAGCGAGGCTTCATAGACCGCTTCGGCCGGGGCCGAACGGGGTTGGAAGATGTTGGCGATGGAGTGGACATCCGCCGCGAACACCCCGGACGACCTCAGGAGCCCAAGACCCACTCCGAAACGTAGAATCGTCTGGGGTCTGGATTGCTTCACGATGGGTGTTGGGCCGGCCCGGTTTTGCAACGGCCACCAAGCTCGCTCGCCCCGCTGTTGGCGGGATGAGAACCGTTGTCCGTCCTGCTCGGGTCATCCTGTTTTTACGCAGAACTGATGTCAACACAGCCGGCCCGGCCGTAGCGGGAAAGAGCGCCTTTTGACTTTGTCCTTAAACAGGGGAGAACCGCGTCCAAGCTCCAAAGGCCAAATCCCAAATCCCAAAGAAGTTCCAAACTCCAAGCTCCCGGTTCCCGCCCGCAGCGCCCGAACCGTGAGACGTTGGGGAGCATCGGTCGCGCCTCGTCCCACTCGGGGCGGCGTCGCAGGCCAGAGAACTTGGAGCTTCTTTGGGGTTTGGGATTTGGCCTTTGGAGCTTTTCCCCCTCTGTCCCTCCGCGGCTCCGGCAAGGTCCAATTCGCGATGCGCCCCGACGGGAAAAGTAGGTCAACGCCTCGGTTGATCTTTTTCGCGAAGCCGGTTAGAACAGCCTCCGACAATCCGCTTGAAGACATGATTACTCCCCTGCCTCGCAGTTCCGGCAAGATTCTCGGCTTCAAGATGTCGGGAAAGCTTCATGACCAGGATTACCAACAGTTTCTTCCGCAGGTCGAGGCGGCTATCCAGAGCCAGGGGAAGATCCGCTTGTTGGCCCATTTTGAAGATTTCCATGGCTGGGACCTGCATGCCCTGTGGGATGACACCAAGTTTTCCGCGCAGCATTGCGCCGACGTGGAACGGATCGCACTCGTCGGCGACAAAACCTGGGAGGAATGGATGGCCAAAATCTGCCGGCCCTTTACCAAGGCGAAGATCGAGTACTTCGACGTCAGTCAGCTCGAGTCGGCCTGGAAGTGGCTGGAGGAAACCGCCTGAACTTCCGTCGCCTGTTCTTCCCCTCCACCGTTTTGTGAATTCGCCTTCAGGCTCTTCCCTTGGTCCGAACCGGACGTCTTCTCGACGCCGATGCGGCACTTCCGCCCTCCCGGGACGAGGGCGCGCCAAACGTTTTCTCTCCCTTAATCACTCCCTAAATATCTAAAGAATCTATGAGTACCCTGGTTGTCGTCGGATATAATGATCTCCACAAAGCGGAGGAAGTCCGCCTCACCCTGCGCAAGCTGCAGCGGGATTACCTGATCGAACTGGAAGACGCGGTCGTGGCCACCAAGGACGCGAGCGGAAAGGTCAAACTCAATCAGTCCGTCAACCTCACCAAGGCCGGGGCGGTCAGCGGCGGATTCTGGGGAACCCTGATCGGAATGATCTTCCTGAACCCGCTGTTGGGCATGGCCGTTGGCGCGACTGCGGGAGCGGCTTCCGGCGCGCTGACTGACCTGGGAATCAATGACCAGTTCATGAAGGATCTGGCGGAGACCATGACTCCCGGCGGTTCTGCTCTGTTCGTGCTGGTGCGGAAGTCCACACCGGAACGAGTGCTGGAGGAACTGGCAGGAACGGGGGGGAAGATCCTGAAAACGTCCCTGTCTCACGAGGACGAAGCCAAGTTGCAGGCGGCCTTGGACGCGCCTAAGGCCTGAACCGGGCCGGACACCCCCATCAAGGATGGCGGCCCCGCTCCAGCGTGGCCGCACATCGGGCTACTACTTCCGAATCCCAGGGTCAGGCCAGCCTTTGAAGTGCCAGCAGCCCGGGGAGATGGCGAACCCCAACGACCCCAGGAGCGCGGGCGGCTCGCCCGCTCGAACACCAAGCGCGGATCGAGCTTCGCCGCCTCGGGTGAAGCCGAGGTATCAATCGTTGCGAAAGTACCTTCACACAGATGGATGCAGTCATGCGGATGGTGCGGTGCGGACACCGCACGCTACACGCATGTACTTTCGCAACGATTGATAGTGAAGGAGGGCCGCGATCGATGTCTCCCCGCGGGTTCTCGCGGAGTCGCCTCGCTAGATACCCCTGTCCTGCCTTGAGAAAAAGCAGAGTGTCTCCAAGCACGGCGAACCCCAACTAGGGGAGTGACAGGCCCAGCGGCCCAGGCAACCTCGCCCTTGCATGAATTGTACCCGCCTGTCCCTACCCTCCGGGTTGGCGTTTCTGGCCTCCTTGGCCGTGACCCACGCCGCTGATGTCAATCTTCCTAACTCCATTGCGCTGCCAGCCGGCAGTTCTACTACCCGCGGATTCCTGGTCCGCATGGTCCAAGCTCCGACCGAGTCCACGGTCGCCAACAACTCCATCCGAGCCTACCAGCAGATCAACGGCACCCTGACCGACGCCGAGGGTACGCCGATTCCCGATGTCTCCTTCTCCGGGCCGGAGGATGGAGCCTATGCGGCGGACACCATCAACTTCGAGAAGGATGGCGTGGAGTCCATCATCAACGACCTCGAAGGAAATGAGATCGCTTACTTCTTCAACCAATTCTTCCCCGGAGTTCCTGGACTTGAGGGTACCACCGATAAGTTTGCAGTCGAAGTCGTCGCCTTCCTGGAGCTTCCGGCCGGAGCCACCACGTTCGGCGTCAGTACCACCTCCGAACGCACCGACGCCAACGACGACGACGGCTACCAGGTATTTTTCGCCACCAATCCCCGAGATTTCTTCGGCTTGAAGGCCGCGGAATACGAGCGAATCGCGCCCGGATTCCAGGCTAATTGGCGCAACGAAAATCAGTTCACCGTCGTGGCCCCCGCGGCGGGACTCTATCCGGTGCGCCTCTTGTATTGGCAAACCGGCCTGGGTTCGAGCCTGACCTTCTACACCGTCAATAGCAGCAGCGGAGAACGGGTGCTGGTCAATGACCCAGCGTCGGCGAATGCGATCAAGGCGTACCGGGACACCTCCGTGGCCGATGCGCAGGGACCGTATGTCGGCGAGGCCCGCCCTCCGGCCGGTTCGGAGGGGAATTCCGCCGCCGCTCCGATCGAGG
>CAYYSX010000168.1:0-12849 GCA_964474315.1 uncultured Verrucomicrobiota bacterium | reverse complement strand
CGACTGCGGCGCTCCGGGCACCGACGATTCTTTGGTATCCAGATTATTGACCTGGCACTTTGTATTGTGTGGCTGCAGAGGGAGGGGATGGTTGGAACGCTCCCTCACCCCGGCCCTCTCCCACTCCGTTATCACTCCGTGGGAGAGGGAGGACGGTGGGCTAATCGCCTTCTTTTGCCGACGGCTCCTAAGCCGGTTCAGCCAGGCGACTGCCACGTAGAACCCTACCGCAGCGCGTGGCAAAACCCTTCCCGTTAACCCGCGCCACCCTCTCCCCCATTCGGCCGAGCGCAGCGACGCCGAAGGGAGGGAGAGGGCCGGGGTGAGGGCTCCCCCCTGCGGCGCTGCACAGGGAGGGGATGGTTGGAAGGAGGCAATCGATGACCTGGCACTTTGGGTGCCGCTCTGGCGTTCCTTCAGGATGCGAGACAATAGGGAGGGCCTGAACCCCAGGGCATCGCCGGGCGGCTCAGCCTTGGGCTGGATTCTCCCGGCCCTTCAGGACAAACCCTAGAATCGCGGTGCTCCACAGGACTTCTTTGGCGTTGGACCGAGAACGGGGACATGACCCTCGATTGGTTCCCTCTGGTGGCGTGTGGGTGGCCGCGACAGCGTTTTGAACTGCGCCAGTCCTCTGGCGCTTTTCCCAGGACGGGAGGGGAGGAAGGGGGGCATTTATCTCCGCGATGCCTGACCACCGGAAGGAATCGGTGTGAGAATGACGCGTCGAAAGGGCCTTAACTACGTTGCGGCTAATCCCGTCAATTCGCGCTTCCTTGCAGGCGGGGTAGTGAATTACTACCTTTCGACATCAAGGTGAACAAGCCCATGCCGGTGAAGCGTTCCGGTGAACTGGTCGAGGAGGCCCGCCACTCAGCAGCCCGATTTCACCGGTCGCTGACCGGCCAGATCGAGCATCGGGCGGCGATCGGACGGGCGGTCGAAGCCCAACTGCAGGGCGATGCGCTGGCGCGGTTGCTGGAGCGGGTGGGCGGAACCATGAAAATCGGCCAGGTGGCCGACACCGCGCAGCGTCAGCAGGTCCTGGCCGTGCTGGCCGGATTTTTGAATCAAACGGCCCAGGATGCGGCATGGCTGCGGGAGATCAGCGCTCGCGGAGTGCCGTTGTATGGCGCCGAACCGGGCCAACCGGACGCGATCGTGCGGCTGAACCCGGATGGTTCCCGCGAAACCGTACGGGCCGCGGCGCAGGCGGCTCTGGCGACCGCAGGCTGAATCCACATGCCAATAGCGCGCGCCGTTGGAAGACCTCGATGCTCGATTGGCAAAACTGGCCAGCCGTCCGGGGCCGTTGCTGCTGGTGCTGGTCGGACCGAATGGCGCGGGCAAGAGCACTTT
This sequence comes from uncultured Verrucomicrobiota bacterium, assembly GCA_964474315.1. GTDB lineage: Bacteria > Verrucomicrobiota > Verrucomicrobiia > Limisphaerales > UBA9464 > UBA9464. Next base: position 11,490 of record CAYYSX010000168.1, on the reverse strand, counting down.
TTACCAGCGCCATCTGGCTGGGATTCCCCTTCCGTTCATCAACGCCGATGACCTCGCTGTGCTGGGCGCTTAGACGCTCGGCCTCCATAAGCATCTCTGGCCAGTTGAGGTTGACGAAGGCGAAGACGCCGGCCGCCCAATCGGAAAGCAGGGCCTGGATCGACAGTTCCTTCTGTACGGCGGTGATCTCTTTCCGGAAGACGCGAAGGCGGAAAGCGTTCCTGAACTCCAAACGGTGCAGGGCGGTAAAGGGCAGCGGGTGCGTCCGCCGTTGCAGGTAAGCCACCACCCGCGCGGTGTGGGCGTCCGATCAGTGGATGGCCTTTGTACCACCAGCCTGGGTATCTCTCAAAATCGGAAAGATAGATTCGTAAACCGATGCCCACCTGTTGAAGGTTGCTTTTGCAGACCGTCGATTCAGCCGCCCCTTTGGCCCGTGACAAGGACGGCGGCATCAATGAGGCGAGGAGTCGGATCTCGGCCGGGGTGCTCAACAGTCGCAGCGCACGCTCGTCCAGGATCTGTTGCTCCTAGCGGGAAACAGGGCGTCGTCGTTTGGTGGCCCTCCGCCGCCGCCAAAAAAGGGTCCCAGGCTGTTCCGCACAAACAACTTAACCCTCTCCCCCAACCGCTCGTCGGCCTCCACGGGAGCGTCCTGGGACCAGGGTGCATCTTGATTTTGTCCCTAAAACCGTGGGACGAGATCCAAAACCCAAGTTCCAAGCTCCAAAAAAGTTCCAAACTCGAAGCTCCAAGTGGCGGCTGGAACTCCTCGTCTCAAGCCACGCCTTGACGGCTGGGACTTGGGATTTCTTTGGAGCTTGGACTTTGGCCTTTGGAGCTTCGCCCCCCGGTGATCTCTGGCCCAGTCCTCCTCTCTTCCTCGGTCAGGACAGGTTCAAGAGTTGCCCCTAACCTGTCTGCCATTGCCGGTTGGCTTGACCTTTTGCGCCCAGTTGCCATGCTTACCGGCTCGTCTCGAGGAGACCAACACCATGCAGCACATCCGTAACATCGCCATTATCGCCCATGTGGACCACGGCAAAACCACGCTGGTGGACTGCCTCCTCAAGCAGTCCGGTACCTTCCGCGCCAACCAGCACGAGACCCAAGTCGAACGCCTCATGGACTCCATGGACCTTGAGAAGGAAAAGGGCATCACCATCCGGGCGAAGAACGCCGCCTTCAAATACAAGAACTGCCACATCAACATTGTGGATACTCCGGGCCACGCCGACTTCGGGGGCGAGGTCGAACGCATCATGAACATGATCGATGGTGTCCTGTTGGTGGTGGATTCCGCAGAAGGTCCCCAGGCGCAGACCCGCTTCGTGCTGCGCAAAGCCCTCGAAGCCGGTGCTAAGCCCATCGTGGTCATCAATAAGATCGACCGCGAGAACGCCGATCCCAAGAAGGTCCTCGACCAAGTCTTCGAGCTGTTCATGTCCCTCAATGCCACCGATGAGCAGCTCGATTTTCCCTTCATCTATTGCTCGGCCAAACAGGGCTATGCCAAGGTCGAACTGGATCATGCCAGCGGCACCATGGAGCCGCTCTTTGACACCATTGTGAAACATATCCCTCCGCCCCGTGCCCACGCGGGTGAAGGGTTCCAAGTCCTGGTCGCCAACCTGGATTACAGCGACTACCTCGGCCGGATCGCTTTCGGGAAAATCTGCGAAGGCAAAGTCAAGGTCGGCGATCCCGCCATTTGCCGTCATGGCGACGGACGCATCACCAAAAGCAAAGTAACAGCCATCTTCCACTTCGAGGGCATGAAGCGCATTGAGATTCCCGAAGCGCATGCCGGCGACATCGTCGGCCTGACCGGTTTCGAGGATGTCTTCATCGGTGAAACCCTCTGTGACTCCGAGGCGCGTCCAGCCCTCCCTTACATCCCCATCGACCCCCCGACCATCCAGATGGAGTTCGCCGTGAACGACGGACCACTGGCCGGGCAGGATGGCAAGCTCGTCACGGCCCGCCATATTTGGGATCGCTTGGTCAAGGAGACCCGGACCAACGTGGCCTTGCGTATTGCGCCGACGGCTGATCCCAAGATTTTTGCCGTCTCCGGCCGGGGCGAAATGCAGATCGCTATTCTGGTCGAGCAGATGCGCCGCGAAGGTTACGAAGTGCTGGTCTCCCGTCCGGAAGTACTCTGGAAAAAAGACGCGGAGGGCAATCCGCTTGAACCGATCGAAAAGCTCTTCGTCGAGGTTCCCACCGAAAACCTGGGCGCCATCATGGAAAACCTGTCCTTCCGCAAGGCGCAGATCACCAATATGAATCACATCGGCAACCAGGTCTCGGTCGAGGCCCTAGTGCCGATGCGCGGCCTGATCGGCTTTGAGACTGACCTGGTGAACCTGACCCGCGGCATGGGGGTGATGAGTCACCTGTTTCACGAATACGGATCGGACCGGGGTGAAATTGCCGCCCGCAAAAATGGGTCCCTGGTTTCTATGGACGTCGGCGTCGCCACTTCCTATGCGCTCAACATGGTACAGGACCGCGGACGTCTGATGGTCGAGCCCGGCGACCTGATTTACGTAGGGATGATCGTCGGTGAGAATGCCCGGGAGAACGACATTCCGGTGAATCCGGTCAAGGAAAAGAAGCTCACTAATATGCGGTCGCAAGGGGACGGCAAGGGCATCCAGCTTAATGCACCGATGAAGCTTAGCCTGGAGCGCGCCTTGGAGTACATCGACGTGGACGAATACGTGGAAGCGACGCCAAAGAATCTTCGTCTCCGCAAAAAGATCCTCGACGAAAATCAGCGCAAGCGAGCGGAGAAGACCCGGGTACTGAAGTTTGTGGCCTGAGCCGAATTCGCAGCCTGACAAGGTGTCAGGTCAACGGCCAACTGCGTGTTCCGCCGCCTTCATATCGGCCAGCGCCAGGTTCTTTACGGGCTCCGTTTGGATCGACTGCGAATCTTCTGAGGGGACTCCCATCCTCTGCATCAGGAGAGGAGGCAAGCTTTCTTTGCGTGGAGAATCTGATCCCAGGGTCTTGCGCTCCAGCTTTCGTCCGGCATAGTACCCTCCTGGCAGCCGCTCTGGCGGCAGTAGGCTTTCCCTCGGTTGGCCTTCCGAATGCTTTCTTCTGGAATATGAGGAGTATGCTCGTTGTGGCGTTCATTTCACTCATACCATGCAAATTGCATGCGTCCGTGGTGGATGATCGATTCCTGGATACGCTTGTACGTATTGAGTCCGCTGGCAACCACGCGGCAGTCGGTGATGGAGGAGCCGCTCTCGGCGCCTTTCAATTTCATGCCCTAACATGGGCCCATGTCACCACCCTGCGGAAGCGGGCCTCTCTCTCGGTGCATAGCTATCGATCTGGCGCCACGAATGTTGCGATTGCCAGAAGCTACGCGATTTCCTATCTGCACTGGCTCGAGCGTAATCTGACCGCAAAGCTGGGGCGCCCGCCTTGCCGAGCCGAGCTGTATGCGGCCTGGAATTGTGGCTTGGAAGGATTCCGGCGAAGAGGATTTCAATTGAGCCGCTGCTCGGCGATCACCCAGAGAGCGGCGGCCGTTGCCGCCGCACGTTGATCCGTAACAGAGTTTCCGTACGCAATTGTCCTCAGGGTCCTGCCTTTGACTGCCAAGGCGGGTCATTTGCGGTATATATCTTGCAAGATGCAAGATTTCTGATCAAGCCCGGTACCGACAGCATAAGAGACAGCCCGCCAGAGTGCCGAGGCCCAAGGCGACCACGATGGTTTCGTACGGATGGTGACGAACGGTCTCCTCCATAGAATGCAGCCCTTCGCGGACGCGATTCTCAAGATTCCCCGTCGTTTCCCTCACGGCCGCCAGGGTGGACTGCAGACGGTCACGGGCGGCGGCAATCTTTTCATCGGTGATCTCCGCGGTTGCGGAGACCAGCGCGGCAGCTTCCTCAGCCAGCATAGCGGCATCATGCCGCAAAGCTCCTGGTGTATAAAGTGGTTTCATAGTCGTTCTTGAGTGCTTAGGGGCGATAGACAGACGCAGGCGGAATGGGCTCCATCTCTGGGTCGTCAAGTGTATCCGAAATGGGGTGGTACTGGGATGGCTTCGGAACTTCGGCTTCACTGGAGGTCGCAATATCTGTTGCCCCCAACTGTTCGAAGAGGTTTTTGGCCTGCTTGACTCGATCGGTATTTTCGGCATGGACCGAAATAAGGATGTTTCCCTCCCGGATTTTTCCTTCGTAGCGGCGTGCCTCGTACTCGGGAATACCCAGTCCGATCAATGCCCCCGCTATTCCACCCGCCGCGGCCCCCACGGCCGCCCCACTCAAGGCGGACAGGATGGGACCAGCGGCAATCAACAGACCGAAGCCGGGGATGGTGAGAGCCCCAATTCCGGCCAGAAGGCCCAGGGTCCCTCCGATGACCCCACCCGTACCGGCTCCCGTGGCCGCTCCCTCCGGGGCTTTGGTGTTCTTCTCATGGGCGAAATCCCGCGACGTGGTGCGGTCAGGAAACAATGCCGAGATATCGTTGTCGGCAAATCCGGCTCCCTTCAGCCGCACCACAATCATATCGGCTTGGTCAAATGTTCGCGCGACGCAATAAACAGAGGTTTTGGACATGATGCTGGAAGTTGAGTGTTATAGCTGTTGAATGGATCTGCACGAAGGAGGCCAAATGGGGTTGCCAAGCTTACCGGCTGGGAATCAATGAGATGCTCCCTCCGAAACGCGGGCGGGGTGTCTCCAAGGATGCGTTCTGCCCGGTAATCACTGACATACCATGCAGCATGCAAGCGGCCGGCCTGCGTCGCATGGATCCGGCAACGATTTAGTTAGAAGAGAGCGGCGGGGTCGAGCTGCGGACGAGCCGTCCGCTCCTGTCCGGGTAAGTGCCTCGGAGAGAGCGAACGGATTCATCCGAGGCGGCCTAACATGGCTGATTTCAAAGAAGGAGATTTAATTATTTGCCACCCGGAAGTCTATTGAGCCGATGTCTCAGGTAGAATGAGCACCGACGGGGGGCAGGATGGACTGACTCCACCCGGCAACCGGCCGGTTCGTTCCAGTTCCAGCAGCAGCCGTTTGCGCCAGAGACCGCCGCCGTATCCGGTGAGTGAGCCGTCTTTGCCGATGACGCGGTGGCAGGGAATCAGGATGGTCAGCCGGTTTTGACCATTCGCCCGGGCCACGGCGCGTTGGGCGGTGGACCGGCCGATGCGCCGAGCCAGCTCGTCGTAAGAAATGGTTTCGGCGTAGGAAATGCGGCGAAGCTCGTTCCACACCGTTTCCTGAAACCCGGTCCCCCGCGGGGCGAGCGGCACGGTGAAGTCACGCTGCTTTCCGGCAAAGTACCCGACCAATTCGCGGCGTAGCGTATCCAGGTGCGGGTGCTCGCCGGGCAGGACCGATGCGCCGTATCGCTGGCGCATGGTCTGATAGTTCGCGGGCAACATCCGCCGGTCGTTGAACTCCAGCAGGACCACCCCGTCATCACTCGCGGCGGCCAGCATGCGGCCCAGCGGAGTGTCCAGGAACGTCACCCGCACGGGCGCGGTGCCCTCTTCCGTTGCCCGGCCCGGGGGTTGTCCAAACGCTTGGGCAAAGGCCCCGCGAAATCCGCTGTGCGACTCGAATCCGCTGTCGAACACCGTGTCGTCGAGCTCCGCGCCGTCGCGGATTTCCGTGAACGCTCGGGAAAGCCGCCGCGCCCGGCACCAGGCGGTGAAGGTCATGCCGTGATGTTCCCGGAACCAGCGCCGGGCTCGCTCCGGCGTCAGGCCCAGCGAACGCAGGTCGCTGGCGGTGAAGCGGGCGTCCGGCCGGGCTTCCACTTCACGCAACAACGCCGCGATCTCCGGTGGGGTGCCTCCGTCGGTGGTGGTCGGATGACACAGTTTGCAAGGTCGGTATCCGGCCAAGACGCAGTCGCCCACGCTGCCGAAGAACTCGACGTTTTCCGGATGAGGTGACCGCGGCGGTCGGCAGCTCGGCCGACAGAAAATTCCGGTGGTTCGCACCGCGACCCAAAAAATTCCGTCATAACTGGCATCGTGGGCCTGCAGGGCGCGCACCATCTCGGTTCGGGGCGGCAAAAGCCGAAGCGTCGATTGAATCGTCATGCGGGGCAGCATAGCACTCCGGCTCCACCGAAAACGCGACGTTCAATTCGCGTTTCGTTCCGAGAGGGTGGCTGGGTATGGCGTAGCGCAAACCTCCCGGTCTGCTGTGCCGCGGGTTTTAACCTACCCGTCTGGTCCCCTAGCAGGCTGAAAGCCTGCGGTACAGCAGACAGGAAAGGTCGGCGGTACGATGTAGCGCAGACCTCTTGGTCTGCTGTACCGCGGGTTTTTAACCTGCCCGCCCGGTCCATCGGCAGGCTGAAAGCCGGCGGTACAGCAGACAGGAAAGGTCGGCGTTACGCTGTCCGGCGGTGAAACCACCACCACTCGCCCATCAAGACCACCAAAGCGACGAGTGCAAACCAACCGAGGCCGCCCATGACCAGGTTACCTCCAATGGCGAGATCGATCTGAGCCGGATCGGAACTGTAGTTGATACCCACGTTGAAAGAGTTCTGATCGGTAACGTGGTTGACGACGGCGCGACCTTCGACTTCGGCAACGTTCTGGAGCTCACCGCTGACAATGAGATGGTACTCGCTGACCCAGGACGGAGCTCCAGCAAAGGTCGGTAACGAGAGGAACGCCACGCAGGCGATATATGATTTGCGATTTATGGTAATGGATTCTGTTTATGGGTCTCGCACACTCCCTCATCGCTCCTGGTGTCGATGGCCGTGTACCACCATCAAGAAGTGAGAAGATCGGGCTTGCTCCTGGCAAGGCCACTCCGGACGCGCCGGGCCACGGCAAAGACGCCCAGAGCGACCAGGGTGAACACCGTCAGTTCGGCCGGTTCAGGAACGGCCGAGACGGAGATGTTATCGACCTTGAAATCCACGTAGCCCGCCGAGGTGTCCGCGTGGAAGAACAATACGCCGTTTTGGTGGTTGTTGATGGCGTTCCCCGTGATCGCCAAGTTGTTGAGGGTGGCGGTGCTTTGAATGGCGCCGGACGAGTTGACTTGGGAGACGGTCGTCGAATAAACTTTGTTGATTGGATCGACCGTGAACTGAATCCGATACGGTGCAGCCTCGCTCACACTGATGCTCAAATCTTGCCAGCCTGAGCCGTCTGCCGCTTCCCACGACGTCGGGACTCCGTCATTGTAATTCAGCCGGACGTTGGCCGTGTAATCGCCAAACGCTCCGTCCAAAACATTGAAATGGCCGCTGGCAGGAAGGCCCTCTGGAGCCAGATCAAGCTGCACATACAGGGAAATGGTGTAGGGGGTCGTTGCCACATCAATCCCTGCCGTGTTGTTCCTGAAGATCCGGGATGCCTCTTGGCCAGACTGAGTGGAGCCAAGACCGGCCTGAGCTCCGCCGAGGGACGGATCCAAGAAGGTAGGTGCGTTTTGCGAAAACCCTCCAGGTGCGACCCAATCGGCACCCCAATTCGAAGTGTCCTCGCCTTCCTCGAAGGTCTGTACGATCTGACCCGAGACGCTGACCGCGGACCACGCCAGCGCTATGACGACAGCAAGTGGATGGAGGTGGGTAGTGGATGCCTTTGTTGCGAATGTGTTCATTATGATGGTTTTGTTTGGTCTTGGATCAAAGTCGCCTTAGGGAGACACCTTGGCCCGGAATTTTATGCCCGTCCTGCTGTAGCGGGCTGGCGGCATTGGCCGCGCATTCCTCCCCGGCCGTATCTCCCTGAACAACCCAGGTCGGAACCGCTTCGAAGTTTCGCAGCCAGCGATGAATTCGAATCGGTTCGATCATGGTGCTTTCGGTTGCGGGTTCAAGGCGCAGTGTGATACACGAATTCATCGTTACCTCTAGCTGGAATGGTAAAGAGTGAATCGCATCGTTAAATAGAAACCATGGAAAGACACATCAAAGGAAGGCTCCGTATTATCCGAAAAGCGACAGGTTCAGGCTCCTTCAGTCGGGTTTGCGGGCAGACGGCACGGCGTGTCCGCAAATAAAGGAACGCATTAACGAACCTCACGCCCACGGGCAGGTTGAAAACCTGTGGAACAGCAGACTCAGAGGTCTGCGGTACAAGGGAACTTCTACGCTGTCCGGCGGTGAAACCACCACCACTCGCCCATCAAGAGCACCAAAGCCGCGAGCGCAAACCAACGCCAGTATTCGAGATTGGCCCGCTTCATCGTGGTCGCCACAACTTCACCTCGCCGGCCTAGACTCAATTCGTCGCGCGGCTGGAGATTACTTTCCGCCGCATCGAGTAGATTCGCCGCAAACGCCAATTGATTGGTCCCCAACTGCACCTGGTAAATCCCTCGGCGTGCGGTCTCACCAAAGACCAGTTCCCGGGCCTGCGCCTCCAGCGGAACCAGGCGCTCCCCGCCGCCCGGCAACGTTACCTTCGCGGTCACGGTCTCGTCGGCCGGCAGGACCGTATCTCCGAGCGGCAGGCGGAAAGCGTCGCCGGCCCGAAGCGACAGGCGGTCGGTGGTCGCCGTGGCCGGGTTCAACCAGTCCACCACGTTGGCGATGAAGATCGGGAAACTGATCCGCAGCGGCCAGGTGCTCTGGAGCGTGTCGAAGCCAATCCACACGAGGCGCTGCCGACCTAGTTCGCCGGCCAGGATCAACGGCGCCGAGGGGGAATCGACCAGCGACACCGCCCACGTCGGGGTCTTGACTTCCAGTCCCTCCGCGACTTGGACGTTATCGAAGCTGACGAAGCGCAGGAGCGAATGAGTGTTCTTCCAATCCACGATGGGCGGCGCCTCTAAGGTTCCCACGCCGCTCTCGAACCAGTTCGTATGGGCGACGTGGATGGCAAGCAGGTTTCCCGCGGGCCAGACTTCGGGAACCACGTCATCCAGCACGACGACGTCGAACCCTTGGTCGGCGGCGGTGAAGTCGGCGGCGGTGGCGATTTCCACGGTGGGTCCGGCGGCAACGATGGCCTTTTCGAGGAACCGGTTTCCACGCGTCACCAGCAAGACTTTCACTGGCAACGGCAGGCGGCTGACCACGCTGGCCTCATTGTCGGCGGCCAGGTCGTCGGTGTGCTTTAGCGTCACGGTGAACACGCCGTCCCGCGGTTGGTCGGCCAGGAAGACGACGGGCGTGGTGTTGGTGGCCCCAACGGAGATGGATTTGGTTTCGAGCAGGGTGCCGTCGAATCGCAACTCCAGCATCGTCTCTACGGGCGTCCCGGAAAAATTGGCGACGGAAGTGAAAAGGGCACGCTGGGCGGGATTCTCGGGGTTGGCTTTCACGTCGAGCGACACCAATCCCAGGTTGTCGCTTCGCTGGCCGACGCGGTGAAACACCAACGGCAAATCCTTCTTCTCGAACTCGCTTAGATCAACTCCGGCGCCGTCGCTGAACAAGTGGACCTCCGCGTCGGGACGGTCGCGGGTGAGCGTCTCAGCCACGCGGAGCGCTTCCGTCAGACGGGTGGGGGAATCCGTCACTTGGGCCGATTCGAGCGCGCGCCGGAGGGAGGTCTTCTCGGAGGTGGGGGACTGCCGGACTTCCGCCTGGGCGCCGGCGACCATGATCAGCATTTGCTGGCTCTGGGGACCGAAGCCCGTCTTGAGTCCATCCACCAACGTGAGCGCCTCACGGCGGGCGCGGTCGAAGCGGGTGGGGGTTTCATCGGTCGCCTGCATGGAGGCACTGGCATCGAGGATGACGATCTGGAGGGCGCCCAGTCCGGCCTGGCCGGTGAAGTAAGGTCGGGTCAGGGCGAAGACGAGCAGGAGGAGCAGCAACAGTTGGAGGAAGAGGAGCCAGTTGTGCCGGAGTTTTTGGAAGGGGGCGCTGGCCTGGGTTTCGGCGAGGAACCGCTGCCAGAGCAGGGTGCTGGGCACCAAGCGCACGACCCGTTTGCGCTTAAGCAAGTAAAACACCACCACCACCGGCAGCGAGAGGGCGAAGAGGAAGGCAAGTGGCGTGAGAAAGCTCATGCGAATGCGGAATGCGGAGTGTGGAGTGCGGAATCAGCCGCGTCTTCTTCGCGGGTCACTTCGCTTGTTCGCTGGATTCGTCCGGGCGGTTTTGATGGAGCGATGACGATCGAGAGTAGTTCATTGGCTTCCAGCCAGAGCGGACGCGCCGCCTCCGGTTTGGCGATTTCACTCTCCACCAGCAACTCCAACCAGAACTGAGTTTCGTCGGCCTCTTCTTCTACGATGCCCAATTTGGCCACAAACTCCGCTGGTGAACGCGCCCGGCAAGCAACCCGGTAGTTGGCGCCCACCGCAGTTCCCGCCCTCAGCAACTGCTTGCCCAACGTTAGGGACACCCAATCCCGAGGCAGCGCCCGGGCAAACGTCACGATCGCTACGGCAAAGGCCTTGGTCCTCTTCTTCAAGTCCTGCTCACGTTTCGTATTCATTTCAGTGTATCGCAGTATGTTGAATTCCGCATTCCGCACTCCGCATTCCGACTTCGTCAGCTCCACACCTCCGAGGCCCGAAGCTGGCGGAGTAGAAGGTCTCCCAGATCGGTGGTGCTGCTGACACTGAAGAAACGAATGCCTCGGCCGGCACAGAATTCGCGGAGACGTTGGAGGTAGTTGGCGACGCTTTGCTGGTAGGCCTTCAGCCGGTATTTGCCGAACGTGACCTCCTGCTCCAGGCCGGTCTCCGAGTCCACCAGACGCAGATCGCCGAACGTCGTGGGATTCAGTTCTTCGGGGGCGAGGATTTGCACCGCGTTGACCTGAAATCCGCGGCCGATGAGGGCGTTGAGGCCGGGCTCGTAGCCGGCCGGATCGAGAAAATCGCTGAGCACCACCGCCACGCCCGACTGTCGGGCTTCCAGTGCGCCGCGGCGAAGGGCACCGTTGAAGTCAGCGGTCCCGCCGGCCGTGAGAGCGGCCAGATTGCGGAAAAAGTCCAGGGACGAGCGGCGACCCCGCACGGATCGGAGCGCTCCGCGATGGGCGATCTCGGTGGCCGAAGAAGAGTCGGGGAATACATTGACCGCCACACGGTCGAATCCGCATAGCGCCACGTAACCCACGGCCGCGGCTACCTGACGGGCGAAATCGAACTTGGCCGGCGTGCCGAAGTTCATGCTCTCGCTGGCATCGAGGAAGAGGCGAACCGGCAGTTCCCGTTCCTCTTCGTAGAGTTTCAGGAACAACCGGTCGAGCCGGCCGAAGAGGTTCCAATCCAGGTATCGCAGATCATCGCCCAGTACATAGTTCCGGTGATCGGCGAACTCGACGCTCAACCCACGGGCGCGGCTGCGGCGTTCGCCTTTCAGGGCGCTTTTGGCACGGCGCGCCGCCAGCAGTTGGAGCTGCTCCAGGCGTCGCATCAGGTCCGGGGTCAGCAGGGCACTCACGCGTCAGGCAGGTTCGGGCTTCAGCTTCACGTGAGCGGAAGGGCAGACAAGCCGAGAATTGCGTGAGGCGTGAGGCGTGAGGCGTGAGGCGTGAGGCGTGAGGCGTGAGGCGTG
>CAYYSX010000167.1:0-12946 GCA_964474315.1 uncultured Verrucomicrobiota bacterium | reverse complement strand
CCGGGCATTGCCCGGCCGGTTTTTTTGTGCCGAGAAGCCCTTGGGATGGGCGACACACGGGGTCGGGGACGGGAGCTTCTGCATGGGGAGTCCCGGCCTGACCCAGCGAAGCCGTTCTTTGACGACCAATTCAGGAAGCGTCCACTAGACCCGTGAGGGTACCTCAAATCCCTTGCGTCCGGCCCCCGCCAGTTGGTCATTGGCCGCGCGGTTCCGTTCGAAGCGTTCCTCGACGGGATCCATCCTCAAATAGGCTCCGAACGTGACCGGGGTCCGGGATAGATCCACTTCGTTCGCCCCCAGGTGGGTCATCATCCGATCCACGGCCTCGGCCATGGCGGCATTCTCCTGGAGCCGCTCCTTGATCGCGCCGGGCGAAAGCTTCTGTCCGAGCCGGTAGCTGACGTTGCCGGTGTGGCACAGGGCGCTGCTCAGGTGGCCTTCCACAATCTCGGCATTGAGCTTGTTGAGATCCCGGGCGCGAACGGCTTCGATGAAATTGGCGTAATGGTCGGCCCCCCCCTTGAAGCGCTTGACCTCCTTTCCGTCGGCGTCATAGGCCACCGCGCTGTCGTAGGTGGGAATCACCATCCGGCCGTTCGTGCATTGGACCACCACGCCGACCTTGGATCCGCGGTAGTCGTCCATGTTCGCGCCCCAGGCCTTGGGATCCTGGAACTGCTTCGCCTTGGGCAGACCCCGCACTTCGAAGATCAGGGGAGCCTTCTCGTAACCGTGATAGACCACCTGGGTGTTCGGAGTATTGCCGTCGTCGTCGTAGCCAAAACGGCCGCCGACACTGAACACCACCGGACTGAGGCGCTCTTCCCCCAGGATCCAGCGGGCAATGTCCATCTGGTGAATGCCCTGGTTGCCCAAGTCGCCATTGCCCGTGTCGAAGACCCAATGCCAGTCGTAGTGGAGCTTCTCCCGCATGAGCGGACGCATGGGTGCCGGTCCGCACCAGAGGTCGTAGTCGATGGTCAGGGGAATCCGGGTCGGTTCGCTAACTTTGCCGATGCTCTGGCGCGGTTTGTAACACAGTCCGGTCACCAACTTGATGTCGCCCAGGTTCCCCGCCTGGATCCAAGCCACGGCCTCTTGCATCCCGGGATTGGAGCGACTCTGGGTGCCGGTCTGGACAATGCGGTTGTATTTGCGGGCGGCCCGGACCAACTGACGCCCCTCCACCACGTTGTGGGAAACCGGTTTCTCGACATAAACATCCTTCCCGGCCTGACAGCTCCAGATGCCGATCAGGGCATGCCAGTGGTTGGGCGTGGCCGTGGCAATGACGTCAATGTCGGACTTTTCCAACAGCTTGCGGACGTCGGTATAGGTGGCGACCGGGTTACCCTTGTCTGCCTGACGTTTTGCCTCCCGATCCAGCACCTCTTGGTCCACGTCACACAGGGCTACGAGACGGACTCCTTTCAGACCTTGGAACCCGGAGATGTGGTCTTTGCCGCGCCCGTTGAAGCCGACCACGGCGACGCGGATATCACCGTTGGCGCCGAGCACCGAGCCGGGAGCCGGAGCGGAATCGGCGGCCCACAACGACCGCGGCAAGGAGAGGGCGGCGCCGGCCAGAGCGGAGGCGCGCAGGAACTCACGACGATTGGATTTCATAGACGGAATGGCGTTGGCGGAAGTGAAGCACTTCACTGACGAATCAGGGAAGCGTTGTTTTCACCCATTCTGCAAAACGGGCGGGAAGACCGGCAGACGCCGTGTCGCCCGGATGGAAAACGAATCGATAGCGAAACGTGACGCTTTGCCCCTCGGGAAGGGTGAGGTTGCCGGTGCCCTTTTCCTGGTTCTCGAAGTCATGCACCCCGAAGGGATTGGCGGCGAACAGGCCGTAGTCGCGCACATGCCACCAGGTCGGATACCGCGGATTGGAGGGATGATCGAACACGGTGACGCCCGCGGTCCGCCCCTCCACCGGTCCGGTGTAGCTGACCCAGGAGGCCCGTTTGCCCCAGGTGGCGTCATCCTTCACGCCTTCGGAATTTTCGATATGGCCGGCTCCGGCCACCCCTTTGGGCTGCTTCAGCCGCATGGTTTCCGCCAGCCGGATCGCCATGGTGCCCTCCTTGGTGTCGCCCAGCACCAGTTCTCCGTGGCTGGCGAAAATCGTGATCGAAAAATCGAGGATCCGGACCGGACCCTGAGGAGCGTGGATCCGAATCGTCCGTTCGTCGGAGGCAATAATCTTTCCGTCGCGGGCAATCCAGCGGTTGCGGGACCGAATGATTCCGAAGTCGTCGCCGGACCTCAGTTCAGCAAAGGATTGATGGACGGTGCGTCCGGCCTCTTTGCTCTCGCTCCAAAAATCGACGCCATTGGCGTCGCCATGGGTCCACCAGATGCCCCGATGATGCGGATGATCCTTCTCTTCCCCGGCGACATCTTCCTGCGGCCAGCGGCGGGTGAAGTGTTGTCCCTCGGGACCCAGCACCGGAAACAGAAACGGCCGAGACACCTCGCGGAACTGGTATTGGGTGAACAAGTGTCCATTTAGATCGACCCGGATGACGTTGTTGGTTTCGTAAACCGCCACGACCGGAGCGGCCGCGTGGTTCGCCAGCGAGGTGATCAGGGCGGCAAGGAAGGCGAGAGCGGTTGGGCGGGTGGTCAACCGGGGAAGGCACTGACGAGGGCTCATGGTGGAGCGAGAATGAGTCGCAGGTTGAGTCGGGGTCAATCCAGGGAAACTGCCGGATCGGCGACCGGGCATCTCTTGAATTTCCTTTCCATCGTTGAGGAGTCCGACTGACGTCGCTGCCTGGGTTGTTCCGGCCTTGTCCGGTACGGACAAATCAAGAAGCACCCGTCATCGATTCATCGATTGCGGTCTCACTCCGGGCTTCCCAAAGCGGCCCCACCGGTTTTTCATCAAAGTATGAAAATCGGGGCGCTTGACCCAGCGAAGTCCGAGGGGTTCCGTCTGCGTCCTGGGGCCGCCTTTACCCTCATCGAATTGCTGGTCGTGATCGCCATTATCGCGATCCTCGCGGGGATGCTGCTTCCGGTGCTGGCCCGAGCCAAAGCGAAGACCGACCAAACCAAATGCGTCAACAACCAGCGCCAAATCGGCATCGCCTTCCTGCTCTACGTCGATGACAACGCGGACCGCTATCCCCAGCAGTGGGGCTGGGCGGCGGCGGGCGGACAGAAAGGAACGTACCGGCGGGATCAGAGCGTCGCCACGTCCTTCGGAGTGGGCATCGAAACCACCAACCGACCGCTCTATCGCTACCTGTCCACACCGATCTCGTTTGCGTGTCCGGTGGATAAAGGGGACGAACTCTATCAGGCCACCAACTGCTTCAAGGAATACGGCAATAGTTACCTCCCTCAGTTCCAGCACGACTCCTTTCGGGTAAAGCACGTGGTCGGTGATCTGAAGATGCCAGCGGGTCTCTACGAATGGCGGTCCATCACCGGGGCCGAGGTCGCTCGCAGCGCCGCCAACAAGATCATTCAAGGCGACTGGTTGTGGCATCCGAATCGGGGAACGACGTCGAAGCGGAGTATCTGGCACAATTACAAAGGCCGGCCACGGTACAACATGCTCTTCGGTGACGGCCATGTGGAATTCTACTCCTTTCCTAAGGAGACCGTGAACTGGCTGAGTGCCCCCCTTCCCGATCCTGCGTTCACTTGGTGGTGAAGCGGTCCAGCGGACTTCCGAAATCACCGCCCTCGGGAGACGCTTCGAAGCAGGAGCGCGGACGGCTCTCGTCCGCCGCCGTCCCCACGGCTGGGAGTGCGCGCCAACTAGGGCGCAAATGGAGTCGTTTGGGGTAAGCTGGAACGAAGTAGCGGGGCTGAACGAAGTGCATCTGGTGCCCCCGGCAAAGGAGGCGGCTGAGGACGGCCAGCACGACACGGAGAAGCGCGCTGAAACCGGCAATCCTCGCGATCCCGATTGGACGAGCCGTCCGCGCTCCCGCAACGTGTAGTGCCCGACCGACGCGTAGATCCACGAAGAATTGTTTGCCCGACCGGGGAGGCCACCAACAGAATTCCGCCACTGGGATATGCGTCTGCAAATCGCACTGACCTTCCTGCTGTCCGCGCTCGCGGCCTCGCTCGCGCGCGGAGCGGATGCCGCGGCACTCTGGGCGGGCAAAGTGCAGCCGCTCTTCGATGTGCAGTGTGTGAAGTGCCATGGTCCTATCGAGCAGAAGAGCGGCTTGGAACTCGATACCCCGGAAGCGGTCTTGAAGGGAGGCGATGAGGGCATGGTCGTGGTGCCGGGCAAGCCAGAGGAGAGCCGCCTCTATCGGTATCTTGCGCCCGAGGCCGATCCACACATGCCGCCCAAGAAGCAGCTCACGGAGGCCGAGCGCGCCGTGGTTCGCGAATGGATCGCAGCCCTCGCCGCGGCCCCGTCCGGATCGGTGTCCAATCGGCCAGCACTCCGACCCTTCGAGTCCGTTACGCTGGCGATCGATACCTTGATGGCCGAGGGATGGGAGCGGCGCGGGGTCCAACCGGCGGCTCCGACGGATGAGCGAACCTGGTGTCGCCGGGTCTATCTGGACCTCGCCGGACGCATCCCCACGCCGGCGGAATGGGAAGAGTTCCGCTGTTCCCCCGCCGATGCGAAGCGCAGCGCTTTGGTGGACCGGCTGCTCGCGTCAGAGGACTACGCCGTGCGAATGCGCGAACTCTGGGACGTGTTCCTGCTGGGGCGCGTGAAGCGGGAACGGCACGAAGACCGTCGGCGGGACAACGGCTGGTGGGCGTATCTGGAGGGCTCTTTCCGCACCGATCGGCCGTGGAATGAAACGGTGCGCGAACTGTTGGTCGCACGGCCAGACCAGCCGGAAAATCGGGGCGCTTCCTGGTTTCTCTATGAACGCCGCAACGATCACCAGGCGATTGCGGAGGCGGTGGCTCCGCTGGTCTATGGCACCCGGATGGATTGCGCCCAATGCCACGATCATCCGCTGGCCCGGGAGATCAAGCAGGCGCATTACTGGGGACTGGTGGCCGCCTTCAATCGCAGCAAGAACGTGGAGGGCGGCACCGAGGTGGCGGAGTCGGCCGTGGGCGGCTTCGTCAACTTCACCAACCTGAAGAAGGAATCGCAACCGGCCGTGGTCACGCTCCTCACGGGATACACGATTGAAGAGGCGCGACCGGCGGCCGACGAGAAAGAGGAGGACCGCGACGATCAGTATGTGGATCCCACGGCCAAGGTTCGCGTGCCGACATTTTCCCGCCGGACCGCCTTCGCCGAGGCGGCTACTAGCGACAACCCGCTGCTTGCCCGGGCCTTCGTGAACCGCTTGTGGGCCGTCCTGCTCGGCCGGGGCATCGTGCATCCGGCCGACGAAATGAATGCCCGCAATGCGCCGAGCCACCCGGAGCTGCTGGAGTGGCTGGCCCAGGATTTTGCCGCGCACCAGTATGATATCCGCCGCTTGATGCGCGGGATCGTGCTCAGCCGCGTCTATGGATTGGCGGGTGCGGAGGCACCGCCGGACTCGTTCGCCGGCGCACTGGAGCGTCCGCTGGTCGCCGAACAGCTTGCCCGCTCCTGGCGCCTCGCCGTGGGTCTGCCAGCGGAGGACAACACGCTGCGCCGCGCGACGGTGACGGCTCTGCCGGAGGTCCTGCCCAAGGAGTACACCGCCACCTTTCAGCAGGCCCAGTTCCTCGCCAACTCACCGGCGTTGACGGACCTCCTGAAACCTGTGCCGGGAAGCACGGTTGCCCGCTTGAGCGAACTGCCGGACGCCGCGGCCCGGGTCCGGGAAGCGTTCCTGGCCGCGTACGGCCGGGAACCGGATCCGGAAGAGGCGGCCCAGGCGGAACTGTTTCTGAACGAACGGCCGGACCATCCCACCGAGGCCGCTCGCGATCTGCTCTGGGCATTGATGACCAGCGCGGAATTCCTGACCATGCCGTGATGACCCACCGCGATTCCCCAGACCTGATCCCCGGCCAATGCCGCACCGACGAACACCGGCTGCACCGGCGGCTCTTTCTTCAAGGGCTGAGCGGTGGCGCCCTGGCAACGGTGTCGAGCTTTGCCGGCTTGTTTCACAACCCGATCTTCGCTGCCGAGACGAAGAAGGCGCAGAAACACTGCATCCTTCTCTGGTTATGCGGAGCGCCGAGTCAGTTTGAAACCTGGGACCCCAAACCCGGCCGGCCCAGCGGCGGACCCTTTGGCAGCATTCCGACCCGAATTCCAGGCATTCATTTCTCGTCGCTGCTGCCCCTCTGCGCGGGTATTGCGGACAAACTGAACATCGTTCGCAGTATGAAGACAGCGCAGCCCGAGCATCTTCAGGCCATTACCCTGCTGCAGCAGGGTAATCCGGAGCGCGCCGGCTTTACGCGTCCGACCCTGGGCAGCGCGTTGTCGCAGGCGATGGGGCAATTGGATTCTCCGATCCCGAATTTTATCTTCATCGATCCCATTCCGGGCGGAAACGAATTCGAAACGTTCAAAGCGGGCAATTGGGCGGGCTGGCTGGGCGCGGAGCATGCGCCGGTGCGTCTGGGCGGTGATTACACCCAGATTTTCAGCGCCGCGGCGGACTCCATCCCGCCACACGACCGGGAGTCGCGCGAAACGCTGCGAAAGTTTTTGACCGCCAAGTACGAGCGCGACCGGAAAAGCGCGGTGGCGCGCAGTCAGAATGCGGCGTTTGAGCGCCTGAAGGGCATGGCCGCGAGCGCGGAACTCTTCGATCTGAACCGGCTTCCGGCCCGGGATCGCGAACGGTATGGCCCCGGTAGCTTTGCGCAGCACGCGCTGCTGGCGCGGCATCTGGTGGAACATGGCGCTCCGTTTGTGATGGTGGCCAATGGTATGAATTGGGACAACCACGTCTTCCAGCACGAGATTCACCAGATGCTGGTGCCGGAACTGGACCGCGTGCTGTTTCATCTCGTCAATGACCTGGAAGAGCGCGGCCTACTGGATTCCACGTTGGTGATTGCCATGGGCGAATTCGGGCGGACCCCGTGGCTGAACGCGGCCCGCGGTCGCGACCACTATCCGAAAGCCTGGAGCCTCATGATGACCGGCTGCGGCCTGAAGCGCGGTGTCGTCACCGGCGCGACCGATACCGACGGCGTGGACGTCAGCGAAAAGCCGTTCAACGAGCAGAACCTCTTCGCCACCATTTTCACCGCCCTCGGAATCAATCCCTACGCCGAATACGATTTGCCGGGAATGCCTACCTTTCACCGCGTGGAAGACCGGGCCGAACCCATCCGCGACCTCCTGGCGTGAACCTATGAAACTTACCCTCGTTCACGATCACACGCTTCCGGCCGGTGTGTTGGGACTCGCCCTCCTGCCGGATGGTTCTCGCGCGCTGGCCGCCTGCGCCGACGGAGCCTTGTACGCCGTCGATCTCGCGAGCGGTCAGGCCGAGCCGTTCGAGGAAACGCATTCGTCCTTCGCCAGCGGATGCGTGCTGCTTCCGGATGGGCGCACGGTCATTTCCGGCGGCTACGATGGCCGGTTGTTGTGGCACGACCTGGAAACCCACCAGTGCGGGCGCCGCATCCAGGCGCATGAGTTTTGGAACTGGCAGTTGGCGCTCTCTCCGGACGGTCGTTACCTGGCGACCACGACGGGCCAGTATTTACCCGGCGGTTGGAAGTATGAACCGGCGCCGGAGAGCGAACCCTCACTCAAGGTCTTCGACACCTTGAGCGGCGAACGGACGATCGCCTTGAGCCACACCCCGCCGGTGCTCAGTTGCGCCTTCCATCCCGACGGACAACATCTCGCGGCGGCCAATCTGATGGGCGAGGTGCGCGTCTGGAATCTGCAATCCACCAGCGGCCAGCCCGTCGCACAATGGACCTCACCGGACTTCACCTCGTGGGGCACGATCAAGACACACCACTATTGTGGCGGCATCTATGCCCTTGCCTTTGCTCCCGACGGCGCGTCGCTGCTCGGCTGCGGCATGGGCTCGATGACCGATCCCATGGCCGGCAATGGCAAGATGACCTGGCAACGCTGGAACTGGAAAACGGGCGAGCGGACGGACCAGATCCAGGACGGCCAGCGCGGTTCGGGTCTAATGGAAGCGGTGAGCTGGTTTCCGGATGGCTCCCATTTCGTCATGGCTGGACGCCAGGCGCAGGGCACGTGGAACGCCGCGATTTTTTCCGCTGAAGACGGTAACCTGGTGCATTCTTTGGACACCAAACATCGGATCACGCACGCTCGGCTCACGGCGGACGGCCAGTCGTTAGTCTTTTCCGGGGCCAACGGCCAACCGCCAAGAAAGGATGGCGTCTGGCCGCCTTGGGGACGGCTGCAGGTGTACCGGGTGGAGACGTGACGGAAGCTCCAAGCTCCAAGCTCAAAAACTGGATCCGGCGTGGCGGTGGAGGTGGGAAGCTCCAAAACTCAAAATTCAACAAAACTAAAACGCCACCGATCCGTACTGCCCCACTGCCGATGGCAGTGGGAGCAGAAGCGGATCGGTAGCGGTCTTTCCGGAAGGAAACTTCAGTGCGCCAACATGCGGGGCTCCTACTTCGTGCGGCGGCGAACGCCCCACAGCACCAGTCCTGCCCCGCCCAGGCCCAACAGCGCGAACGTGCTCGGCTCCGGCACCGCGTAGAACTGAACTTCGCTGAACTGCATGCTGTTGGCTGCGGTTGCGTCACGCACCTCCGTCACCAAGAGGCGATAGGTATTGAACGGGGTGTCGTTCGCCACGGAAATCAACTCTCCCGGCAATTGGCGGCCCGGATTCGTGCTCAAGCCAGACGGCCCGTTGTAAAGTAAAGTCCAGGAAGCGTCGTCGGCGGCGGCGGTCGGATCCGCGGCCGTGGTGCCCTCAATCGTGATGGTGATGGGATCACGCTCAATTGCATCGTTGGCCGTCGAGAAGCGGAAGCTCGCCAACGCCAAAAGATCAGAGGGCACCGTGACAATGAACCCCGTATCGACTTCCGCGAAATTGAGGTACTTGGTGAGAACATTGTCATCAATACCCAGGTCCGGTGCCTCGGCCGCCGGATAGTTGTTCTGACCGGCTGCGGTGCCGACCGTGGCAATGGCGCTGGTGGAACTGCCTGGCGTAGCTGCCACGCCAACAATGGGTTGCCCGGGAGCGAGCAACGGTATTCCCTGCGCCAGAGCGAGCGGACTGAAGCCAGCCAAGGCTGCAACCACGGCGGAGGGGAGTAGGATCTTTGGTTTCATGTGGGGTTTGAGAATGGTCCTTGGGAATTATTCCTCGGGCTGGATTCGAGGCTGCAAAACAACTCTCCAGCTTGTCAACCATCGACCTGCGTTTTTTGCCATTATTTTACCCAAATCACGACTGAAATGGACCTTTGAAAAGACCCTTGCCCCTCCCCCTTCCTGGTGAATTCCTCCTCTTCGGAGCCATATTCAGCATTTAATTCACTGAAACAGAACAAATTACACCAATTCAGCCAGCGGTGACGTCCATCGCCATCGATCCTTAAGGACTCGTCAGCCGGAAGAATCCGGCATTCTGTCCCGGAAGAACCGAGTCCTCGACTAGGACGAATCGACGAGCTCCTACCGGGAATGGTGTTCCGAACACCGTCCAAGACCCCTCGACCTCCTCGCTTGCGTTCAGGGTGAAGCCAGTGTCCGGAAGTCCCCAGTGGAGCAGGAAGGCCACCTCAGGCGTGACCAGAAAGATTCCTTCTTCGGAACGCGCACGGACGATCCACTGTTCGGGATCCAGCGTCGCGGTCGGGAAACTCTCGTCCACCACGACGGTGGAGCCCCTCAGGATTTTGATGCCCGAGAGGGTGGCCGATTGACCGACCGCGCTGGGCACGCCCCCGTTGGGCATCACGCCGAATTGGGCGCTGACGCCCGTTCCCTGCGGTTCGAAATAGACCGCGTTCTCCTCCGGCATCGAAAGAGTCAGCGTGGCGTTGTCCGGAGCGGTGAGCGTGATGCTCGTGTTGTCGTGGAAGGTGACACTCCAGGTGCCGAGCATCGAGGGCGCGAATAGCTCGCCCAGAATCCCCACGGGAAGATCATTCGTGTTAGGTCCGCGGTAGAGCATGGCGTTGCCATTGGGTTCGTTCACTTTGTGAAGGAACCGCGCCCGCGCCAACACTTGGTCATCCGGGGTGCCATTGGTTCCATCCGGGCCCGCCGTATTCACATACTGAAACTCGATCAGGATCACATTGGGATCGGAATAATCTGGAAACGGATTCCCGGTCGCCATTCCGGAATCCGGAATCAGCATAATATGTCCTTGAAAGCCCGCATAAGTATTCCGATCGGGAAAATCAGACCAGGTTACTGAATACGTAATGGGTTCCGGCTGGTTCACCCACCACAATTGGTTCCCCCAATCCTCGGAGGGTGCATACACAATGTTCTGGCGCTGGAAGTTTTCGTTCGGCGCGCTGGTGTAAAGTTTCAGGCCCGGAGCGGTGTTTTCCTCGATCACGAGGCTCGGTGGCACGATTTCCCCCGCCACCTGGGCAAAAACCAAGTTGTCCAGGTAGTAGATGATCGGACCTTGGAAGCCGCCGTTGCCGTTCTGGATGATGATGCCACTGATCGTCTCCTCGGTGGCCGCCAGGGGGAACGTGATGGTCGTCCAATCCGTGCTGGTCAGGTTCACGCCGCCGAGGGCGCTGCCATCCGTCCGCTTCAGTTCGAAGTAGCCATAGTTTCCATCCAGGGTGGGCACCGAAGCGGGATCCACTTTGACATCCACGGACACCGAGACGTGCTGCGATCCCTCCACGGGCTCGTCGAAGGTCCTCGTAATCACCATTTGTTCCCAACCATTGTCCTCGGGGGTGAAATAGTCGGCCGAGACGCGTAACGATCCCGAGGTGGCCACGCCCTGGGCATCCTGCGCATCCCAAACGAGCTCCGGCGCCGTGTCCCACGTGGGGGTCCAGAACTCCGTCGTCGTCTCATCGTCAAACGTTTCGATCACGGTTTGCGGCGGTGGCGGCGAGGAATCAAACTTGAAGTTGTCGAGATAGTAGATGATCGGGCCTTGGAAACCGCCGTTGCCATTCTGAATGATGATGCCGTCGAGCGGGCCTTCGGTCGCGGCCAGAGGAAAGGTAATGGTCGTCCAATCCGTGCTGGTCAGATTCACACCGCCGATGGCGCTGCCGTCCGTGCGCTTCAGTTCGAAATACCCATAGTTTCCGTCCAGCGTCAGCGCCGAGGCCGGATCCACCTTGACATCCACGGACACGGACACCTGTTGCGATCCGTCCACGGACGTCTCGAAAGTCCGGGTGATCACCATCTGCTCCCAACCATTGTCTTCGGGGGTAAAATAGTCGGCCGAGACGCGCAGCGATCCCGAGGTGGCCACGCCCTGGGCGTCCTGAGCAGCCCACGCCAGCTCGGGCGCGGTATCCCATGTGGGGGTCCAGAACTCCGCCGCCGTAGCGTCGTCAAACGTGTCGATGATGATCTCCGCCTGCGCCCGGAGGGTGGCCAGGCCGGTCGCCAGCCCGAGAACCAAAAGCGCAGCCAATCGGCTGGAGGGGTGCGAGTGTTTCATGACGATTTTGAATTCGTTCGTCCAACCGATAGATCGTCTCCGGCCAGGATCGCCCCAGGCGGCTGGCCACAGAAGATATGGATTTTGGACGCCCTGACGGTAGTGGGGGGAACCCGATGTTGCCTGTCATCAAAATACATGACACCGCGACCAGGAGCGCGGACGGCTCGTCCGCTCGATCACTCCATCGCCGTTGGGAAACTCCGATCCAAGGGCCAAAACCCACGAAAAGCCCCAACCAAAGAAATCCCAAGCTCCAACAGCCAAGGAACCGCCGTCCGGGACGCGTGGGTTATGCCGGGGCTTCCTGGGGGGATTTGGAGCTTGGGCTTGAGAGCATCCCCCCTGGGTGATCGAGCGGACGAGCCGTCCGCGCTCCTGGTTGCCTCGACTTCACCCGGTGAAGCGGGTTCAAGCCGGCGGTTCGTGGGGTGCCCGAGCGGACGAGCCGTCCGCACCTGGAGGGTGCGGCTTCGCCGCGCTGAGTCCCTCAAAGGATCATCGCCTGGTGCCGTCGCCGGTGGGAGGCGGGAAGGAACGGTGAGTGTAACGCGCCACGGCCTGGGCGCGTGAATGCACGTGGAGCTTTTCGTAGATGCGGCGAATGTAGGTGTTCACCGTGGGCAGGCTGACCCCGATCAGGTCGGCTATCTCCTTATACAAGTAACCGCGAGCGAGACAATCGAGCACCTCGCGTTCCCGCGGGGACAGTTCCTCTCCCGGCGGCGTAGGCCGACCGGGTTGCTGGAAGGATTGCACCACTTTCCGCGCGATGCTGCTGGTCATGGGTGACCCCCCGGCATGGACCTCCCGCAGCGCAGTGAACAGTTCGTCGCGCGGAGTCCGCTTCAACAGATAACCGGTGGCGCCCGCCGCCAGCGCATCAAAGATATGATCGGCATCCTCATACACCGTCAGCATGACAAACTGGGTGTGGGGCATCGACGGTTTTAGACGGCGCACGCACTCGATCCCGCTCAAGCCGGGAAGGTTGATATCCATCAGTGCCACCACTGGCTGCTCCCGGGCCAGCGTGTCGAGGGCACTCTCGGCACTCCCGTGTTGGCTGATACAACGGAATCCTTCGGCGCGGTGGATCCAGTCGGCCAGAATCTGTCGCGCCGGCGGATCGTCTTCGATAATGGAAACAGCGATATTCAAGGTTCTCGGTCTTCTTATACCCGTGGTTGTCCGTGGGGTGACGTCATCAATTCTCACGACACGCCGCCCTTCCGAAGTCGCCGGAGAGCGGATGGCGCGGGGGCGCATCTCAGTTTATTGCCGTCCCGGAGGGAGGACCGGTAATAGCCCACCGATTGATCGGTGGGTGGCGGAAGCGGCGAAAGCCAGTCCCGGGAGGGACGAAAGAAAAAGGCCCGTCTTTCGGCCGTCCCGGCCGGGACTCGACACCT
>CAYYSX010000166.1:5893-12975 GCA_964474315.1 uncultured Verrucomicrobiota bacterium | reverse complement strand
CAACTGCTGTGGACCTTGTGCCTCAGCAGTGCCGTGCTCGCGCTGGTAAGCATCGCCCAACGGCTCGACGGCACCGACAAGCTCCTGTGGCTGATCAAGCCGGTGATCCGGAATCCGTCCGCCTTCTCTTGGGGACCGTATGCTTACCGGACGAACGGGGCGCAGTATTTCAACCTGGTCTGGCCCGTGGCGCTGGGATTCTGGTGGGTGTTGCGCAGCCGTGCCATTCGGCTGCAGGGGGCGGCTCGAAGGATTGGCGACGATCCGTCGATCATCCTGCTCCCGGCGACGATTCTGATGGCGGCCTGTCCGTTGATTGCCACCAGTCGTGGCGGCACGCTGATCCTGCTGGTGCTGCTGGTGGGCAGCCTGTTGGTGCTGTCGTCGGCGCGGGAGGCGCGGACGGCGCGGGGCATGGTGGGGCGGTTGGCGGCTGCGGGGGTGTTTATCCTCGTTCTGGCATTGGGCTGGTTCGTAGGTGGAGAGGACCTGCGGTCCCGCTTTTCCACCGTCTTCGAGGATCGACTGAGCAACCGGACGGTAATTTACGAGGTGGCCGACCGAATGGCAGCCGATGCCGGTTGGTTCGGCACGGGTGCGGAGACGTTTACCGGGCTTTATTCCTTGTATCGTACGGATCAGGAAGAGCTTTGGCATGCCTTCGCCCACAACGACTGGATCGAAACCCGGATCACGTTTGGCTGGATCGGGTTTGGGATGATTGCAGCGATGTTGGTGCTGTTGCCGGTGATCTGGTCCACCGGACGGGGGCTGCGAGCGCCCCGGGAATTTACGCTGTTGCTAGGGTTATCGCTGGCCGGTGCTCTGGCCCATGCCCGGTTTGATTTTCCCTTCCAGATGTTTTCCTTGGTCTTCCTGTTTCTCCTGCTGGTGGTCGTGGGCTTGGCGACAGCGGCGAGGCCGGGGACCGGGAGAAGGGGAAAGAGGGAAGGGACCAGGAAAAAAGGCGACGGAAGGCAAACCGACATTGGGCGCCTGATGGCCTGACCACATCTCCGTTCGCTGGATTGTCAGCTTGGAGATTCCGTGACACGACAGCTTCAGACCGGCCTGCCTTTGCCCCTGGGCGGCCCGGCGGGTCGGCGTGTCAGATTGCTTCCCCGACCTGAAAGCGCAGAAAGCGACGGACCTGAAGGGTGTCGTCGAGAGTCTTGCCGACTGAGGCGAGGTGGGCTTCCACTTTCAGATCCGGGTTTTTGACGAACCCTTGCTCGAGAAGGCAGGCGGTCTCCAGAAACTTGCTGACCTTGCCCTCGATGATCTTGGCCACAGCTTGGGGAGGTTTATTCTTCACCGCTTCACTTTGAGCGGCGATTTCTCGCTCCTTATCGAGGACAACTGCGGGAACGGACTCGCGGCTAATGGCCACCGGGCTGGCCGCCGCGATCTGAAGGGTGATATCGCGGACCAATTGCTTGAACTCTTCGGCCTGGGTGGTCTCCGCTTTGCTGGCTCCGACTTCAACCAGCACGCCCACCTTGCCGCCGGTGTGAATATAGGCTGCAACCAGGCCGTTGCCTTCGACTTCAAGGCGTTGTTGGCGCCGGATCTGGATGTTCTCACCGATCTTGGCCACCGCGGCGACCCGATCCGCCTCGAGATCCACCGATGGGTCGGCCGCCACTTTGGCGGCGAGTTCGTTGCAGAACGTTTTGAAGCTGTCATTGCGGGCGACAAAGTCCGTTTCGCAGTTGACCTCAACCAGGGCGCCGACTTTCCCGCCGTTAAGCACGGCTTGGGCAATGAGGCCGTCCTTGGCTTCACGTCCGGCCTTCTTGGCGGCGCTGGCCTGACCTTTCTTGCGCAGGATATCCACAGCGCCCTCGAGGTCGCCGGCCGCTTCCACGAGAGCGTTCTTGCAGTCCATGAGACCGGCGTTGGTCATCTCACGAAGCTTGCCCACCAGGGCGGGAGTAATGTCTGCCATGTCAGAAAGTCAGGAAACGTGTTGGAGATTCAGGATGCCGGAACCGGTCACTACGGCGGTTACCAGGTCCATTTCGGTGAACGCGGTCAAACAACCGGGGCAGGGATCGGTTCAGGAGCTGGAGCTGGAGCCGGAGGAGCCGGGACGACCTCGGGCGATGGGGCTGGCGCCGAGTCGGGTTTGTCGCTCTTGCGGGCGCGTTTGGCCTCATGCTCCGCCTTGGCTTGGGCAATGGCCTCGACCACGGTGCTGAGGATGACCTTGACCGAGCGGATGGCGTCGTCGTTGCCGGCGATCGGATAGTCCACGAGATCGGGGTCGCAATTGGTGTCCACGATGGCGACCAGGGGGATTTTGAGGCGGCGGGCTTCGGCGACGGCGTTGTGTTCGCGCTTGATGTCCACGATGAACATGGCGTCGGGCAGGGATTCGGTGGAGCGCAGTCCGTCGAGATTTTTGACGAACCGGGCATGCTCCCGGTGGATCATCGATTGCTCCTGCTTCACGTATTCGTTGATGGAACCATCCTGATCCATGCGCTCGATGTCTTTCATGCGCTTGAGCGAGCGCTTCAACGTGCGGAGATTGGTGAGGGTACCCCCCAGCCAGCGGCCGGTGACGTAGGATTGGCCGGCGGCTTTGGCGGCTTCCTTGACCGCTTCCTGAGCCTGCTTCTTGGTGCCGACGAACAGAATCTGGCCTCCCTTGCCGGCGATCTGGCCGAGGAACTCGCAGGCCGCCTCGAGTTGCGGGACGGTTTGGGAAAGATCGATGACGTGGATGCCGTTGCGGGCTTCGAAGATGAACGGCTTCATCTTCGGGTTCCAACGACGGGTTTGATGCCCGAAATGAACTCCCGCCTCCAGGAGCTCCTTAACGCCTACACTGATCATGTTGTACTGCTTCCGATGGTTGCGGCGTGACCCGGGAAGACCTTCCCGACGCCATCCGGCGGAAGAACCGGATTGGGATAAGTGTGATTGTGGCCACCCGCCGCCCTCGCGGTGGGCCTTTTCAGGCCGTTGATCCCCTGCGTTTGACCGCAAAGGGAGGCGGAAGCTGTCAAAGGGAATTCAGCGGGGCAACAGGTTTTTCCCGTTTTTCCGACTGGAAGGAACTCCAGGGGAGCCTTCGGAGGGCGACTGGTACCCCGCGACTGGATCCAAGGGTCAGTGGGTTTGAACTTGGAGCCTTGAACTTTGGACTTGATCGGCGGCCCGCCTTCCCTGCGGTGGGGTCGAATAACGGAGGAAGTTGTCCAGGAGGAGTTGCACTCCGAAGTTGTTGACGCCGGAGCCGAAGAACACCGGCGTCAATTGGCTGGCCAGCACTTGGGCCGGATCGAATTCCGCCCCGGCCAGTTCGATCATCTCGATCTGCTCTCGGACGATTCGGTAGGTTTGTTCATCCAGCTTTTCCTGCACCAGTGGATCATCAAGGCCGGTAACGTTCACCGCCGCGCGGTACTTGCCGCCCACCACCCGCTCGAACAGATGGACCTGCCGTCCGGCCCGGTCATAGACGCCTTTGAAGTCCGCTCCGTTTCCTAGCGGCCAGTTCATGGCCACCGACTTGATTCCCAGCACCGCTTCGAGTTCGTCTAGCAGGCCGATCGGGTCCCGGGCGGGACGGTCGAGCTTGTTCATGAAGGTGAAGATGGGAACCCCGCGGCGGGCGCAGACCTCGAACAGTTTGCGAGTCTGCGCCTCCACTCCCTTGCCGGCGTCGATCACCATGATCACAGCATCCACGGCGGTGAGGACCCGATAGGTGTCTTCGGAGAAATCCTTGTGCCCGGGGGTGTCGAGCAGGTTGATGCGGTACCCGTGGTAGTCGAACTGGAGGACCGTGGAGCTGATAGAGATGCCGCGTTTTTTTTCCAGTTCCATCCAGTCCGAGGTGGTAGCGCGCTGGCTTTTACGGGCGGTGACCGAACCGGCGAGTTGAACCGCCCCGCCGTAGAGCAGGAGCTTTTCGGTCAGGGTGGTCTTGCCCGCGTCGGGATGGGAGATGATGGCAAAGGTCCGCCGGCGCGCGATTTCTTCCGCAAACGTCACAGGGGGACAGGCTGACAAAGAAAGCGGGGGCAAGCCAAGCGCGATGGCAGAGGCCAATCGGGTCGAGACGCATCTCCGTTGTGGGCGAGGTAGTGGGCACAGTCTCCGGAGGGACCGACCCTCAAGGGGCGATGACACTCCGCTCCGCCCGGACCCGGTAAAACTGCCGCGGAAACTCCGCTTCCCGGGTGTCCGCCAACCGAAGCACGCCGCCGGTGCCGGACGCGAGGGATCCCGTCGGATGCCAATCCCCCAGTTCCCCGGCTCCCTCAAGCTGGTATTGCCATCCTTTCAGGCTCTCGAACTCGACCTCCCGACTTCCCGGCAGCAGGCGGATTTTTCCAATGGGCGGGTCGGGAACCACCACCGTGAGGTTGTCCACCGATCCGCGGGCCTGGAGGGAATCACCGAAGGAAGTGCGTTCGTCCCACACCAGGATCGCCAGGGCGTCGAGCTGAAATTCCCCGAAGGTGGTGGGCAACGACAGCACCA
Organism: uncultured Verrucomicrobiota bacterium; assembly: GCA_964474315.1. Taxonomy (GTDB): domain Bacteria; phylum Verrucomicrobiota; class Verrucomicrobiia; order Limisphaerales; family UBA9464; genus UBA9464. Next base: position 8,478 of record CAYYSX010000166.1, on the reverse strand, counting down.
AGGTGCTGAGCGTCAGGTCTCCTTCCCGCACCCGAACCGTGACGGAGCGATCCTTTGGGTCATGCTCCAGTTCGATTCGATGCCAGGTGCCCAGAGCGAGGAGGAAGGGGAACTCGAAGTCCGCCGCAACCCGGCCCGAGGAATCGAAGGCGACGGCGGACAGCGTCGGCTCGACCATTCCGAAGCCGGGGATGAAGCCTTCGGGGAACCAGTTGAATTCGATCAGATCGAAGGCTCGTCCGGCGCCGCGCGGGTAGGATTGGGCGGTGGCTCGGGCGAGGTTCAACAGACCGACCGCCACTTGCATGGCTCCCGGCCGTCCTTCACGGACACCGCCTGCTGCCTCGGTGAGGTACAGGTCGAAGGCAACGGAGAACGGATCCGCGGCGCTCAGGGTGGTTCCCAGTGATCGCGCGAAGAAGCTGTGGGGACCCTCGGTGTTCCACTCCACGTCCAGCGTCTGGGAGGCTTCATTCCAGTGAAAACGCTCCACGGACCCAAAGGCCTGCCACCCGTGAAGGAACGGATCGGCGGAGAAGTCTTCGGACCATCCTGCCGCCCGGAGCTGGGCGCCAAGCAGCCCTCCGGCGACGAACAGGAGGGCGGCGCCGGTTAAACCGGCCCGCAGGGTTGAGGGCCCCGGATCCACGCTCCAAGGACAATGCCGGCAGCCACTCCCGCAGCAGTACCCGCGCTTCCGGTGGTAGGCCTCGGTGAAGACCAATCGGCCGGTTCCGGGCTCCAGATAGAAATCACCGGGTCCCGCCCGCGGGAGCGGTCGGTTCCGCAGGGCTTGGAGCACGCAGGATGGGCAGATGCAGGCTCGCCCGCGTGCCTCGGTTGGTAGGCGTGCCCAGAGCTCCTCCGGGAAAGTGACCCGTTCGCACCAGCAAGAGCCTTTGTAGGTTTGGACCGTGCAGCGTTGGCATTCATTGGCGCCACCGCAGAGCGGACAACGGGCCGGATCGGAATCCGACCCGTCGCCCATCGGAACAGGGCAGGGCAGGGGAGACATGGGTTCAAACCCGACGCGGTCGCAGCCAGAAGAGGAAGGAAACTCCACCAACGAGCAACGCCCAGGTCGCCGGCTCCGGGACCACATTGACCGCCGCAAACCCGCCTAGCTCCGTCTTGCCGGACAAGACTTCGACCCGGACGAACTGGATCGAATCGAGGACGACGGGCTGGCCAGTGGCGTCCTGCGCCCAAGACAGGTCGAAGCCGGCTCCGCCCCCGCTGCCGGCGTACCGGTCCCGAATTTCTTCCAGGGTGAGGCCGGCAAAGTCGGCGTAGCTCAGCGAGGGATCCACCGGACGCGTCCAATCTCCCTGACCATCGGCGGGGAACAAGTCTTCCACCGCTGGCGCCAGCGCGGGATTGAGCGTGAAGAATGCTGTTCCATCGGCGCTGACCGAAACGCGCGTCTCCCCGGTTTGAGCGCCGAACAGCGAGCCATCGGTCGCCGGCGTCCCGATGAAGTTGAAGTTTTCATCGAACGCATTGGTGATGATGAACCCCGCACCGCCGAAGATCAGGAAATCCAATCCAGCCGGATGCGCGGGATCATTGAAGATGGGCGAGGCGAAACCCACCGTAAGGGAACCCCCAGCTCCCAAGGTCACCAATTGGGTATCCAGGTAGGCGGGATTAAATGGATCGACCGGACCGCCGAACTCCCCGGGAGTAACGCGGCTGGGCTCCCCTAGGGCAGCGGAGGGATTGTCATATCCGGCCGCACCGCCGGTGCCGGGGGTGTAGTCGATGACGTGAGTGGCGTGCTGGGCCTGGAGAGGCGCAGCGAACAAGGCCGCGGCGCCGAGAGCGGCAAGCGGATAGAACGAACGAGTCAGCATGGATTCCAAGGGAACGGGTACCCGCGCAGTTCCACACGCGGGAAACAAAAGGTCCACGAGACCAGGAGGAGGAGAACGGTCCGAAGTGGAAGCCTCGGACTGGACTTCTCCCGCTAACCGAGAATGAAGGCGTCCAAGACATCCTGGAATCCACTCCGGCAGACCGGCCGGGGCAGACTGGCCTCATCCTTCGCTGGGCGGCGAAGCGGGGTTTCTTCCTGCGACCGCCGGATGGGCGACGCCGAAGGGAAACCCCTGACGAGCACTGCCGGCGCGATATCCGGACTCCGGGCTTCGAACCTCGCCCCCGCCTTCCCGGAGAAACTCTCCAGTGGCTTGCCGCCTGAACTGGTTCAGGCGTGGGGGTCTGTAATCCCGTTACCGTGGCGCTACCGTCCCTGGTTTTCACAGGGTTCCCGCGACTCCGGCAGTGTTTGAAACGGTGTCCTGCGCATTCGGCAGGACGCTTCAAGGAACAGCGGGGTCAGTAAGGCGGAGTCCGCGCCTGGGTTCAACGTCGAATCCGCGGGGAGCGCGGACGGCTCGTCCGCTCGAACCCTGGCCCGCGAGCTTGAGCCTGCCCCAGGCATTTGGAGTGCGGTGCTATGCACCGCTTTGGATTTGGGCGAGGCGGGAGCGGTGGAGTAGGAAGGACTTTTTAGCGTTTCTTCCCCGTTCGATCCAAAGCGCCGCACAGCGGCGCACTCCACATTTGGTGGACGGGCCGGTTCC
>CAYYSX010000166.1:4509-5793 GCA_964474315.1 uncultured Verrucomicrobiota bacterium | reverse complement strand
GTCCGGGCGGCCATGCAGGCGGGAATCACCGTGGAGGAGCGCCAGCAGTTGGCGGTGGCCGCGGCGCACCAGTTTGCCGACGAGGATGTTGCCCATTGTCTGGCCTTGGGCGAACAGGGCGCCCATCTGATCCGGAAAGGCGCTACGATCCTGACTCATTGCAACGCCGGTTGGCTGGCTTTTGTGGATGTAGGCACCGCCACCGCACCGCTGTATGCCGCCCAGACCCGCGGCCGCGATTTCCTCGTGTTGTGTGATGAAACCCGGCCGCGCTGCCAGGGGGCGAGTCTCACGGCGTGGGAACTGGCGCAGCAGGGAATCCGCCACCAGGTCATTGCGGACAACGCGGCGGGTTGGCTGATGCAACGGGGCGAAATCGACTTGGTCATCGTGGGCAGCGACCGCGTCCTGGGGCGGACCGGGCACGTTGCCAACAAAATTGGCACGTACACCAAAGCGGTGCTGGCCCAACGGCATGGCATTCCCTTTTACGTGGCGATTCCGCTGTCCACGATCGATTGGGAACTACGGTCGTGGCGTAAAATTCCCATCGAAGAACGGAGCGGCGACGAAGTGCTGGGCGCCTGGGGCTGGACTTCCAAAAAACCAGGAGCCCGGCGCACTTATGTCCGCATCGCGAATCCCACCAGCGAGGCGCTCAACCCGGGATTCGATGTCACCCCTCCGGAACTGGTGACGGGCTTTATTACGCCGCAGGGCATCGTGTCGCCGCGTGAATTGCGTCAGCTCCGCAAAGTGGCTTCGTAGAAGGTGGCGGAACGCGGGTCGGTGATCCGTCGCAACGTGGCCACACCGCGGGTCAGGGAATGAACCGGAGCCTCAGCAGCCGGAACGGTGCGCGCCACAGGCGCCGGAGCACGATGTTCCTTCTGCTGGAAGCTACCGTCCGGATTCGTGCGGGCGAAGCCGCCCGCGCTGCTGCGCGCTCCGGAACGGAGCAGTCGGAGCGCGGGTCTGTGACCCGCAGCGGCGTGGGGACCGGGAGGGCGGGGAAACGAACTGGAACCTGGAGAACCGGGACGTTGCTGTGACTCACTGAACTCGCGCGGGCGCCTCTCCGTTTTTGAGTGAGCTGGAACGAGCAGGCGTGGCGAAGAGAGTGCGCCTCGTTCCCTCGGCGGCTACGTCATATCTTTCGAGGGTTGGGCCATCCGCAGTTCCAACCTCCTTTTTCTAGGTTCACGGAGCCGGCGAGGATTCGCTGAGGCCCGCGGTGGTGGGAGGGGCAACCGTTGCGCTTTCGCTCTCTTCGGCCGGGTTCAG
>CAYYSX010000166.1:0-4409 GCA_964474315.1 uncultured Verrucomicrobiota bacterium | reverse complement strand
CCGCGGTGGTGGGAGGGGCAACCGTTGCGCTTTCGCTCTCTTCGGCCGGGTTCAGGCGGTTGCCCGCCGGATCAATGCCAGCGGCGGCGACGAGAACCAACAGGCTGCGGGGTTCGGCTGTTCCCGCCGAGTTATCTCCCGGTTGGTGCAGAAGAATGCTCTGCCCATCAGCGAGAACACCGCGGCACCAATTCGCGGCGGGGACGGCACGAGCCTGGGGTGCCACGACGACGCCTTCGGCCGACGCCTCCTTGAACTGGTAGCCGGCCATGATCGTCAGCGAGATCAGATTCCCATCCAGGACGGTCGGAAGCACATCGAGACTCACTCCGCGGCCGTCGTCGTCCATCTGGATGACCTGAGCTTGGCGACCGCTGAGCGTGGTCACCGCCGGAGCGCCAAGGATATCAACCCCCGTCATCTGTCTGGCCGTCTCAAGCAAACCTTCGGCCTCGGTGGAGCTGATCGGGGCACAGGCCTGAACGGGAACCGACGTGAGAGCCGGAACCCAGGATTCGGGGAGATCAATGAACTTGGCCGTGACACTAATCTGAACCTCCGGAACCGGTGTCGCCGGCTCCGGGGTGGGGTTGGGTGACTCCGGCGCGGCCTCTGCCAGCTCACGTCGCAGCCGAGCTACCTCACCGCGCAGGCGGAGCAGCTCCGCGCGTTCGGACGCCAGCCGAGCTAGTTCATCAGGACCGGCCAGGCGCTGGCGCAGTGCTTCGACTTCCTGTTCCTGTTGAGTCCGGTTTGCCGTCAACGCCTCCACCTCCGCCCGCCAGCGGTCGTTCTCTTGACGGAGCTCCCGGTTGGTCTGCGAAGTGAAGAACCATCCGGAGACCGCCAGCGTGGCAGCCGCCCCGAGGGAAAGCGTCTTGAGTCCCAGAAATGAAACCGCGCTTCCGGTGGCCGGGAGGGTGAGGGCGGCGGCTTTGATGGCACTGGCCAGCCCGGCCGGCGCCGGAGTGAGGGCATGGGCGGTCAGCGAGGTGGTCAGAGCGGCGGCCGTGGAAGTGACACCGCGTTTGGCCAGTTGTTCCCGCAGCTTGTCGAGCGCCCGCTCGACCCGCATGCGTGCGGCATCCTCGGAAGTGCCCAGGAACGCCCCCACCCGGGCAAAGGTCTCCTGTTCGAAAAACCGTAGGACCAAAGCGTCGCGATCCGGATTCGGCAGGGCGGAAAGCGCTTCATCCAGTTCAGGAGCGATACTGGACCAGTCGGGATCGGTGGAGGGGGAACGAAGCTGCATGGCGGTTTCCTCCCGGGCGCGCCGCCGAACTTCGGAGCGCAGCGCCGTGTTGGTCACAAAGCGGGTATGCTGGTACAGCCATCCGGCCAATGAACGCGCCGCCAGGACGGGGTTAGGACGCCGGCCAGGATCCCGAACCTGCCGCACCAGGTCGGTGAACACGGTTTGGGCGATGTCGGCTGCCAGGGCGGCATCACCGCGGCTCCGGCGCAGGGCCGCCGAATACACGAGGTCGAGATGGCGACGGACCAGTTCGCCGAAGGCAGCTTCAGAGCCGGTCCGGGAGAATTCGTGCAGCAGTTCGGAGCTGTCGGGAGCGTTCACTTCATGGGAAAGAAGCCGCTGCGTTACGAATCCGAACAGCGGAATTGCCCGACCCCGGAACGGAGATCGGCCATTGCTCCCCAGCGGGAGTGGTGCTCAATAGGCCGCGATTTTCGCCTTCAGCTTCCGACCACGCACGGCCGCCCGGTTGAGCGCCTCCAGAACCTGGCCTTCGAAGGTGGCGGAAACATCCACCAGCGTGTGTCGTTCGAACAATTGCACCCGACCCACGGTGGCCGACGGAAGACCGGTTTCTCCCAGGATGCAGCCGACGATGTCGCGAGGTTGAATCCGGTCCATACGGCCCACGTTGAGCCACAAGCGCTTCATGCCGGAAGAAGTCGCGCCACCTTCGGCGCCCCGACTGCCGCGTCCTCGACCACCGCGACGTCCGCGGCGTCCGGAACGATCGTCCATTCCGCCTTCGAGGTCCGGTTCGTCGTCGTCGAAGTTGGCGCCGGGCGGATAGACCACGCCATCCTCCGCGGCGTTGTCGGAGTAGGCGTAGCTGGATTCGCCGGCCGGGTCATCAACGCCTTCGCCTTCGGCGACCGGACTGCCCTCCGGCGCATCGGACGATGTGGCGCCGACGCCCGGCGACCAGTCCGCCGGGTCATAACTGTAGGTCTCGGTCTCGGGGGCCGGCGCCTCGGCTGATTCGACGACCGGAGTGGGAGAGGCGAGCGATGGTTCACGCGCCGGAGGCGCGGGAGGCGCGGGAGGAAGGGGCAGGGTGGGAAGCTCGGGAACACCGAGCAGGCGGATGGCGGCGCCGGCGATGACGGCCGGCTCGTATCCTTCGGTCATCAGCAAATCGACCACGGAACGGCAGGCGGCCGGGTTGCGTCCGGCCAACGCCTCGCGGATGCGGGCGACGTTGGCGTGCAAACGCAGTTCGGCTAGTTCCCCCAGAAGGGGAAGGCGGCCCAGCCGGGCGGGCGATCCGCGGCGGGAAATGGCCCGGGACCGGACCAACTCCCGGCCTGCAGCGAGGGCAAAGGCGAAACCGCCCTCCCGCAATTTCTGGTGTCGGGTGCCGAGTTCCGCGTCATCCAGCGGCCAGTCCCAGTGGACGATCGCCTCCACCCCTTCGAGGTCGAGTCCGCCCAGACCGGCGATGGTGCCTACGAGGATGGGAACCGAACCTTGCTTGAAGCGTTTCACCGATCGTTCGCGCGCCGCCGCCGTGGTATCGCTGGTAATCGCTTCCGCCGTATAACCGGCGGCGGTCAACCGGTCCGCGAGCGTTCCCGCGGAGTTCTGATTGTTCACCCACACCAGGATGCGGTTCAGGTGGTGACGGTCGGCCAGGACCGTGAAGGACTGGAGCTTCTCGCCTAGCTCCATACTGAACCAGGTCAGGCTCGGCGGTGAAGGGGGCGGTTCGGAAACCAGACGGTCGGCCTCGGGAAGTCGAAGCGTGGCCAACTCTTCCAGTTCGCGGGATATGATCGTCGTCAAAGCGACCACCACGCGTTGGGGTGGGGCGGCCGCTATCACTGCCTCCAAATCCTCCCCGAACCCGCCATCCAGGAGTTCATCGGCTCCATCCACCAGCAGCGTTTTCAGGTCGTCCAGCTTCAACACACCCTCGTGAACCGCCTTTCGGATCACTCCGGGCGTCGTCACGACAATGGCCGGACCGGACTCGATCAGAGAGGATTGACGTTCGGCGCTTTGGCCGGAGACCAGCGCAGCCACGGGCAGGCCCTTTCGTCCGGCATTGAGGGCTCCGACCAGCCCGATGAGGTGAAACACGCGGCTACGGGTTCCGGCTACCAGCAGACTGCGGACTCCCTTGGTCCCCGACGCGGCGCTGGTGACCGCGGCCAGCGCCAGGGCGGTGCCGCGGCCCGAACAGGCGGGAGCGGCGATGACCGCACTCCGCCCGGCATGGGCGGCCAGAAGAACGGCAATTTGAACGGGGGCCGGAGCCTCATATCCGAGGCGCTCCAGCGCCTTTTGTAGCTCGGCGGACAACTCAAGAGTGGCAAACGACGGCAAGCTCATCCTAGGTGTGTGTTTCCGGTGAATGGTGGGAACGGCGCTGGTGTCGCGAACCGCCTTCGACGCGTTCCCTCGCTTCGCTCAGATCAGGCTGGATCATTCCCATCACGACCGGTTCCCAGCGCAGGGCGCCCGGACCAGTCCACAATCGATTGAGACACCATGGCCGACTTCCGGGCACCGGACTCCCTGAAGTCTCCGGCGGACTGAAATACTGAAGAATCGGGCCGCTGCCGAGCACTTTATTCGTCCAGTGAAGCCCCGGAAGGGTGCGCTCCTGGTCGGGAGCGCGGACGGCTCGTCCGCTCGATCACCTGCGAGGACCAACCTGAGCTGCGCCCGTGGCGCTCGGAAAAGGATCGCAAGGCTTCCCAAGCACGGCGGATCAAGGTTACCCTTGAAACATTCCATGAGCACGCGACGCGGAACTTTCTGCCTTGGGTCGTTTACGTTCTCTTGGTCTCCAGTCACACCCCACTCCCTGCTCCATGTCACTCACCTCATTGAAGACCGATGCCACTCCGGTTGAAGTGGATGGCCACAAACTCAAATGCCTCATGTGCAGCCATGAGAGCTTCCACAAACGACGGTCGCACATCGATACCGCCTTGGTCACCTCCATGAATCCGGATTGGATGGATCGCCAAGCCTACTGCCTCTTGTGCGACCATTGTGGGTTTATCCACTGGTTTCTCGTCAACTAGACGGTCTCGTCCAGCTCGGTCAGCAGCGGTCCGGTGGGACGACTTGATCCCGGAAGGAACCCGTTTTCCCGGGTCAGGGCACTTCATCGGCCACTTCAAACACCTTCAGAATCCGGTCGAAT
>CAYYSX010000165.1:0-13014 GCA_964474315.1 uncultured Verrucomicrobiota bacterium | reverse complement strand
GTGCTGGCGCGGAAGCAGATCCAATTCGCCCACCTTCTGTGCCTCTCGAAATGCGACCGTCTGACCGAGGAGGGGATTCGGTCCGTCGAAGAAGACCTGTCGCGGCTGAATCCGCAGGCCGCACAAGTGAAGCTCCCCTTTGGCCTACCCGAACTTGGCAACCTGCTGGCACGCCCGGCCGCGCAGGCCGAAGTCGATCCCGCCTGCGCGGATTCCGAACCCGCCGTTGGCTCCCACCTCCATACCTCCTATCGCAGCCTCACCTGGCGGTTTCCGGTGCCGGTCGAACGCAGCCGGTTTGAGGACTTCCTGAGCCGGCTGGATCCGCGGGAAGTGGTGCGGGCCAAGGGGTTCATCCGCTTCGTCGGCTCGCCGGAAAAGCTGTTCCTCTTCCAAACGGTCTGGGGACACCACGTCATCGATGAATTCACCTTCCATCCCACCCCGGAGCCGGTGGCAGTACTGATCGGACCGGACTTGGACGTGGAAAAACTCCGGAGTCACTTGCGGAGTTTGGTATTCGGTGGGCGACGGGCTACTCCACTGACGCCAGGAACATCCAGAACCACCTGACGGGTCGGGGGGAGACCGGCTACCGTCGGTCCCCATCCGAACTTTCGGGAGCGCGGACGGCTCGTCCGCTCGAACACCCCGAGGACCGCGGGCGTCAGCTCACCTCACCGGGAGGAGTCGTGGGGGCGAACGCTCAAAGCTCACGGTTTCCGCCCGAACCGCCCTGGAAGTGGGGCGTCGGGCCGTATCGGTCGCGCTCCGTCCCACTCAGGGCTGGGCGACGCATCAGAGAACTTGGGGCTTGGGAGCTTCTTTGGGATTTGGGCTTGGGAGCTTGGAACTTCACGCGGCTCCTTGGTTTTTGAGCTTTGAGCTTTCGCCCCCGCTCTCCCCCATCATCAACGGAACACTCGCCTCCGTTCGTTGCGACCCATAACCTGCATCCCATGCACCGCAGCACGCTTTCCTTGATTCTGACGGCGTTCTTCCTGGCCGGCTGTTCCACCACCCCCTCGGAATCTCAACCCCGCGCCTTGTTCAACGGCCGGAATCTCGACGGCTGGGTGGTCATGTACGGCGGAGAATGGACCGTGGAACAGGGGGAACTCGTCGGCCGCAACGGCGTGGACTGGTCCACCAATCCAGAAAAAAGCGGCTCCTGGCTGCGCACCGACCGGGCCTATGGCGATTTCATCCTGGAACTCGAATACGCCATCAACCCCAAGGGCAACAGCGGCATCTTCCTCCGTTCCGGTTTGGAAAAGAATCCCGCTTTCACCGGCAACGAAATGCAAATTCTCGACGACCACGACCTCGATGAACCAAAGACGTGGAGTACCGGTGCGCTGTACGATGTGGTCGCCGCTTCCCGGGTCATGTCCAAACCCGCCGGCCAATGGAACACGGTGCGCATCGAGGCCCGCGGACCCACGGTCAGCCTCTGGCTGAACAACGTGCCGATCCTCCAGGACGCGCCCCTGCGGGCGAAACAGGGTTACCTCGGACTCCAGAACCACGACGACCGATCGGTGGTCCGGTTCCGCAACATCCAGGTGACGGAGCTCGCCCGCCGGCCCGTTTCTTGACCGCCGAAATCGCCCCCCGTAGCTTGCCCGGTCGTGAAAAGTTCTCCTGTGCGCAACTTCGCCATCCCCTACGTCATCGAGCAGGAAGGCCGTTCCGAGCGCGGTTACGATCTCTACAGCCGGCTGCTGAAAGACCGCATCGTCTTCCTCGGCACGCCGGTGGATGACATGGTGGCCAATGTCATCGTCGCCCAATTCCTCTTCCTCCAGATGTCGGACCCCAAGAAAGACATCCACTTCTACATCAACTCCCCGGGCGGTTCCGTGACCGCCGGTCTCGCCATTTACGATACCATGCAATGGCTGACCTGCGACGTGAACACCTACTGCGTCGGCATGGCTGCCAGCATGGGAGCGGTCCTGCTGTCCGCCGGCACCAAAGGCAAGCGCTTCGCCCTGCCCAACGCCGACATCATGATCCACCAGGTGCTCGGCGGCGCCGAAGGCCAGGCCAGCGACGTGGAAATCCGGGTCAAGCACATGTTGTCTCTCAAGCGGCGCCTCAACGAGCTGCTCAGCCATCACACCGGCCAACCCTATGAGGTCGTGGAGAAAGCCTGTGACCGCGACAATTTCATGAGCGCCGAGCAGGCTCGCGAGTTCGGCTTGGTGGACGAAGTCGTCGCCTCCCGGCGTGAAGTCCCCGCCTTGGTCGCCACCGACACCAAATAGTTCACCCCGCTTCCCGGTCCCGCATGGCCCGCGCCCATCAGATCACCATGTGCAGCTTCTGCGGCAAAAGCCGCGCGGAAGTGCGCAAGCTGATCGCGGGGCCGGGAGTCTATATCTGCGACTCCTGCGTGACGGTCTGCCAGACGGTGCTCTCCAAGGAGCTCCGGGAAGACACCAACAAGGAGTTGCGGCGGCTGAACGTTCCGAAACCGGCGGAGCTCAAGCGGCAGCTCGACCGTCATATCGTCGGCCAGGAGAACGCCAAGCGGACCCTAAGCGTCGCGGTTTACAACCATTACAAACGCGTCCTCAGCCAGGGTGAATTCAACGGAACCGACGAGGTGGAGCTGCAGAAGAGCAATGTGCTTCTGATCGGTCCCACCGGCTGCGGCAAAACCCTGGCCGCCCAGACCATTGCCCAGCTCATTGACGTTCCGTTCGCTATCGCCGACGCCACTTCGCTGACTGAAGCCGGGTATGTCGGCGAGGATGTCGAGACCATCATCCTGCGCCTGCTGCAGAACGCGGACTACGATGTCAAACGCACCCAGATGGGCATCGTGTACATCGACGAAATCGACAAGATTGCGCGCAAGACCGAGAACGTTTCGATCACCCGCGATGTCAGCGGCGAAGGAGTCCAGCAAGGGTTGCTGAAGTTGCTCGAGGGAACCATCTGTAACGTCCCCCCGCAGGGTGGACGGAAACATCCCCAACAGGAATACATCCGGGTGGACACCAGCCATATCCTGTTCATTTGCGGCGGCGCGTTCGTCGGCCTGGACCGAATCATCCAGCGTCGCCTGGGTAAACGAATAATGGGCTTCGGGTCCGTCCCGGCGGCTAACGCTTCACAGGTGTCCGCGGCGCAAACGATGAAGGACGTCGAGCCGGAGGACCTCCTGAGTTTCGGATTCATCCCGGAATTCATCGGCCGGTTGCCGGCGCTCAGCGTCCTGGACGAGCTGTCCGAGGACGACTTGGTCCGGATTTTAGTCGAACCCAAAAACGCCCTCGTGAAGCAATTCACCAAGCTTCTCTCCCTCGACGGCGTGTCCTTGGAAATCACTCCGGATGCCTGCCGCGAACTGGCGGCCCAAGCCTTGAAAAAAGGAACGGGCGCGCGGGCGCTGCGCAGCCTTCTGGAACGGTTGATGCGGGACGTCATGTTCGATGTTCCTACGTCGGACGATGTCTCAGGGATCACGATCAACCGGGCGGTGGTCCGCGGCGAATCGGTGCCTTTGGTGACCCACCGGCCCGCGGCCGAGGCCGCTTGAGCCCGCTCGCCAGGTTCAAAGCAAAACGGCACGGAGGCGGCACCCGTCCGCCAAAACCTCGCGGGCCAACGCCACCATGCCTTGGCGCCGACGGGACGGCGTACTTTCCGGTCAGCAGCGTCGGTGGTAGCGCAGGAGCGGCCCCGCCGTTCTTGTCGTTCGTTCCCGATTCATCCGGCGCACGCGCCTCGATAAGGTCGCCCCGTGGCCGGCAAATACGATGCGGAGGGCGAGGAACGCGCGGAGCGGGTCAACGACCTGTTTGCCACCGTCGCGCCGCGGTATGACCTGATCAACGACCTGCAGAGCTTCGGCCTCCACCGACTCTGGAAACGGAAACTGGTGCGCCTGGCCGAAATCAACCCGGGTGAACGAGTGCTGGATGTGTGCTGCGGCACCGGAGATGTGGCTTTCGCCCTGGCACAAGCAGGAGCCGACGTGACCGGGATCGACTTTTCGGAACCCATGCTGGCCGTGGCCCGAAGGCGCCTGGAAGAACGCTCCGGAATGGCCCATCGAGTGCGGTTCCAGCAGGGAGACGCCCTTGACTTACCGTTTGCCGACGGCGCGTTTGCGGCGGTGACGATCAGCTACGGCCTCCGAAACCTGGCGGACTTCGACGGCGGCCTGCGAGAACTTCTGCGGGTGTTGCCGCCGGGCGGACGCGCCTTGGTTCTGGATTTCGGCAAGCCGGACTTCGCGCCTTGGCGGATTCTGTATTTCCAGTACCTGCGATGGTTGGTCCCCTGGTTCGGCCGTGCCTTTTGCGGCGATGCCGATACTCATGGCTACATCCTGGCTTCCCTCCGTCGCTATCCTGGTCAACGGGGCGTCGATTCCGCTCTTCGCACACTGGGCTGTCAGACCCGGGTGATCAATCTGTTGGGCGGAGTGATGGCCATCAACTGGGCGCGACGAACCGGATGAGCAGGCACCTCCGACTTTTGAGCTTTCCGGTCCCCCATCGCCGTCGCGATAGACTCCTTCAAGCGTACGGGGACCCGGAGCGTCGGCGTTGCCCTGGCGACCGGGAAAGGCGCAGGGTGGTTTGCGCCATGACGGTACGAGTCAAAATCTGCGGCATCACCACGGCGGCCGATGCGCTGGCCACGGTGGCCGCTGGAGCGGATGCCTTGGGATTCGTGTTCGTTCGCAGCACTCCCCGAGAAATCACCGCCCCGGGCGCCGCCCGGCTCATCCGCCGTTTGCCTCCCTTCGTCGCGCGCGTCGGCCTGTTTGTGGATGCTGAGCTTTCGTTCATTCGCGACGTGATCGATGAGGCCGGACTCGACACCGTCCAGTTGCACGGCGACGAATCTCCTGACGTTTGCCACGCCCTGCGCCCATCGGTGAAGGTGCTCAAGGCCTTCCGAGTACGCGATGCGGAGACTCTGGCTCAATTACCCTTGTACCAGGAGGCGGCCGACGCGTTTCTGCTCGACGCCTATGTGCCGGGCCGGGTCGGGGGAACCGGCGCCACGTTTGACTGGGAGCAGGCGGTAGCGGCGAAGCGGTGGGGACATCCGCTGATCCTGGCCGGAGGATTGACGCCGGAGAACGTGGCTCAAGCGGTGCGACGCGTGGAGCCTTTTGCCGTGGATGTTTCCAGCGGAGTCGAGTCGGCGCTCGGAAAGAAGGATCCGGACAAAATTCGCCGGTTCGTGGCTGCAGCGAAGGGAAGTCAACCGGGTTCAGTCGCCGCTTCCACCTCCTCCTGATGCCCATGAGCGTTCCCAATAGAGATCGATCCTTAATGCAATTCTGCGCGACAGAAGGATTGGTTTACGTTACTTAGTAATAATTCACCGATGCCCGCCACTCTCGAATCAAACGTACTGGGTCCGGTCGTGCGCGAGTTCCGCACCACCCATTGGAGTGTCGTGCTGGCAGCGGCGGACGGGAGCGCGGCCGATTCCACCGCGGCGTTCGAGACGTTGTGCGGCGCGTACTGGTATCCCTTGTACTCCTTCATACGCCGGAGTGGCTACGCGCCTCACGACGCACAGGATTTGACTCAAGGGTTTTTCGAACACTTGGTGTCCACCCACGCGTTGGGACCGGCCTCGCGGGAACGCGGGCGGTTCCGGACGTTCCTCCTGGCGTCGTTAAAAAATTTCATGGCCAACGAATGGGACCGGAGTCGCCGACTGAAGCGGGGCGGTGGTCGGGAGATTCTGTCGTGGGACGACCTGAATCCAGAGGAGCGGTATGCTTTGGAACCGGTGCATCCAGCGCCACCGGAGGCGTGGTACGACCGGCAGTGGGCGCAATCGTTGATCGCCCGGGTGTTACGCCGGCTGCGGGACGAATTGGCCGGCGCGGGACTGGAGCTGCGCTTTGACGTGCTAAAGGACTATCTGGCGGGACCGCCCGCGGAATCGAGTTACCTGGCCGCCGCCGCGCAGCTCGGACTGAGCGAAGGAGCGGTCAAGTCGGCCCTCTTTCGTCTCCGGCGGCGCTACGCGGAGTTTGTGCGTGAGGAAATCGCGCACACGGTCGCCACCCCAGGCGACGTGGAGGCGGAGATCCGCCATTTGTTCGCCGCATCCGAGGGTTGAATACGAATCAGGGACGGAATCCGCGCATGGATCTCAGGCCAGAGAGGACGACGGGACGGGGAACGGGGAGGCCGGTTGGATTCCCTTTGGGCCAGCGTTCGGGGGTCCATCTGGAACACCGCAACGACTCCAGGCCAGGCGTGGCCGGGGTTTCCTGATGAAGGAAGAGGATCAGCGGAGGTTTTCCGAGCCGGAGTTTACCGACCCACGATGCTGATCCCTACCAAACTGAACCAAGGACCGCCGCCGCGCTGTCCCTCATGTGGCAAAGCACTGGACGGGAACCCGGCAGAAGGGCTGTGCGTGCATTGTCTCCTGGGAGCCGTGCTGGCGCCGCCGGCCGAGGATCCGGCTGAGTTCCAAGAGCCGGCCGCGGCGTTGCTGAGGCAGCGACGGTTCGGACCCTACGAGCTGTTGGGCGAACTGGGCCGGGGAGGGATGGGCATTGTCTTTCGCGCCCGACAGCGGCAACCCGATCGCTTGGTGGCGCTGAAGGTCATTGCTGCCGGTGAACTGGCTGAACCGCGGGTTATTGAGCGGTTCCGGCGCGAGGCCGAAGCCGCGGCGGCCCTCGAGCATCCAGACATCGTCTCCATCTATGAAGTCGGCGAGCAGGGCGGACTGCCGTACTTCTCCATGCGGCTGATCGAAGGTCCAACGCTGGCCGAAACGCTGGCCAAACGGGGACCGAGCAGCCGGCCTCAGACGCGGTCGGAGTTGGAAGCGATGGTGGCGTTGGCGGTCCGGCTCGCGCGGGCCGTTCAGTTTGCACACGAGCGCGGAGTGCTGCATCGAGACCTCAAGCCCGGCAATGTCCTGCTCGACGCCCTGGGCGAACCCCACCTCACCGATTTTGGCCTGGCCAAGCTGATCGAGCAGGACAGCAGCCTGACCCACACCAACGCCATCCTGGGCACCCCCAGCTACATGGCCCCGGAGCAAGCCAGTGGCGATACCCATGCCGCCACAACCGCGACCGACGTCTATGGCTTGGGGGCCATCCTTTACGAGCTGCTCACCGGGCGCCCCCCGTTCCAAGGTGCGACCCCCGTCGAAACGCTGCGGCAGGTGGCCGAAGGTGACCCACGCCGTCCCACGCTTCTCAACCCAGCGATGGACCGGGATCTCGAGACCATTTGTCTCAAGGCCCTCGCAAAGGAACCGTCCCGTCGCTACGCCTCCGCTGCCGCCCTGGCGAACGATCTGGAACACTGGCGACGTCACGAAAGCATCGAGGCCCGTCCCACGTCGGGCCGTGAACAGATCGTCCGCTGGATGCGTCGCCGGCCGGCGCGGGCCCTGTCCCTGGCGGTTATTGTGGTGCTGGTAGTCACGGTGGCGGTGGTGTCCAGCGTCGCGGCCGTGCGACTTTCCCGCGCCAACGCGTTGGCCGCCCGAGAGCATTACTTCAGTACCATCGCCTTGGCGGCCAGTTGGGTGGAAAAAGGTGAACTGAGCCGGGCTCGCGCCGCCCTGCTGGAATGCCCCGAGGAACTTCGACACTGGGAATGGGGGCGTCTCCTCCAGCAATGCCATCCCGAGGTGCAGACGATCGACACCGGACATCGGGCGGTGGTGGAGGCCGCTTTTTCTGGCGATGCGGCGCGCCTCGCGACGCTCGGAGGGGATGGACAGGTACGTCGCTGGGAGGTGGCGACCGGCCGCCCGATGGGTGAGCCCCGGGGTAACGACTCGAACCCAGTGCAGCGTCTCGTCTGGGAAGCCCACGCTCCCCGCTTGTGGCTCGTCTATCAGAATGGCCAGGTCGAAGGTTGGGACGACGGACCAGAGGGGCGGTGGTTGCATCCGCGGCCCGGTCCCGTGCAATGGCTGCACGCGGATCCCACCGGCCCGCGGTTGGTCACGGCCGGCTTTCAGACCGGGGCGGCCGTGTGGGACGCCCGGGACGGCCAGCATCAGTTCAACCTGGAGGGGAGCGAGCCCACTTCGCCCGGCCGCCTGGGCGAAGTGTTCTTCACTCTCGATGGCCGGAGGATTGTGGGGATTCTCGACTCGGTCCAGCCGTCCGATACCGAAGCGGCCTGGGTATGGGATGCCGATACGGGGCGGCGGTTGGAACCCCTGCGCTTCCCCCGCGAGGGATGGGGGGGAGGCCCTTACTGGTTGGCCCCGGATGCGCGACATTTTGCCGGCATTCATACCAATGGCGAAGTCCAGCTCTGGGACGCCCGCACCGGCCAACGCCGTTGGACGCGGTTGGGTGGTGCCGTGCGCGCCGACCGGCTGCAGTTCAGTTCGGATGGCGGCGCACTGGTCGCCTGGTGCCTCAACAACACCATGCGCCTGTGGGAAATGAACACCCTCGACGAAGTACCCAGTCCAGCCGCGCGTGTGTACCAGGTCGGGTTCGTCCAGGGAACACGACAGCTCGTCACCGCGGGCGGGGAACGGGTTCTGCGCGTGTGGAAACCGGATGGCACGGAGGAGAAAATCCTGGCCGGCCACGAAGACATCGTCACCTGGTATTGCTCCAGCCCGAACGGCCGCTTCGTCGCCGGCGGACCGAAGACCAACGGGTGGGTCAAGATCTGGCGGGTGGATTCCGGTCGAGAGCGTCTGCTCCTCCGGGAGTGGGTGCGGCAGGCGAACTTCAATCCGGATGGCCGCCAACTGGTTTCCGCCGGCATCGACAACGATCTGGTGCTCTGGGAGGTGGCGACCGGCCGGCCGCAGCGCACGTTTTCCGGCCACCGCCAGCAGGTGCTTTCCGCCGTCTTTACCCCGGATGGGCGGCACGTGGTGAGCGGCTCTTTGGACCGGACAGTGCGGGTCTGGGAGGTGGCGACCGGACGCGAATGGTTCCGCCTGACCGGACATAAACGAAATGTCAATCGGGTCGCCGTCAGTCCCAACGGCCGGTGGCTGGTCAGTGGCGATGGCGACGGCCAGATTCGGCTTTGGGAGCTGGCAACCGGCGCGGCTCACGGCGAATTCGTCGGCCCAACGGAATGGATCGCCGACCTGGCCTTCAGCCCGGACAACCGCACGCTGGCCGTGGCCTATGGCGGAGGCGAGTTGTGGTTGTGGGAGATCCCCCAGGGAAAGGTACTGCGCGTGCTGCGCGGACACTCCACCTATGCCGCCGCGGTCGCCTTCTCCCCCGATGGCCAGCGGCTGGCCTCCGGTGGTCGGGATCGAACGATTCGTTTTTGGGACGTTCGCACCGGCCGACTGGAAGACACCCACCCGGTCCGTACGTTTGTCACCAGTTTGGTCTTCAGTGCCGATGGACGACGTCTGTTCTCCACCACCACCGAACACGATATCAACCTGGGTCATCCTTCCCTTGAGGTCCGCGACGTGGAATCCGGCCGCGAGCTACTCTCGCTGCAGGGCCGGGAAGGCGTGTGGTACTGGACGACGCTGAGTCCCGACGGTGGGACGCTGGTCTCGTGTGGTACGGACCGTACGGTGCGTCTGCGGGAAACATTCCCCTGGAGGAACGCAGATTACCCTGGTCCGGCAGACTCACCGCTGGCGGAGCGGGTGGCCGCTTTCGCCCGGCAATATTGGCAGGACCGCCTGCTGCAGGAAGGCAACGATCCGGTACCGTTGCCGGCGGCCGCGCCCGTGCCAGGCGATTATCCGCGCGACGAATGGCCGGCGCGGGATCCAACCACCCCCGCGGCCTGCCTCGACCTGACCCCGTATTACAATGCCTGGCTGAACACGGTCGCCCATCCGCCCCGAGATACTCTTTATTTCGATAATGAATTCGACGGGCTGGAGCCGGGCGTCCATGCGCTGGGCGGGGTGCTTTTTGACGTGCGCGGCTTTATCCAGATCACCCCCCTTCAACCTCACTACCGACGTTGGTATCCCGAACGGGTGACCGGCATTGCCGTGGACCGAATCGGCCAACGGCTGCATGTCCTCCTTGCGACTTCCCGCGTCCTGCCCAGCGGGACCGTGGTGGGCCGCATGGTGTGGCATTATGCCGACGGCGGGCGCCAGGAGTTCCCGGTACGTTACGGCCAGGACGTCTTGTGCTGGTGGCAGATACCGGGACGAGAGACCGCCACGGACGCGGAGGTCGTGTGGAAGAGCGACAACCGTGCGGCGGCGACTCAAGGAGCAAGAATCTGTCTGCTGCGTCGAACCTGGGAGAATCCCCGCCCAGACGTACCGCTCGCCACGATCGACTTCGAAGGCACCCTGGAGACGTCGGCGCTGATGATCATGGCGATGACCATGGAGTGAGCTGCCGGCCCGGAAGCTCAGCGAGCACCGCCCTGAGGCTCGCCCCCGTACGGAGCGCGGACGGCTCGTCCGCTCGATCACCCCGAGAATCGCCGGTTGCAGCTCGCCTCACTGCGTGGAGTCGAAGCAGCCAGGAAAGTTGGAGCGGTGGGGACAGCGACGGTGAAGCCTCCCTGAAGGGTGCGGTCCTCTTCGGGAACGCGGGCGGCTCGCCCACCATTAGCACTATTGTCCTTCGTTGCCCAGGGCAACATGACCCTCCTTATTCGTCAAGCATCAGAAGCTCGCCCATTAGCGATGTGGTTGGGATGACGATTCCTCCGCTTTTGAGATGAATCCTCAACACTTCGCTGTCTTGCGCTTCTTCCCAATGGTTCCACGTTGCTCAACTTTCCGGATGTAGTCCAACGCGGACGGAACCTGACAGTCCGTATCGCCCATATCCACCGCCACGGGGCCGATCCTCTCAGCGGCTTGTTTAGCGGCCGAGGTCAGCGACCGCACATAACATCCCACGGCAATAACGAACGCGTTCATCTGATAGCGAACCGTATTGGGGGCTTGATGAATCGTCCGCTCGACGCGTTGCAGAAGCCGTCGGAGTTCGGCGAGGTCCAGGTCCGTATCGTCCGCCACGGAGACCAGACAGCTTAGGGTCGCCCAACCCGCCGCGGCGAACCGTTCCTCCGGTGCTTCGATCCAGTCGCGCACCACCTCCCGGGCGTGCGGACTGCCGGCCGCAACCGAGGGTACGGTCCAACCGGCCAAGGGGCCGCCGGCTTTATCCAGCCACCGGTTTAGATCGTCTCGGGTCATCTGGGCGTCGTCCGCGATCAATCCCGCCAGGTACATCGCATCATAGACCCCGGTGTCGTAAAGCTCGAGTGCCAACCGGTAATCTTTCTTGATGCGCTTTTGGATCTTTTTCAGATCCTCAATCTTCACTCCCAGGCACGGCTCGGTCGCACCATGCTTTAGAAGGATCTTCTTGTAATTGGCCTTGGCGAGAGGCCTGAGCTCTTCCAGAAGGGTTTTCGCTGTCATGAACGTTCCCATTAAAATGGACTGAATCAGCGATGAGATAGCTGTCGAGGAAAATTGTCAGGAAGACGCATATCGGTCGCATCTTGAATTTGTCGTTATCGGAATCGTGATAGGGACAAGGGGGGAGCTCCAAAAGCCAAGCTCCAAGCTCCAAAGGACTGCCAAGCTCCCGGTTTCCGCCTGAACCGCCCTGGGAAGGGGACGTTAGGGAAGCATCGAACCCGCCTCGTCCCAGTCGGGGCTGCGCCGTCGATCCGGAGATTATGGAACTGGGCTGCGGGCCCCTCCGTTTAGGCGTCAAAGGGGGGAAGCGCCCCAGCGAAGCTGCGTCGGACTGAAACGTTCCACCGCGCAAGTCGTCATGGCGCCGCGCCACGTGGTGACGCGGTAGATTTTCTCCTTTCCCTCCAAGGAAATGCCCGAACAAAAAAAGTGTATCAGGAAACCAGTTCGATTCCTATACCCGCGGCCATGTCATCCGCCCGAGCCCGTCATTCCAGACCGTTTCGCATTTCTGGCTTATGAATGGTACCACCGGACGTTGGATCGTGGCCGCCCTGGCGGGGGTCGCCTGGTTCTTGGCGGGAGCCGTACAGGCCGAGGTGGACGAGCGGGTGCGGCTGGCATTGGAGGCGTTGAGCCGACTCAAGGATTCGGATCTGGAATCCAATCCGGCCCTTAACCAAGCGGTCCTGAACATCCTCGAACAGGTGCGCGGTGAACCCGAGTTTGTGGAGGTCGTCCGTGATTTCCGGCTCCCCGGCCAGGAGACGGAGCTGATCCGCATCGTCGGTCTCCATCCCCAGGCATCCCAATCCGCCGAGGCGGTGCGGCTGCTCCTGGGTTCGTCCAATTCCCTCGTCTTGGGCCAGGCGCTCCAAAGTGAACAGGCCACCGCCTTGGTCGAGGTTCTGGGGAACAGCCGCGATCCACGGGCGACGGCCTGGCTCCGGCCGTTCGTTACCAATTCCACCGTGAACCCCGCTCTCCGGAACGCAGCCGTGCGGGCTCTGGCGCAGACTTCGGAAGGCGCCGGTTCGCTGCTCAGCCTCGCCAAGGAAGGGGCACTGCCCGCCGAATTGCGGGACCTGGCCGGAGCCGAGCTGCGGGCCGCCCGCTGGCCGGAGGTTCGCGCGACCGCCGCCACCGTCTTTCCCGCTTCGTCGCCGACGGAATCCACGGTGTTGCCGCCGCTGGAAGAACTAGTGCGCCGGCCCGGCGATCCGCAGCGCGGGGCCGAGATTTTTCGCCGTCCGGAGGTGGCTTGCCTGACCTGCCATCAGGTCAACGACGAAGGAGTGGATTTCGGCCCCCGGTTATCCGAGATCGGCACCAAGCTGGGACTGGAAGCGCTGATCACTTCGATTCTGGAACCGAGCGCCGGTATCTCTTTCGGCTTTGAAGCGTGGCGAGTCGAGCTGACGAATGGCGATGAGTTATTCGGGATCATCGTCAGTGATGCCGAGGAGGAACTGGCCGTGAAACAACAGGGCGGCCAGGTCACCCGGGTGAAGAAGGCGGAAGTGGCCGCCCGGGAAAAGCAATCGCTCTCCCTCATGCCCACCGACTTGCACCAGAGCCTGTCGGTCCAGGAATTCGTGGACTTGATTGCGTATCTTTCGTCGCTCAAGGCGCCCGGGA
>CAYYSX010000164.1:9901-13128 GCA_964474315.1 uncultured Verrucomicrobiota bacterium | reverse complement strand
GGTGGCGTGAGATCATGAGTTATCGAACTCTCGAAGTGGACTTTGAATGCCGGCCTGAATCGGAAGGGGAGAGATTTCAAGATGATATGACTGCGGTGCGGGACGGAACATCGGAGTATGCGGATGCCATCGCGTTCTTCCAGCAGGTGCGGAAACAGCCACATCTGCGTAAAGGACTCTTGGAGATGCGGTTATGATTGAAACAACGGACCAGCTTTACCAAGCCATCGAGCAAATGGGCCGGATGCAGCGGATCCTCGAGTCCTACCGGGCGGACATCCTGCCGCAGAACCCGCGCAATTTCGCCCTCTTTGCCGAGGGACCGCTCGACGAGATTCGCAAGTTGCAGGCGGAGATTGACGACTATGTGCGCCGCCTGGAGGAACCGTCGCCTGCCGGAATCCTGCGTGACGCGCCTCCGTGAGCCTAGAGGGCCTTGTTCGAGCAAAGCTCATGGCATATCAATTCGCCCGCCCTGAGGCGGGTGCCAGACTGATTCTGCTTCGACGCCGTCCCCTGGGAGACGATTTCGTCGAGCCTTAAGGCAAGTGCGTTTACCGAGGCTTCGAGGGATGCAATCCTTGCGTCCTTCTCTTTGAGCAGGCGGTACAGTCCCTGAATTGCGGCGAGCGCCACGCCATCCGCGTCCACCGTGGCGATATGCTTGTCGTCGTCGCCCAGCCCAAATGCCGAATGGAAGTCCTGCGCCGTGGGGCCGATGTGGCGGACGGTGGGAGGTTCATTGGTGAATGACCAACTTTGGATGGAGATTTCCGAAATCTTCTCCAGCAACTGGTCGGCATCTATCGGAGCAAAATTGGTTTTCAAGTTGCGATCACTTGGACGAAGAAAATCTTGCGCTCTAACACTTCCATTAACTTCAAGTGCTGCCGAGGGATTTTCAGTGCCAATACCGACCCTGGCCCCACCGCCAATGCGCCTCACAGTGAGCAAGGGAGTGCCTTCGGGTACAGTTCCGGATCGGCCGGCAGTGAAGTCGTAGTTCACTGCTCGAACTTGGAAACAGTTTCTATCTTCAAACCCATAAAACCACACAACCGGCGACACAATACTATTCCCGAACGCCATTCCGAAACCTCCCGACCTGCTACCATTAGCTCCCAGCAGTCGTGTGCAGGCGGCGGCCTCGCCACTTCCCAGCCAATTGACAAACCGCCCCTCCTGATAATAACCGGTGAATGAAAACTCACCATGTGCCGGCCCAGCGGCGGTTACTCCATGGGCGAAAATTCCTCCATTGGCATTAATATATCCATCCACGTCTAGCTTCTCTCTTGGCTCTTCTATGCCAATGCCGACACGGCCATCGGAATCAATCACCAAGGCCTTGGACGGCGTCCCGTCGCTGGCCGTCAGATGGCTAAGGACTCCAACATGGCGGTCGGACAGCGCCCCGTCGGCCAGTTTACTGGAACCGACCGCGTGGTCGGCGATCGCGTCGGCGCTAACCGCATTCGACGCTATCTGGCCGGCGGTGACGGATGCCGGCGCCAACTTAGACCCCGGCAACGTCCCGTCGGCGACCTTGGATGGCAGCAACGCACCCGTTGGATCGTTGACTCCGAAAAGCGGAGTCCAATCGTGACCCGCCAGATTGCGGCTGTCGGCCGCTTCCTTGGCGAACACCACGGGCAGAATGGCCTGCCGCGGCAACAGGGGCGGATCGGCCGCGGTGATCGTGTCGTCTTCGTCGATGTCCACCGTGATCTCAAGATACAGTTGCCGGTCGAAATCCACGCCGGTGAACGGTGTCTTGCTGCCCAGGAGTACGTTCACCAGGCCACCATTGACGGTGGTGCGATGGAGTTCGCCTGCCCAGACGGGCGAACCGCCGACCGGCACGTCGAAGATCTTGAACTGCACCAGTTTCACGCCATCGGCAACCGCGGCACCCGACGAATCGGTCAGGCGCCCCTGGAAGGGAAGCAGGCGGGGCGCGGTTTGCGCATAGAGGGCCAACGGTTCACCGCCGAGGACCAGAAGGCCGATGAAAATGGGAAGGAATGATCTCATGGATTGTATAGGTATGTTGGCTTTTATTGCGGCTCTCGCCAAAACCGCAAATGCGTGGGCATGGGAGGATAGATACCTTTCCCTATTTGGGTTTCTGTACAAATATGGGAATGAGAAATGCTACAACTTCATAATGAATGCCAGTGCATGATAGGGTGGTCGATTTTCATGCGGCTGACTTCCACCCACGCTCTGAGTATTTCTGTCAATATGAATTTCGCCATCGTTATCATAATCTGTAGAACTTGAACCCACGCCTTCACGCGCTTGAATTAGATTATATCCCGGAGGGATTGATCTTCTGGCGAGATAACCATAGTTTTCACGAAACACAATATCGTTATAAATATGACTGTGACTAGGTATATGATTGATTGTCAAAGTCACACTATTGGCTCCACCTTCACTTCCAATACTATAACTCAAACCGGAACCGACGACGAATCGGTCTCTTAAATCGGGTGTTCCGTTTTGTCCGTCGCATAGTGCCCAGCCTTCGGGTACGGTTTCGCCAGACCACATGATGATTGCCCCTCGTGGA
Source organism: uncultured Verrucomicrobiota bacterium (assembly GCA_964474315.1). Taxonomy (GTDB): domain Bacteria; phylum Verrucomicrobiota; class Verrucomicrobiia; order Limisphaerales; family UBA9464; genus UBA9464. The sequence continues at coordinate 10,553 of CAYYSX010000164.1, read as the reverse complement.
AGGAGGAGATCGACAACATTTGGATCCAAGTTTTCCGCCGTCACACTTTTCGGCGCGATCTGGCCGGCAGTGACGCTTGCTGGCGCCAGCTTGGGGCCCGGCAATGTTCCGTCGCCGATCTTGGACGGCAGTAACGCACCCGACGGATCGTTGATCCCAAACAGCGGCGTCCAGTCATGGCCCGCCAGCTTTCGGCTGTCGGTCGCCTCCCTGGCGAATACCACGGGCAGAATGGCCTGCCGCGGCAACAGGGGGGGATCCTCCGCGGTGATCGCGTCGTCTTCGTTGATGTCCACCGTGATTCCAAGATAGAGCTGCCGGTCGAAATCCACGCCGGTGAACGGTGTCTTGGTGCCCAAAAGCAGGTTCACCAAGCCGCCGTTGACCGTGGTGCGATGGAGTTCGCCTGCCCAGACGGGCGAACCGCCGGCCGGCACGTCAAAGATCTTGAACTGGACCAGTTTCACTCCGTCGGCCACCGCGACGCCCGATGAATCGGTCAGGCGGCCCTGAAAGGGGAGAAGGCGGGGGGCAGGCTGGGCGGTGAGGACCGATGACCAGAGGCCCACGGTCAGGAAGCTAAGGAGCAGCGAGCGATACTTTATCATGGATTAAAAATTGTTGAGATAGGAGATAACTCATCTCCCGTCGG
>CAYYSX010000164.1:7055-9891 GCA_964474315.1 uncultured Verrucomicrobiota bacterium | reverse complement strand
GTCAAAGCGAGGTGGCGCGCCGACCGACCATTCAAAAGTGATTTCGATGTCCTCGATATTTTGCAGGTTGACGGGGGTAGTCAGCCGGGCTGTCTCGATGGTGAGCAGATAGCGATCGCAGTAAGGCGTCATCGCGCGGCCCGCGAGGTCGGTTCGGACGGGCGTCTGGACGGGCGTCTGGACGGCCACTGCCGCATTCAATATAAACTGCTGGACGCCGTCCCAGGCCACGCCCGCCGCCAGGGTTCGTGGATCACGATAGTACAGGGGGAGATTGTCCATCCGCGCGGCATCATCCCGATTGAAGTAATTTTGGTGGTAGATCCGCCCGTATTGGTAAACCGTGAAGGGAATCTTGGTGTCGGCCGTCACATTCGCTCCCGACACCCGGGCCGACACCCCGACCAGGCGATGATTCCAATCGCCGCTGCCGGAGGGGATAAGCAGGGCGGAGAATCCCGTATCGGTCACCGTGGATCGCTTGGGCGTGAAGTAATTGATGCCAAACTCCAATTCAAACGTGTGCTTGGCGGCGATCCGCTTTTGCGCGTTGAGCAGATAAGCGCGGAAGATGCCGATATTGCGCTCCTTTCGTTGCGGATCCGTGACGTAGGTCGCCAGGTTGGTGCTCCATTGAAGGTCGCTCAAGCCCAGCAAATCCTGGCGCAGCGAAATCGTTGACGACTTGATTGGACCGATCGGCGCCGGGCGCTCGCTTTGAAGCCGGTTGTGCCAGGCATCGAGAGCGCCATACATTTTCTTGGCCAGCAGATGATCGGAGATGGTGAAGGCGCTTTCCGGTTCGGTGAAGTCGTCGTAGTTCTCCGGTCCGAGTGTTTCAAAAACTGTTCCATTGTCTTTGGCCAGGCGGACGGGATTCTGATAGTCCTCGGTCCAGCGTGAGCCGAGTTTCTGGGAGAGGATGTAGAGCTGGATGATGGCGGCGCGGAGCGCGGCCTGATAGTCCAGCTCGGCCTTGCTCTGTTCGAAGACGACGGAAGGATCGTTGTACCAGAGCTGTTGGGTGCCGTCCTGAAAGAAAACATAATCATCAACCAGCCGGAGCACGCGCTGGTGGAGGCTGTTCATCTCGGCGAGGGCGAGACGAGCCTGGGCCACGACCGAAGGCATGCGCACCACAAGCTCATACTGTTTAAGCAGCAGCTTGCGGATGTCGGCGCGGGCATTGGCGGAATTGATCGCCGTTTCTTTGTCCACGGCGATCAGTTCACGTACTGCAGAAAGCCGCCCAACAACGTCCTCCGACGGCCGAAGGCTCACGCCAGAAGGCATCCCCTTATGTATGTCCGGGATATACGCCCGCGCCAATCCACTCGCAATATCGAGAGCTGCGAATGCCTGTCCGCTGGAGGTTACGATCGAGTTCACTTCCTTATTGAAATCTTCCACGATCTGAATCTCGTGTGGAATGGATTGAATCTGAAAGTTTGCCACCTCAATATCATTGAATGCTCGCAGGATGTTGATGGCCGCCTTTCCCATCTCAGATCCGTCCACCAGCGTGAAGGTTTCCAGGTTGGCCTCCATCCGAGCAGTGAAGGCCGCCTGAATGGCGTCTCGATACGCCTGACGATGGGCTGACGTGACCAGCCCACCATAGCTGTTGGGGTCCAGGCCGCAGATGTCGAGCATCTGCGCGCGATAGTTATTGCGCAGAGCGATGACGTCCTGAAAGCCGCGGTCCTCCGCCTGCTGGAGTCGCTCAATCTCAGTCTTGGCGGTGCGGTGGGCGGATTCCAGGCTGTTCAACAGACTCGCGCTACGCCGGATTTCTGTTTGCAGTTCGTCGTCGTCCACGTTCAGCCGGAGGCTGTCGAGTTTCGGACTTTCGCCCCGGGCGATGCGCTCCATGAGGTCCACGGCGCTGGCAACGGAACTCCGAACCTGCTCCAGCCGGGCGATTTGATATTCGTTTTCCGGAAGCGTGCCGTCCGGATCGGGCGTGTACCCATCCGGCAGCGTGGCGGCCAACGGCAGTGCGGCGAGAAATTGGGCGTGGATGCCGCGACGGAGTTGGTCGCCCGCTTGATCGAGCATCCGGCCGCGGAGCGGCCGATTGGGCGCGCCGAAAAAGGCCGCCCGCCACAAGCGATCGGCGATGCTGACATTGGCGATGCCGAAGCGATTTAGCAGGTTGCCGTAGAGATAGGCGGCCGTCTGGCTGCCCTGTGGCCCGCGCGAGGCAAAGTTGGTGTCCGAGAAGCGGGGCGCCGGGAGATAGTTGGTGTAGTTAAAAGCGGTATAGTTGGGGACCTGGGGATAGACCAGCCCATCCACCGCCCGCAGCCGACCTTCGGGATCGGCCACCAGAAAATCGAGCGCCGCGGTCAGGCCGCGCAGGAAATGCAGGCGGGCATATCCCAGATTGATCAGATTGGCCCCTGCGTACTCCGCTCCGTCCTCCCGGCGCGGGACGCCGAGCGGCAACGGGCGCGCCGCGCCTGGGGGGCCTTCTCCGGCCGCCACGGGAAATGCGACGCGGAGTCCGTTCAACAGGTCGGAGTTACCCGCGTAGAGCTGGCCATTCATCAGGGATTCCAAAGCCTCCCAGGCCACATAGCGCGCTCGCGTAAAATCCGAGTCCACACCGCCGCCACCCAACTGATGGCGCGCCTCGACCGCCAAGGTCACCGCGTCCTGCAGAACGGGAAACTTTTCGTCTTCACCGAGGTAAACACCGTTGGGATCCGTGCCCAAGTAATCCTGGACCAGGCGAACCTTGGTCTTCTGTAAGGGAAAATCCTTGAGATAGCTGCGTCCTAGGACCAGGCGAGCGAAGGCGGCATCGATATCCTCGGTCGGACCGCCAAGGACC
>CAYYSX010000164.1:3025-6955 GCA_964474315.1 uncultured Verrucomicrobiota bacterium | reverse complement strand
TGACCGCTACCGGATTGGGGCAGGTTTTCGAACACGTTTTCATGGCATCACACTCCTCTCCTGAGCGACTTTCCAAGACCAGGCCAGGGGTCCGACAATCATCCGCAACTCGCGCGTGCCCGCGATACCTTCACGGCCCAGGCCCCGGAGCGGGTCTGGGTTGGGCGGAGGCAGTGGCGGGATGGGGGTTCCATCCAGCGAGTACACCTCGGCGTTGGGCGGCGGGACGATTTGCGGTCCGATGTTGCAAACCAGGCGAACCCGGGACGAATCCACGATGACGGGATTCGCTCCGATCCGGGGTTGTGGATGGTAGTCCTCGTCGTCGGTCGCATAGCCGAAGTTTGCCGCGAAATCCCAAGGGATCGGGTCCCAAACCGTGGCATCCAGGAAATAATTCGAGTCCTCTTCCTTGAAGCCGTTGGTCTTTTCGTCCGGGGAAACCGCCAGGCTATTGGTCCCCGCGATGATCAGTCCATTGCGGGTGAATCCATCGGAAAAGAAGCTGCGGTTGCCGGCGGTGGTGTACGGCGCCCGATCGATGTCGAAGCTGGCGCAGTCCACGTGCTGCTGCATCAGCCAGCCGGCCAGAGCCGGGGGCTGCTCGGGGTCGTTGGACCCGGTGATCCGGCTCGCCATGTCCAAGGGCAAGGTGCCGCCACCGCTGAAGAAAACCTGAAAGAAGTTGTGGGAATAAGGAGTGACCCCCGGGGATGGCCTGATGGTCACCGTCTGGGAGGCGGAGACGAGACCGGGCACGGACGCGGTCGCCACATAACCTGTCGGTGAGGAGTTCGCATAGACCTTCGATACGCTCAGAAGTCCTGGGCCATTCGTTCCGGTCCCGTCCCCAAAATCCCAGACGACTTGCCGATCCCCCACCCGAACATCGGCCGGAACAAGGAGGGTGAATTGGAGCGTGGCCGGAGCGTGGCCGACCGGCGGATCGGCGAAGAGGACGCCGTTGGTGGCGAGACTAGGGTTCGGAGCGAGCCGCAATTCGACCGGGTCGGCCGTGGTGCCGTAAGTCGAAAACCCATCGGTTGGGTTCGCCGGAAACTGCAAAACCGGCAGCGGTCGGAAGCGGGACATGGCGGCAAGGGCCTGGGACGAGAGCCCGTTGGTGGGAAATGCCGGCGTGGTATAAACGGGGGACAAGGAGGGACCGTCCGGGGCGAAGGGAAGAAAGCCGGGGGCGGTGGCGCTGACGTTGATTGGGATTCCGGGGAGGCGTCGGAAAACAAACGTTCCGTCCGGCCCGGTCAACGCGGTTTGCGCGAACGGAAATCCTTCCAGTGAAACCGTGGCCGGAATACCGGCCTCTCCCGAAGCGTTTGCCACTCGTCCCGCAAAGTCGAAGACCGGCTGACCCTCCAGTCGAAGCGACCATTTGTTCAGGACTCCGCCCGTCCCGGTGATCACCAGCCGCCACTCACCTTTCGACGGCACGTCCGCGGCAATAAATTGGGCAAAGGAATCCACCGGAGCGCGCATTCCGGGGAAGCTGATCTGCTTGAGCGTATTGGAAGAGATATTCGCCTGGTCGAGCAGCCGGACCGAGTGCTGCCCGTCGGGGGTCAGTAAGGAAATGGTCAGGTTTGCCGGAGTGGTCGTATCCAGCTCCAGATCCACGGAGAGGCCGAGCAACACCAAGTCGGTCTCGATGCGAATCGGAGACGAGACATTGCCCGTGAGCGCCAGGCCAGCCGGGAGGTTTGCGCTACGCCAGACCACCGGCGCCGGTTGGTGGGTGGATTCCGAGTTCAGGACCGGGCGGCGCGACAGGAACGGTTTGCTGTTCTCGCGTCGAAGCGAAAAGCTTCCCTCCATTCGGATAGGCTCCCGGAGCATGCCATAGATGACCTCCGTGTAACTTCCTTGGATTTCGAAGCCATTGGCGCCGGAAGCGCTGGTCAATTGTCCCAACAAGGCAACGGAGCGATAGATCGGAAAGCCAAACGGGTTCAGATCGTCCAGGCGGCCATTGGCATTCCAGTCAATATCCTCATCGAGCGGCTGGAATGTATCATAGGGAGGGTTGTTCTGATCGCCGGGCGGGAGCACATAACCGCCGGCCAGCGAAATGACATTCCCACGGCTGCTTTGCACGTGGCCCACCAAGGGCACATCCACCGGCCAAAGCACCGCGTTCTGGCTGTCCATCGAGCCTCGAATGAGTCCGGGAACCGCAGGATCTTCGTAAAAGCTCAGAAACAGATCGATGTCCGGCACCGGATTCTTGCGTCCGTTGACCGTCGCGATCCTGGCTGTGCCGCTCCATTCCCCGGATAGATCAGGAACGTGGGCCACCACCTGGAAGACACGATCTCCGGCGGTGGTCTGCAACGTCAGAACCCCCCGATACGTTCCCTTGGTCAGATCTTTGCGGTCGAGGCCAAGGGCGACCACGTCACTCTCGACCGTCGTGACGCCGGACTGGTTGGTGAGGACCAGCCAATTGGAATGGGTGGCATCGGTCGGCAACCAAGAAAGCTTCCACAAGAGGATTCCTCCTCCCGTATTGGCGATCGAAAGGGTCTGTCTTTCCTCTCCGGGGCGGAAGACGATGTGGGTCTGCAGGGCTGCATCCAGCGGCGTTGGCGATTCGCTGAGCTTTAGGTCCTCGGGACCGGGATAGTTTCCTTGCGGTTCCACATCGGAATCAGGACGAACCGTAGAAAGCAGTTTGGGCTGAAGGAACGTATTGGAGCGAACGTTGATCCAGTAGCCTTTGTTCGCGTCAAAGAGGACAAAGCTATTGGCCTGCGAGAGCTCATTGTCAGAGTACCTGCGGAACAAGGAGTTCTCCCACTTGAGGATGACCTCGAAATCGGCTCCCGCGGCGGCCAGGACTGCGGCCATGTTGATCGGTTCCTGAACCTGTCCCGTCCCGGTCGGGATGCTCACGAGATTCCAGCCCGGATTGAGATTCACCGGGGGCGTCACCGCCGGCGCCAGGCCACTGAGGGTCCAATCGGCCGGTGAATTCATGTAGATCCAATACGCGCGGGTGGTCTGGATCGGCCCCATTGGGATCACCCCATTGTGATCACTCTGCTCCAGCCCGCTCCGGGCATAGGTGGACCAAGTCCGTTGGTGGTTGTCGTAGCTCCAGGCTCGCTCAAACGAATCGCCCAGGGTTCCAAAGACGAAAGCCGGACTGGGGTCGGCGGGGATGACTTGGAAGGCGATCAGGTTCCAACCGGGCGACAGTTGAAAGATCTGCGTCTGATCGGTCTGTGCGGACAGCAACGGGCGGAAAAGAGGCAGGAGAACGATGGCCAGCAAAATTCGGAGTTTCATGGGAGCAAGGCGGGCGATGAAGGGAAGCTCATGGATCCAGTCGCGGGGTGAGATCGGGCCGCTTTAACGTGCCGTTCTCCCGCAACTCCAGCCCTTGATCCGGCCGACCGGACCTGCAAATCCGTTGCGCGTTCTGGGCGAGGCCCTCTGGTCTTTCCGGCTATCGCGGGCGGCAGCCGCTTTTCCGAGGGCGGGTTTCTCGGCCACCGGCTGGCACCCGCCCCCGGTGTTGGCACCCAGCCATGGCGAAAGAGTCGTTGGAGGGAGTTCATTGGATTGGGACGAAATCTGTGTACTGCCACCCATGGAAAACGGATTTCCGGCGAACTGTTACAGGGTTAGTCACAAATTTTTGTGGCTCCCCCTGGAATTCCCCGGGAAAGCGCATGAACAGCGGGCCGCTCAGCCATGATCTGGTTCGCAGCCAGTTGAGGCGGGCGACGGCACCTGGCCGGGCTGGGCCGCATCTGTATCGGGCGGAGCTAGGCGCGGATGGCATGAGCGTTGAAAGTCAACGGGGCTACACTCAGCCCCTTCAATGGCCAAAACAGGAATCGCCGGACGCTGTGACAAACTATTTGGAACTATTTTTTGGGGTGCGTGCGACAGGAGAGATCCTCGTGTTCT
>CAYYSX010000164.1:0-3015 GCA_964474315.1 uncultured Verrucomicrobiota bacterium | reverse complement strand
GGGCGCAGGAGGGGTGGAAGGGGCGGCTGAGGCGGCGGGCGTGCGCTGGTGGCCCACGGGGACAGGACCACGGGCTTGAGCCCGCTCCACCGCGTGGAGTCGGGGCGTTCAGGAAGGCTGGAGCAGTGGGAGCGGTGACGGTGAAGCACCCTGAAAGTGTGATCCGTGTCGGGAGCGCGGACGGCCCCGTCCGCGCGAATCTCCGCAGCGTGTGGAGACAGACTGAGCGACAGATGACCTGGTCCCCGATGGATGCGAAGTGGGAAGGCGGAACGCGGAGGTAAGAACTCAGGGGCGACCTACCGCTAACGAAGAGGACCAGCGCGCGTGTCTCGGGCTGAAGCTTCGTGCGGGCGAGCCGCCCGCGCTCCCGTTTGGCACGTAAATGCTGCTGTCCTCCCGACGGAGCGCCGATGCATCCTCCGGTTCAGAATGAGACGCATCCTGAAACCGGGAAAACTGGAAATCCTCACGGCCCTAAGTGCGGCGATAGCCGTGACCGGCCACAGCGAGGAACTGGTCGTCCCGTTGACGCTGGACCCGGCGCTCTCCGAACTGACGACCCGGCTCTGCGTGCAAAGCGAGTGTTCGTCAGATACCCATCCGCTTGCGGGCGAGATTCTGCTGGTGTTGGACGGCGGCGAGATCGTGCATCGGGCGGCCCTGAGCGACCTCCGGCTGTCCGCCACCACGAATCACTCCGCTAACTTGGATTTTGGATTTGGCGCCCGAGTAACGGCGGTCGTGACGAACCTGATGGTCCGCCATGCGGCACCGGATTCGCCTTGGATATGGCAGCCGGTAACGGAGGGGTGGGTGGAGTTCTCCAATATCCCCAACCGTTTGGCCGGCTATCTCGGCTACGAAGCCACCGGTCTCGCCTGCACGCTGGTGCGCAGCGCGGGCCTGGAATGTGTGGATACCCTCGACCTGGCGCAGCGGGAGCCCAACACGATTGACACGCTGGTCAGCCAACTGGAGATCGAAGGTGGAGCGGTGCGGTTGACCGGCAGCTTTCAATTCCGCGAATACCTTGAGCCCGAGCAACCGGCGTTCGGCCAGGTGAGCGGCAGCGTAACGTTTACGGCGGTGGGTGAATTGCACCCGACCTTGAGAATCCGGTCGCTGGCCACTGGGCTCGAACTGAGGTGGCTGCGGCTGTTCTCCGATTTCGTGCTGGAACGGACGGAGCGCCTGGGGAGCGAATGGCAGAAGGTCGAGGTCACCCCCGAGCAGGCAGAAGAGGGATGGGTGGTGGCGTTGCCCAGTGGAGAGGCCGGAGCGTTCTACCGGCTACATAAGGAATAGGAACTGAGAGCCGGTTGGGAAGGAAGCCGATGAGGTTTGATCAGCCGGCACGGGTGGCGGCCCAAACACACACGAGATGACGCAGCTCTGCCTCGAGTTCAGCGGGATCACTGAGGGTAGAACGAACGGTGGCGCGAACCTGCTCGCCAAACGCCTCGCGGAGGCGTTCGAGCTTCTTCCGGCTGTAGGCTTCCGTGATGCCTTGGCTCGCTGCAAGCCGGGCGTGTTCACCGTTCGGCGAGTCGGAAATCAGCCAGGGGAGGTAGGTGTCGTGCTCAGCGGTCTTGTTGCCGCGATGGTACTCTGCGGCGAGACCCGCTTTGGCCTCGCGCACCACGGCTGCCGCCCATTCTTGGTCAAACGACAACTCGGCTTCCTGCCAGACCGCGGACGATGACGAAGGTTCTTCCATTTCGCTCAGCGAAATAGGCTCCGCCTTTCCTCCGCGTTTGAGGGTCCTTTCCTGCTCGATCCAATTGAGCGCGTAGTTTTTGGCGCAGCGGCGCAGGAAGTTGCGGAAACTCAGGCCGGGTGTTCCCTGCCGGGAGATCATCTCGCCCACGAAGCGGGGGAGATCCGCCGCCAGCGTGACGGCCAGATCGTCCGCGTCCTGCGGGCCAAGCCCAACGGCGACGCGCAAATAGGCGTACAGGGCGGGAAGGTAGGTGCAGGTCAGGCTTTCCAGGGCCTGCCGGCTCTCAACCGAACCACTGCCACAGGCGACGCGAATCAGCGGCCAATCGGTCGGGGGGAACTGAGCTAATGATTTCGGCTTGGGGGTGTCAGGGAATTTGAGTTCGTCCGTCATTCTCCTGAGCCAAACGAAACGGACTTTGGTTTCAACCTGAAAAGAGCACAAGGAACACCAAGAAAGGGAGATAACGCGGCCGCACGAACGGTGGGTTGTTCACCCGTTGAAGGAGCCACGCCCAGCGCGACAAGCGCAGGGAAGACGTTCTTTTTGAGTCCGTTGAGATCTTTCGTGGTTCAATCAATTGCCGCTTTCAGGATCCCTCATCCCGCTCCGTCACCGACTTCTCGGCCGGGGCTGCGCCGGGGTGGCCGCCGGAGCGCGCCCGGTGGCAGGGGCCCGCTGGAGGAAACCTTCCAGGATCGCGGCATAACTGTCCAAAATCCCGCCCAGATCCGCATCCCCCAGCTCCTTCTGGGCCTCCCGCAATTCCTTCAGGGTCGTGGCGGCCTGCGCTTGGACATCGCGCAGATTCATCTGCCCGGATTGCAATCCGCGAACCAGCTCCTGGAACATCTGGTTGGCTTCGGGGGTGGCGGTGGCGAGGTACTCGTTCTGAATCCGCTCAATCGCTGCGGGATCGAATTGGAGCTGGTCCGGATTGAGGGCCGGCCGATTGGTGGCGGCCGGGGTGGCCGCCGACGGCTGCGGCAATGGAGCCTGACGAAAATGGATGCCCACGATCCGCTTCCGGGGAATGGTCAGAGTGCCGGCAATCTCGTTCTGCAACTTCACGGTCGTTTCGTCCATGGACAGGATCTGGCCGTGGTACCGGTCCCCATTGTCACACTCGATGACCTCGGCCCGCGAAAACGGGGCGGTTGCCACCAGCAGAAACACCATGACCGCTCGGACAGAAGAGATGGGGCCGAGGCGGTTTCCTTTTTGCTTCATGGAACGGATGGCACTTCCCGCAACGGGAAGCGTCAAGGATGAATTACGGATGTCATCGCTGG
>CAYYSX010000163.1:5195-13414 GCA_964474315.1 uncultured Verrucomicrobiota bacterium | reverse complement strand
GAACGGGGAACGAAGCGCCGGCTGCGAAATTGCGTTGCAGACCCGCACCGGCGTTGGCCAGCCTGCGAAGGCAATGATGGGATTTCGGTATAGCGTGCCACGGCAAAGATCATCGGTCCGGAGCAGGACCGACCTCCGTTCCGGAATACTGGGCTTGTTCCTCCTTCTCGTCCTGCCCGTCACACGGGGCGCTTCCGTCGAACTGGACCCGCCCCAAACACCGGCTGGGTATCTCTCGCTCCTGCTGATCAATGAAGTGCCATTCCCCGGCGAACGATTTTATCGCAGCGAAGCCGATACTCAGGCGGCCATGCTGTCGGTGCTGTGGGTTCTCCACAGCCGGACCCGCCGCATTCCACCAGGCTACACCCAACAACAGGTCGCCGGCATCCGGTCGGACAACCTCCTCGAGGTGATGACGGCGCCCGGGCAGTTGGACGGATTCTCCCGCACCGCGGACGGACGCTATGTGACCGCGCCGCGGGTCCGGGAGCGGGTGGACTACCTGATCCGCACGGCCAACACCGGCGAACCAGGCCGGTTCGCGCGCCTGCTGGACTACGCGAAGACTCTGGCGCGATCCTACTTTGCCTCCGGACGGCCGGAGGCGTCCGATCTCTTCGCCCGACTGCGCGAGATCGGACCGGTCAATGTGACCGGCGGCGGATACTCATGGATGACCGACATCAACAGCTTCCATCCCGGCGGACGTTTCGTCCGCATCCCTGACGACCAGCGCGGCTCTCTGGGGGGCAATCGCTTTTTCACCCTCAAACAGACACCATAACAGTCCGTCCAAACCACCACCGTGAAGCTGTTATCCGCGCTGATTCCCTTGTTCCTCCTGGTTTCCGTGGGCTGCCACACCGCGGGTCCGGTCCGGCCCGATCCGGCGCTACTGTCGGCCGCGCTGCGGGATCCCATCTTTCTGTATGAAATTCTCCGGTACGCCTACCGGTGGCACTTCGCGGACGATCGGTTCATCCAGCCCGATCGGGAGGAACAGGTGGCGCTCTGGATCCGGACCGTGCAGCCAGAGCGCGATCCGGGTGACCACAGCGAGTACGCGCAGATCTGGATTCCCCGGGTCAATCTGGCGCTGGACTTGAAGCGTTCGGAGTACGCGGTGCCCGAGCTCAAGCTGGAGATCAACGAAAGGGCCTACCGCGTCGAACGGGTCAACCGCCTGGAGGCCCCGCCTTATCCCGAGCGAGCGTACACATTGGTGAAACTACCGATGCGGGAGGTGCTCGATTTTCTCCTGCGCACCCGCAACGAACGGCAGGTGCCGGAGGGAGAACAGCGCGTGCGGATCCGCGAGGCCATCCTGCGCTACGTGGCCCACCACGTGACCGACCAGGTGACCGAGCCGCAGGTGGCCTTCATCGCGCCCCTTTCGCCGGTGGCGAACGACGTGTGGATCTTCTGGGAGAACGGGCGGCGCGTCTTTCATGTCACGGCCGACTACAGCATCAGCCATCCGGCCTTCTGGGAACACGCTCCGCTGAACGTGGAGGTGGTGGAACTCGACGCCGCGGTGGTGGTCTCGCGCGAGCAGGTCCCGGGCAGCAACGCCTTCGTGACGCGGGACTGGATGGGGCGGGTGTTATTCAACTGCGTTATATTGGGCGAGCGGGTCGAACTGCCCGCCGAGACCGTGAACCAGATGCTCCGGGAAGCTGCACGGAACCCGGGTGGCTGAGGAGTCGGAACAATCCAAGCCGCGTTCTTCCATCGTCTCCTGGTACTCAGCCAGCAAGGCCGGACTGACCACGGCAGCACAGCGGCCTTCCGTCCACGCGATCGGACAATCAAATGGCCGTCGCCGCCAGAAGCTCGCGCTGGCGACGACATGGGTATCGAAAACCACCCGCATTGACTTCCGGCGGCTCCGCACGCGTTCCACCGCCCGCGCCACAGCCGTTTCGTCGGTGGTGGTCTGCTCCGGCAGTTCGCGCCCGGCTATGATCAAGGCATGGACGCAGGCTGAAGTGGCGGTGCATCCGGTAGGCAGACTGAGGCGCCTCTTGAATTTGTCCTTATCTGGACCGCGATGGGGCCCGGGGGCGAAAGCTCCAAAAACCAAGTTCCAAGTTCCAAGTTCCAAAGAAGTTCCAAAATCCGGACGTGAATCGAGGCCCTGAACTCTCCCCTGTAGAGTCGTCTGTCCCGAGACGACTGTCGTCTGGGGACAGACGACTCTACAAGGTGGGAAGGGACGGTTCATGGGTAGTCCAGCCTGGAGGCGGTGGAGGCGGTGGGCTTCTCCAATGGATTGATTGGTCTCAGGACGGAGGTGGCGCCGGTTTTCCACCGGCCCGCCTGGGGAGCGCGCCGGGCCCGGGTGCAATGACGGGGTGAACTACCTGGTGTGTGAATCCGCTCGGATACGCTGGGAGCGGGAAGCCCGCGGCCCCCCGGGTGATCGAGCGGACGAGCCGTCCGCGCTCCCGACGTGGAGCAAAGTACCAGGTCATTGGTCGGCCCAGAGTTCAAAGCGCAGCGGGAACTGCTCGGGAGCTTGGAAGTTGGGTTTTGGAGCTTTGGCCCTGTCCCCTTGCCCATCCCCTTGCTCGCTGCGCGGTCATCCGTACGGTCGGCCCCAGTTCATGATGCTCCGGTTTCTGCTGATCCTCCTGTGCGCCCTGGGCAGCTTGGCCCGAAGCCAAGCGATCGTTCTCTTGGGAACCGGGGATCCAGAGGCCCAGACAACCGCGCCGACCGGGGATCTGGCAGGAAGTGGCTGGGAATTCCAGATCGACGCCAAGGCAGGCGGAACCGTGATCGGCCCTTCTCACATCCTCACCGCCGCTCACCTCGGCTTCGTCAGCAATAGCGTGGTGGCGTTCGAAGGACTCAACTACCGGGTCATCGGACACACCAACGCCCCAAACACCGATCTTCGGCTTCTCCGGGTCAGCGGACGTTTCAGCCGGTGGGCTCCCACCCAGGAGACCCCTGACGAAGTAGGTCGGTCCGTCGTCCTCTTCGGTCGGGGCGGGCCGCGTGGACCCGCCGTCACCGTCGAAGGACTGGAGGGCGCCCAAGTCTGTGGCTGGCTCTGGCAAGCGAGTGATGCCCGACTGCGATGGGGCACGAACCGGATCGAGGAAATCGTCACGGGAACGCCGGACGCTCCCGGTACTTACCTCAGCGCCTGGTTCGACGAACACGGGGGCGCCGTCGAAGCCACCGTCTCTCCCGGAGACTCAGGCGGGGGAGTCTTTCTCCAGGACGACGACGGAACTTGGAAGTTGGCGGGCGTCCTGTCCTCGGTGGAAGCCGCCTTTCGCCGCTCGGTGGAGGAGCCGACGTTTTTCGCCGCCATCTTCGATCGACGGAATCTCCTGGAAGAGCTTAACCCGGGCGCTTGGGAATTGGATCCGGGACGGTTCGCCCGACCGGGAGCCGCGTGGTACGCCACCCGGGTCGCGGCCTATCACGACTGGCTACTGACCGAACTCGAGCGCGACTCTTCGGTTCCGTTGCCCCGCTTGTTAGGCGCGCGGTCCGTCCAAGGGCCGTTCGTCGAGCAGCCTGCTTACTCCATCGAGATCGCCACCCGCCGGATCGTGCTCCGCCGGGAGCCCGACGGGCCGGAATTTTTCCGGATCGAAGGCCAGGAATCGTTACGCATCATCGCCGTGACGGACGCATTGATCACCCTCGGCTACTGAGCAAGGACGCGTTTTGAATTGATCCTTGTCGGGATCGCGGTGGGGACGGGAGGGGGAAATTCAAAGCTCCAAATCCCAAATCCCAAAGAAGCTCCCCCGCGCCCCAGTTCCCCCGGTCCGCGGTGCCGCCCCCAGTGGACCGAAGCGCGATCGGGCGAGGCTCCCCGACATCTCATTTCCAGGGCGGTTCAGACCGGAACCGGGAGCTTGGATTTTGGACCTTGGAGCTTCTTTGGAGCTTTGAACTTTGAGCTTTGAGCTTCCTTTCCCTGCTCCCTAGGTTCAGGTCTTGCCGCTGAGGCCCATGTCGTCGATGAAACATTACCTCGACTTCGAGAAACCGATCGTCGAATTGCAGCGCAAGCTCCAGGAGCTCAAACAGCATCCGGAGCAGCACTCCCTCGGGATCAGTTGGGAGGATGAGATCCGCCTCTTGGAGGCCAAGATCAACCAGGCGCGCCGCCAGATTTTCACCAGCCTCACCCCGTGGCAACGCGTCCAACTCGCCCGGCACCCGAAACGCCCCTACACGCTCGATTACCTCCGGCTGGCGTTCGCTGAGTTTGAAGAACTGCACGGCGACCGGCAGTTCTCCGACGACCGGGCCATGGTGGGCGGGTTGGCTTTCCTGGGCGACGAAAAGGTCGTGGTGATCGGCACCCAGAAAGGCCGCGACACCAAGGAAAACATCCTGCGCAACTTCGGGTCGGCCCACCCTGAGGGGTATCGCAAGGCGCTGCGCCTGATGCGTCTGGCCGACAAGTTTGGTCTCCCCATCATTACGCTGATCGACACCGCCGGAGCCTATCCGGGCATCGGTTCGGAAGAACGCCATATCGGTGAGGCCATCGCAGTCAACTTGCGCGAAATGACGCTGATCGAGGTTCCGATTATTGCCGCGGTGATCGGGGAAGGCGGGTCAGGCGGCGCCCTGGGGGTGGGAGTGGCGGACCGGGTCTTGATCCTGGAGAACGCGTACTATTCGGTGATCAGTCCGGAGGGGTGTGCGGCCATTTTGTGGAAGGACCGGGCCGCGGCGCCCAAGGCAGCGGCGGCCTTACGCATCACGGCCAACGATCTCCAGGAGCTGGGCTTGGTGGATGCCGTGGTTCCCGAACCGTTGGGAGGCGCCCACAACAATCCCGCCGCCACCGCCGCCGACCTCAAGGAGGCCCTCTTGAAGCATCTGTCCGAAGTGAAGGCCATTCCGGTTCCGGAACGCCTGGAGAAACGTTACGCCAAGTTCCGGGCCATGGGCCGGGTGTCGGAACCCCTGTCCAAAGCCGCCTGAGCCGAAGCGAAGCCAGCGACGGAACCACGAATGGACACGAATGGACACCAATCAAGGGGGGACGTCTTTTCGTGGTGGAACCGGACTCAACCTTGATCCGGAAGTGGAAGGACCACGGATGAGGAAGGGTTATTTCGGCGTCGAGCGCACTCGATGTCTTCACTCTCGGGAAGAGGACTCATTTCGGTCTAACTCACTTTCCAACCGCGCTAGCCGTGCCCTCCGCGGTTCCAATTCGCGCTTTCAGGTTTGATGAGTCTGAGGGCTGCGGATTTGCCTTTTCGTCATGGTTCTACCGCCTCTGATTTTTCGCCCCATCTTCAAGGAACGCGTGTGGGGAGGATACCGTCTGGCCGAAGTATTCCGTAAGTCACTCCCCCCGGGCGCCGTCATCGGCGAGTCGTGGGAAATCACCGACCGACCCGAGGGCGTCTCCGTCGTCGCGGAAGGCCCGTTGGCCGGCCGCGACCTGCGCTGGCTCATGACCCACCACGGCCGGGAACTCCTGGGTCGGGAGGTGGCGCCGGGCGAACGGTTTCCGTGGCTGATCAAGCTGCTCGACGCTTCGGAGGATCTTTCGTTGCAGGTGCATCCGCCCGCCGCCAAAGCGTCCTCCCTGAATGGGGAGCCGAAGACCGAGATGTGGTACTTCGCCGATACCCGACCGGGGGCCCGCATTTACGTGGGCCTGCGTCCGGGGGTCTCGCGGGAAGAATTCGTGCAGCGGATCGCCGCGGGCACGGTGGCCCAATGCGTCCACGTCCACGAAACGAAGCCGGGGGACGTGATGTTCGTGCCTAGCGGCCGGGTTCACGCCTTGGGAGGCGGAAACCTCGTGGTGGAAATCCAGCAGAACTCGGACACCACTTATCGGGTGTTCGATTGGAACCGGGTGGGGCTGGATGGTCAGCCGCGCGAATTGCATGTCGAACCGTCCCTCGCTTCAATCGATTTCCACGATTTCGAACCCCCGCTGGTCAGCGCCCTCCCCGACCCGTCCACGGGAGGAACGCAGCGGCGGTTGGTCGATCACGAGCTATTCCGCATTGACGAACTGGTTTGTTCCCCGGGTGCGGTTCCGGACGAGCGTTCCGGCGGGCGACCTGCGGTTCTTGGAGTAGTCCGAGGGGCGTTGACCGTCCGCGGCGCGGGCCAGACGGTGGCGGTGCCGGCCGGCGGATTCGTGCTGCTCCCGGCCACGCTTCCTCCGGCCTTGATTCAGGCGCAGGAATCGTCTGTGCTGTTGCGAGTCCAACCCAACCCGGCAGCACCCTAAATGAGCAACGTCCATTCCGACGAACAGGCCGATCCGGCAGCTAAGCCCGCCGAGATACCGAAGGTCGTGGAAGACTCTTCGTTGCTACGTCAGCTCTTTTTCGAGCGTTACTTCCGGGCGGCCGTGCTACTGGTCGCGTTGGCGTTCATCAGCGCGGCGATCTTACTGCCGAAGATGGTGCGGTCCACGCCCAAGGGATTTCTGCCGGTCATCAACGTGCGCTGGCTGGACAAGATCCAGGCGTGGTCGCTGGCCCGTTCCGCCCGTTCCGCCGAGGCGGCTGGGCAATTGGATTCCGCCGTGCTGGCCTGGCGGTCGGCGATCGCCAACGACCCCGGCGACAACCAGCTTTCGCGGAGCTTGGTGCGCCTGATTGCCACCCAACCCATCCCTCCCCGCAAGTATCTGAACGTTGGTGCCACCCACGCCCTCTGGCTGCTGCGGCTTACCGAAACAAACCGGGCCGACCTGGATTTGGCCGCCACCTTGTTCGCCCGGTACCACCTGGACCAATATGTGGCCGTTCTCTTGCGGCCGGTGGAGACCAACCTCAGTCTGGTGCAGGCGCGGGAGTATCTCAAGGCGCTGTTCAACTTGGGCTACATGGAACCGTTCAACCAAACTTGGGAACGCTATCCGGAAGCCACGGCTGGTGATACGGATCTCGCCCTATACCGGGCGGCCTGGGAAGCGGGCTGGGGACCTCCCGCCACCCTCCGTTCGGGTGCCGCCCAGTTGGCCGAGGGAACCCGCGCAGTGGCCACGACCGTCCTCGCCAACCGATTGAGCCTCGCCGTGGCGTTCTCCCGAGCGGACATCACCGCTTACGAACAAGCGCTCGCCGTACTGATCGACCGCCATGAGGATCGGGTGGCCGATCATCTGCAGTATTGGCGGCTGTTGCTCAACGCGGGACAACGGGAACGCGCCGGCCAACTCGCGCGGGCCTATTCCAACCCACCCGACTCCCCGGCCGACGCGCTGCTCATGACCGACATTTTTCTCGAACTGGGTCTGGTCGAATACGCCGCGGAATTTCTCGAGAAGCAGCTTCACAACTTCAACTTCAGCGCGGAAGTGTGGCAACGCCAAGCCGACCTCTACCTCGCGCTGAAACGCTGGTCCGACCTGCGGACCCTGGCGGTCTATCTCCGGGCGTCCGAGCGCATTCCACCGGATCTCAATGGATTCGCCTGGTTTCTGGAAGGCATCGCCGAGCTGAAAGCCGGCCGGACCGATCTCGCCGACACGGCCTTTGCCCGGGCCATCGATTTCCCGCCCAACAATCCGCTGATGACCTATCGCATGGCCACCATGCTCAACCAATTGGACCAGCATGAGCACGCCTCGGCGCTGTTGGGCAAGTTGGAGACGGAGTTTGGCGGACTGGCCGTCTATTGGTTCCAGGTCGTCCGGGCCGCTTATCAGGCCCGTCAGTTCGACATCATGCGCGCCGCGGCGTCGCGGGGCTATGAATTGGCGACCAACGATCCGATCTTCATCAACAATTATGCCGCCGCCCTACTGATCGAGCGGACCAACGCGCCCTTGGCGATTCAACTGACGCTGCGGCGCCTGAGCCAGGAACCCACCAGCGTCTCCGCGCGCTTGAACCACGCGCTCGCCCTCCTGCAAAACGACCGGCTGGACGATGCGGAAGCAGAATTGGCCCGGATCAATCCCGAGCGGCTCGACAGCTATTACCACACCGTGTTGCAGCTCGGTTATTTCGAATTGAACGTGCGACGGCAGCGGCGGCAGGAAGCGCTGCTGGCCTACCAGGGAATTGAGGCCCGTTTTCTCATGCCCCCGCAAATCCGCTGGCTGGAGGCCAAACACCGGGAAATCAGTCGGCAAAGGGGGCCGGCTTCTCGTGCAGTGTCCCGATAGGACGGCGGGTACCTCTGCGGTACCGCCCCTCGCTGATCTTCTCCCGGGCCCATCTCGAATTGCTCCATCCAGCAGGAGACGGGGG
>CAYYSX010000163.1:0-5095 GCA_964474315.1 uncultured Verrucomicrobiota bacterium | reverse complement strand
CTTTGGAGCTTTGAGCCCAGCCCTGGATTAAGAACAAAATCAAGATGCACTCTCTTCTCCCCGTCCGGCGGCCGCCAATTTGGCCCGTTCCGGCATCAGCAGGTACACCACCCCGCCCAGGGCGCTCCAGGCGAGGTTGACGGTGTAGCCGAGGAGCGAGAGGGAAAGAGCCAGACCCGGACGAAGCTGAAAGGCCGGTACGGCCAGCAGCCAGACAAACAGGTTCTCGCGCACGCCCAGGCCGGAAGGCGTCACCGGCAACGCCGAGACGCACACCACCACCAGCGAGACAAAAGCCAGGGTCACCGGATCGATTTCCAGACCCAGTCCCCGGGCCAGGATCACGTAGGCGAAGGCCACGCCGCCGGCGATCAGCATGGACACCACCGCCATTTGGAACAGGAACACCGGGTCACGCCCGAAACGACGGCAGGAGGCCAACGCCCGGACCGCCGATTCACCCCGCGGAATCCGGTGCAGCAGCCGGGCCAGCGCACCCTGTTCGCTCAAGACGTGAGTATAAAAGCCGAGCACCAAGAGGCCGGCCGCGGCGACCAGCATCCCGCCCACGATCAGCAGGACGGCTTGGTACCTCCGGTAGCTGACCACCAGAATGGCGTTCGGCAAGGCCAGCAAGATGGCCGCCAGCAACAGGCCCAGGGTTCCCAGAATGCGGTCCACAAACACGGTCACGGCGGCCGGAGCGCGAGTGGCCGGATTGGCCCGGGCCGCATACCAAGCCTTGACCACATCCCCCCCTGCGGTGCCGAGCAGAAAGGCGTTGAAGAACTGGGCCACCAGTGAAATCCGCAACACCTCCCGCCACTCCATGGCGATGCCCTGCTCGGCCAACACCCGCCGCCAACGCCAGGCGCCCAATCCCACCAATCCGCCGCAGATCAGGAAGGCCCCCACCAAGCTTCCGACATCCAACCGCCGGAGGGTGTGCCACAGTTCGGACGGTCCGCGAGTCCAGGCCAGGCGACGCTGTTCCCACTTGGTCAACGAATCCCAGTCCGGTCCCCCCTCGTGAAGGAGCTGAAGTTGGGCCTCATTGCAGAATATCGCGTGGAAGATCGCCGCCAGAAGCAGCACGCCGGCCACCGCCCGGGCCACATTGGTGAGACGGGCGCGCCGCACGGGTGGTTTATTCCTCGCCCCACACGGACTTGATGAAGGCAAACCCGCGCCGCACATCATCGACCGCCACCCCCGGGCTCAGCTCAACCACCTTGATATGCTCCGGCTTCACCAACGGACGCAACCCGGCGAAATCGATCATACCCGATCCGGGCGGACAATGATCGTGCTGTCCCTCATCGTCCGCGATCACGTCGTGGATATGAAACCCGCCCAACCGCGGCGCCAATCCCTCGAGATGCATCGCGTGCTGGAGGAGACCGAGGTTCTCCTTGATCTGGGCATGCCCGCAGTCATGCCAGTAACGCACATTTTCCGGTAGTTGCGCCAAGAACATCGGCAGATCGTGGTCGAAGGGGATTTCCTCGACGGCCTCCCGGTTCTCGATGCCCAGCAAAATTCCCTCGGCGGCCGCGGCGTCGGCCAATTGCCGGATGAGATCCAGCGACAATTCCATGGCCCGTTCCTTCTTCCGCTCCCGCTTCACCTCCATGTCCTCCACCAATTTCCGGTACTTGGGCGTATCCCGGTCGCCCCGCGCCACCATTTCCTCCAACTTGTCGTTGTAGTCCTTGATCTCGACCTGGCCCGAATGGAGGACGATCAACTTCGCCCCGACCCGGGCTGCGGTTTCGACGGTTTTGAGGGAATGTTTCCAGGCCGATTCCCGTTCCCGGCGATCCTCGGAAGAGAACTTGAACAGGTTGGGGGCGGGCCAGTGAACGCCCATCGGCAGCGGACAGAAATTGTGCAGGGTGGAAATCTTGATCTCCCCCGTCTCGACGGCCTCCAAGATTCCGGGGACGAGACTGATCCGGATACCGTGGCTGAGCTCCGCATACTCGAACCCCAAATCCCGGATTTCCCGCAGCATGGCCCGGCCATCGGTATGGCGGCCGGAGTTCCAACAAGTTGATAGTGAGTACATGAAAAAAAGAACGCCGGAGGCGTCCCCAAGGACAGCATCCGGCGACGTGAAGTTCAATGCGCGGTGCGAACGATCACTGATCGGCGTAACGCGCGGCGAGCATGGCGCTAAACCGGGCTACCTTCAGTTTGCGGCGCCGCCGCTCACTGGGCTTCTCGTAATGCCGCTTGTTGCGGACTTCGCGGAGAGTGTTCTCCCGGTCCACTTTCTTCTTCAGACGGCGCAAGGCCCGATCAATGGGCTCGCCCTTCTTCAGCTTGATTTCGCTCAAATCACGTTCACGTCCTTTCCGTACCACGGTTCCGACCCGGTCGGACTCCGCGTCCCCACCACCACGGAGGCGGCGGAGAAGGCAAAGCGGTTTCGTTGCCGAAACCGCAGCGGACGGGTGAAATACCCAAATTTCCCGCCGAGGCAAGGCTCGAAACAGCCGCGGAGCCGAAAAATTCGTGCTCCGATCCAAGAAAATCTTCCGAGCCGCGCGTCTGCGAACCACCGCAAGGCCGCAACACCAGGGGCGGCGAGGATGAACTGGAGCGGCTGGAACCGGGCCGATGCTACCGCTCCCGAGCCGCCGCCTCACATTCATTCGTGTCCATTGCTCTTCCTTCGTGTTCATTCGTGTCCTTTCGTGGTCCCAACCGCCTTTGGCAGTCTAACTTTCCGCTTTGAGTCCAAGCCACCCCTCCCTGAACGTCGGCCCGTGCCAATACCTGTCCTGGCCGTCGCCAACCAGAAAGGTGGCGTCGGCAAGACCACCACCGCCGTCAATCTCGCCGCCTGCCTCACCCGCCAAGGCCGGCGCATTCTCCTCGTGGACCTCGACGCCCAAGCCAATGCCACCAGCGGACTGGGCCTGGAAAAACAGGAAGGCGGCAGTGTCTATCGCCCGCTGTTGGGCGACGGCACCTTGGAGGAACGCATCAAGCCCACCGCCGTTGCCGGGCTTTCCCTGCTTCCGAGCGAACTCGACCTCTGCGGCGCCGAAGTCGAGCTGGCCCGAGCCGAGGATTACCTCAACCGGCTGCGCCGCGCTCTTGAACCCATCCGGTCAGGCGAATCGTTCGACCTCATCCTCTTCGATTGCCCACCGTCGCTGGGCATCCTGACCCTCAATGCCTTTGCCGCGGCCGACCGTCTGCTGGTGCCGTTGCAGTGCGAGTACTTCGCCCTCGAAGGGGTGGCCATGGTCACCCGCATCCTGAACCAGGTTCGCGACACCGGCATCAATCCCCACCTGGAACTTCTGGGCATCGTCATGACCATGTTCGATGGCCGGACGCGACTTTCCCAAAACGTGGTCGGCGAAGTCCGGCAGCATTTCGGTGAACTGGTGTTCGAGACCGTCATTCCCCGGACCACCCGCCTGGCCGAGGCGCCGAGCTTCGGGAAGCCCATCATCGACTACGATCCCTACAGCGCCGCGTCCGCCGCCTACGAAGTTCTCGCCACCGAAGTCAGCCAACGCCTCGGCCTAAACTAATCTGTCACGCCTCACGCCCCACGCCTCACGCTCCCCCATGGACGACACGAACTCCTTGATCGAACAGCGCAAGACCAAGCTCGCCGCGCTCCACGCCAAAGGCATCTTCCCCTTCCGCAACAAATTCACCCCGGATCTTGGCTGCGGCGAAGCCCGGGCGAAGTACGAAAAGGGGGAGTGGGCTGAAGGCCATCCCGTGGCCCTGGCCGGGCGCATCACCGCCCATCGGGACATGGGCAAGAGCCAATTCCTGGATCTCAAAGACGTGACCGGACGCATCCAAATCTATGCCCAGAAGCAAACGCTGGGCGACGAGCCGTTCGACATCTTCAAGCACCTCGACCTCGCCGACTTCATCGGCGTCAGGGGCACGTTGTTCAAAACCCGTGCCGGCGAGATCAGCGTGAAGGTCGAGAGCTTCGTCATTCTGGGAAAATCCCTGCGCCCTCCACCGGCCAAGTGGCATGGCCTCGAAGACACCGAAATCCGTTACCGCCAGCGTTATCTCGACCTGCTCGCCAACGACGAAGTGAAAGACGTGTTTCTGAAGCGGTCACAGATCATCCGGGAGATCCGCGCCTTCTTTCACGAACGGGGCTATGTGGAAGTGGAGACCCCGATGATGCAGGCCATTCCCGGCGGCGCGGCCGCCCAGCCGTTCAAGACCCATCACAATGCGCTCGGCTGCGACTTCTATCTGCGTATTGCGCTGGAGCTGTATCTGAAGCGGTTGCTGGTTGGTGGCGTGGATAAGGTATTCGAGATCGGCCGCAATTTCCGGAACGAAGGATTGTCCCGCAAGCATAACCCCGAGTTCACCATGCTCGAAGCCTATCACGCCTACGGAGATTATGAGACGATGATGGAAACGGTGGAGGCTGTGATCAAGCGGGTGGCGCAGACGGTCCTGGGCTCCCTGGTCATCGAACACCGTCATAGCGACGGGACGGTCGATAAGACCATCGACCTCACCCAGTGGCGTCGGGCGCGCTACAAGGATCTGATTCGCGAAAAGGCCGGTGACGATTGGTTCCGTCTCACCCCGGAGGAACGTCGCAAGCGCGCCATCGAAGACCTCAAGCTCGCCGGCGATATCGCCGACGGTTACGAAGACTTCGAAGTCACCGGAGCCGTCTTCGAGAAATTGGTGGAGCCCACCTTGATCCAGCCCACCTTCGTCACCCACCTCCCGAGGGAATTGGTTCCATTGGCCAAACTCACCCACGTCCAGCCGGGCGACCCTGACTACGAGGACTTGAAGGACACCGTCGAGGTCTTCGAATGTTGTATCAACGGCCAGGAAATCTCCCCTGGCTACACGGAACAGAACGATCCTCTCGAGCAACGCGATCGGCTCGAACATCAGGCCGGTGGCGAGCAGCAAAAGCTGGACGAAGACTTCCTGGTGGCCCTCGAGCATGGCATGCCTCCCGCTGGCGGCATCGGCATTGGCATCGACCGGCTGTGCATGATGCTGCTCGGTCAAGACAGCATCCGCGACGTCATTCTCTTCCCGCAACTCAAGCCGAAGTCATAACGAAGCA
>CAYYSX010000162.1:0-13569 GCA_964474315.1 uncultured Verrucomicrobiota bacterium | reverse complement strand
CCGGATTTTGGAGGTCCACCCTTCTTTGGAGCTTGGGATTTGGCTTTTGGAGCTTCCCCCGGAGTTGTCCGGCGGACGAGCCGCCCGCGCTCCTGCCGGGGACCGATTCCAGATGCGCCCCCCGCTGAACGCGGATTTCGACTTGGGATTGACGGCGGGGCGCTTCTTTCGTTCGCTCGCTCCGATCCCACGATGCGCCCTGCTCTCCCGCTGGCGGCCTATCTACTGCCATGCCTTTTGCTCTCCTCCGTTCGCGGACTCGAATGGTCGGAGCAGCCGGGATTTCGCGTGGCCCCCCTCCGGGTCGCCCCGTCCGACCGCATCGGCTTCACCCTCCTCAACCCGGCGGAGCTGGGAATCGACTTCGTCAATGCCTTGTCCCCGCAACGGGCTCAGACCTTCCAGAATCTGTTGAATGGTTCCGGTCTCGCGGCGGCGGATGTGGATGGCGACGGCTTGGTGGACCTTTACTTCTGCCACAAACAGGCCGCCAACCAGCTCTATCGCAACCTCGGTAACGGACGCTTCACCAACATCACCGCCCAAGCCGGGGTGGGATGTACCAATCAGACCTCCTCCGGCGCCGTGGTCGGCGACTTGAACGGCGACGGCGCGCCCGACCTCATCGTGTCTGCTTTCGGTGGACCCAATGCAGTCCTGCTCAACGACGGCCAGGGACGTTTCACCGAAGTCACGGCCGCGTCGGGTATCGCCGGGAAGGGAGGCTACACGTCGATGGCGCTGTCGGATGTGGATGGCGATGGCGATCTGGATCTTTACCTCTGCAACTTTGGCGTCCAGGCGATCCTGCGGGAAGGTGGGGTCATTTCGACGCGGATCATCAACGGCCAACCGCAGGTTACCGGACGCCACGCCAACCGTTTGCGCATCATTGACGGCATGCTGTTCGAATTCGGCGAGCCCGACACGCTGTTCCTCAACGACGGAAAAGCGCGCTTCACTCCAGTGCCTTGGGAATCCGCCTTCATTGGAATGGACGGACGTCCGATGAGCCCGCCTTGGGATTTTGGCCTCGCCGTACAGATCCGGGACGCCAATGGCGATGGATGGCCCGACATTTACGTGTGCAACGACTTCCAGACCCCGGACCGCTTGTGGCTGGGGGATGGCCAGGGCCAGTTCCGGGAGGCCTCGATCTTTGCGTTGCGCAACATGAGTTACGCCTCGATGGGCGTGGACTTTGGCGATCTCGATCGCGACGGGCGGTACGACTTTCTGACCGTGGAGATGCTCTCCGAGACGCTGCCGCAGCACCTGCGCACCTCGAGTCCGATGGCGCCGGTGAAGCGCAGGCCCGGGCAATTTGCGGCCCGCGAGGAATTCGCCCGGAACTGTCTGTACTGGAACCGTGGTGACGGCACTTGGGCGGAGATCGCCAATTTTGCCGGCGTCTCCGCGACCGGTTGGTCGTGGACCCCGCTGTTCCTCGATGTGGATCTGGACGGCTGGGAGGACGTGCTCGTTTCCAACGGGCATCTCCACGACGTCAACAATCGTGACGTGGCCGCGCTCAACCGGGCCCGGCCCGGCCAAAATCTGCAAAACACCAAGGACAACTTGCTGAAGTATCCGCCGCTGGAATCGCCCAAGTTTGCCTTCCGCAATCGGCGCGACTTGACCTTCGAGGACGTGAGCAACGCCTGGAGCTTCAATTCCCCGCGGATCGCGCACGGGATGATCGGGGTGGACTACGACGACGACGGAGACCTCGATGTGGTGATGAACGCGATCCAAGGTCCGCCGTTGATCTATCGGAATGATTCGACGGCACCGCGGATCGCCATCCGGTTGAAGGGTCTTCCGCCCAATGTCGGCGGTATCGGAGCCCAATTGATCCTGACCGGTGGACCAGTGGTGCAGCGGCAGGAGATGGTGGCGGGTGGGCAGTATCTTTCGCACAGCCAGCTTCAACGCACCTTCGCCGCCGGGTCCGGGGAACATGAGCTGGAGGTGCGGTGGCGGTCGGGGAAGCGCAGTGTGGTGCGCGGGCTGCGGGCCAATCATATCTATGAAATCGAGGAAGCCGGAGCAACCCCCGCGCCCGCACCGGAGCCGGCGAGGGTCCCCCGGCCGTGGTTTACTGATGTCTCCGAACGCCTGGGACACGTTCATCCCGAACCACCATTCGATGATTGGGCGCAACAACCCCTCCTGCCCCAGCAATACAGTCAGCTCGGACCCGGGGTGGCCTGGATCGATCTGAACGGGGACGGGCATGTGGACCTGTTCATCGGATCCGGTCGGGGCGGTCCGCCGGGGACCTATTGGGGGGGACGGGCGAGGGATGTTTACCCGGGCCACCAACGAAAGCGCCTCCCTGTCGGATGATCTGACCGGATTGGCTCTCTGGGCGGATGCCGAGGGGAAGGCCCAGTTGCTGTCCGGGGTGGCCGGTTATGAATCCGGGAGCGCGGCCGGACCGGCCGTCCTGGGCTGGTTCGCTCAGGGAACGTCCTGGATGGGTTCCGCGTTGCTGACGGCGGCAGGCAGCAGCACCGGGCCGGTGGCGACGGGCGATGTGGATGGCGACGGCGATCTCGACGTGTTCGTGGGCGGCCGCCTTCGCGCCGGGCGGTGGCCGGAACCGTGTACCTCGCGCTTTTTCCGCAACGACGCCGGCGAGCTGGTAGAGGAAGAGTGGCCTCCCTTCGCCAATCTGGGCCTGGTGAGCGACGCTCTGCTGGCCGATCTGGACGGGGACGGATTCCCCGAATTGATCGTCGCCCTCGAGCTGGGGCCTCTCCGGATCTTTCAACGGGACCAGGACACCTGGAAGGAAATGACCGAAGCTTGGGGACTCGCCGGACTGATCGGCTGGTGGAACAGCGTCGCCACCGGTGATTTCGATGGCGATGGCCGGCTGGATCTGGTGGTGGGAAACCGCGGGCAGAATACCTCCTGGCAAATTCGGAACCGCGGTCATGCCCGCGTCGTGTGGGCGGAACTGGACGCCGAATTACCGATCCTGGTGGTGGAGGCGGCCGAATCGGGACCGCACCTGCTTCCTTTGCGCGACCGCCATCTCCTTGCCGCCGTACTGCCGGATTTGCCGGACCGGATTCCCACCCATGCGGCGTATGCCGAGGCCGGGGTCGCGCAGATTCTGGGGCCGGTGGCTCCCCAGGCGAAGGATTGGCAGACGGATCTCCTCACTTCGGTGGTGTTGCTCAATCGCGGGGGACGATTCGAGGTCCGTCCGCTTCCGCGCGAGGCGCAATGGGCACCGGTGTGGGGACTGGCCGTAGCTGACTTCGACGCCGACGGTCACCTGGATTTGGCCCTGGCACAGAACCTCTTTGCCGTACATCCCGAGGAGCCCCGGCTCGATACGGGGCAGGGATTGATCCTGCGCGGTAATGGCACCGGCGAATTCACGGTGTTGGACAGCCGGGAGAGCGGTGTGGCGGTGTATGGAGAACAACGAGGGGCAGCCGCGGCCGATTTCGACGAAGATGGACGGATGGACCTGGTGCTAACGCAAAACGGAGCCCAGACCGTTTTATTCCACAACACGGGTACCCCGCCGGGTCTGCGTGTCCGCCTGGTGGGTCCACCGGGCAATCCGGATGGCGTGGGAGCGGTGGTGGTTCCGGTTCGGGATGGCACGCGGGGTGCCGCCCAGACCTTGACCGGAGGCGGTGGATATTGGTCGCAAGCCGGAGCGGTGCTGGTGGTGGGAGGGCCTCGTCCAACGGAACTCGAAGTGCGATGGCCGGGTGGACGGACGGTTCGGGTGGCGGTTCCCGACGGCGGCCGCCAGATCGAGGTGAACTGGCCGGACCCGGGTCAGTAGCCCCGGGCCTGTTTGGCCTTCAACGCTCGCTCCAACTGGCCGCGCGCCGGCGCCAGGCCCGGATCAAGGCGGAGCGCCGTCTGGAGGGCGATGATGGCCTCGTCGAGCCGACCGGCGACGAGTTGTAACCGGCCGAGATTGAACCACGCCTCGGCGAAATCCGGGTTCAACTGCACCGCCTGAGCGAAGTGGGGGATGGCCTTGGTCAGTTGCCCGGCCGACGCCAGGGCGGTTCCCAGATTGTTCTGACTGCGGCTGTTAGAGGGATCGGCCGCCACCGCAGACTCCAGGTGCGCAATCGCTTCGTCGAACCGTCGCAGCTTCGCCAACACGTTGCCGAGGTTGCTATGGGCTTCGGCGTAGGTGGGAAGCAGGCGCAACGCCTCCTCGTAGTGGGTGATGGCCTCATTGGTCCGACCGGTCCGGCCGTAGAGATGGGCGAGGTTGAAGTGAATCTCTTCGTTGTCCGGAGTCTTCTCGATCAAGGCCAGATAAGCGGCTTCGGCTTCCTTGGTCTGACCGCCGGCGGCCAGTTCATCCGCTGCTATCAACTCCTCGGCCCTGGCCGCCTCAGCCAACCCACCTTGCGGCAGAGGGCTGGTGCCGTCGGTCAAGTCGAAGGAAATTACCGGAGCGTTGGAGGGTGTGGGGTTGGACTCCGGCCCCGGTCCGGTGGAATTCGGCGCGCGACTACAACCTCCTACCACCAACAGGACCAACATCGGAATCAGATGCCTTTTCTGAATCACCCACTGACCCTAATGACATTCCCTTTGTTTGACTAGCGCATCCAGCCCTCGCCCATCTCCCCCCAAAATCTGGCCGCTTTACCCCTTCCCCATTGAGAACAATGCCGGCTCAAGTCCGTTTGATTCGTTCCACCGGGTCGCCGTTCCAGATGGGCCTCGTGTCTCCCCACGCGGCCGCACGCGTTCGATGCCCAATCTGGTTCCCGGCCAACAGCCCGACTGGAACCGCCTATGCGTGCCCCCGGCGGAGCAATCTGCCGGGGGCTTTCCTGGCCCGTCGCTGGTCCGGTAACCCCAGGCTGTCCCCGGGCGACCTTCCTGGTACGTTACGCTCATGTCGCGCCGGACGGTTCAGCCCATCGCCCTTACCATTGCCGGCTCGGATTCCGGAGGCGGCGCCGGAATCCAGGCGGACTTGAAGACCTTGGCTGCCCTTGGGGTGTTTGGAACGAGTGTGATCACCTGTCTGACCGCCCAGAATCCCCGGGCCGTCACCGGTGTTCAGGCGGTTTCCGCCGCCATGGTGTCTCGCCAACTGGAGGCCGTGTTCTCTGAACTACCTCCCCGGGCCGTGAAAACCGGCATGCTGTACAGCGACGCTCTCATCGGATCCGTGGTGGACGCATGGCCGCGACACCAACCGCCGCCGCTGGTCGTGGACCCAGTCATGGTCGCCACCAGCGGAGCGCCATTGCTCCGACCGGCCGCGGTGCGACGCCTGATTCGGGACCTCCTTCCCCTGGCCACCTTGGTCACGCCGAATTTGGACGAAGCGGCAACCCTGCTCGGGCGGCCACTCCGGACCCTCGACGATCTGCGGCAGGCGGCCGTGGATCTTCACGCTCGCCATGGGTGCGCCGTGCTGTTGAAAGGAGGACACCTGCCCCAGGAGTCGGCGGCGCGCGATGTGTTTTTCGACGGGTCAACGGAACGAGTGCTTTCGGCGCCGTTTGCGCGCGGAGTCTCGACCCACGGCACGGGTTGCACCTATTCGGCGGCCATTGCCGGTTATCTGGCCTTGGGTCTGGCGCTCCTGCCCGCCGTCGAACTGGCGAAGAACCACATCACCCAGGCGATCCACCAAAGTATCCGGATCGGACGCCACTCGGCACTCAATCCGTTCTGGGAAGAACACTGAGCGGGGGTCCGTCTCAGCGTCTGTTGGAATTTTCGCCGCACCACCACCGGTGTTCTGTCCCGTCACCTCCGCTCCCCCTCAGTCCACCCCGCCCATAATTCCCGTTCCTTCGCTCCGCGACGCCGGTAGCTTTTCGGCCCACGAATGAAGCAGAAAGCTTACGCGGCAGCCGGCGTTGATATCGACCTGGGTAACCAGGTTAAGAATACCCTCCCCCAGCTCCTGGCTTCGACCCATCGCCGGGAAGTCCTCGGAAAGGTCGGTGGTTTTGGCGGGCTCTTTGCCCTCGACATCCGGCGCTACCGCCAACCCGTGCTGGTGTCGTCCGTGGACGGCGTGGGCACCAAGCTAAAGCTCGCCTTCGCCCTGAACCGTCACGACACCATCGGCGAGGACCTGGTGAATCATTGTGTCAATGACATCGCCGTGCTGGGCGCCGAGCCGTTGTTCTTCCTCGATTATCTGGGCACGGGAAAGCTCAAGCCCCAGGTGTTCGCTGATATCATCAAAGGCTTTGCCCGCGGCTGCGTGGCCAATGGCTGTGCCCTCATCGGCGGCGAGACGGCCCAGATGCCCGGCTTCTATCAGGCCGGCGAGTACGACCTCAGCGGCACCATCGTCGGGGTGGTGGAGAAATCCCGGATGCTCAACGGCCAGAAATCGGTGAAGCGCGGCGACGCGCTCATCGGCATCGCCTCCAGCGGCCTGCATACCAACGGATACTCGCTGGCCCGGAAAATCTTCTTCGACCAACTGGGCCTGAAACCATCCAGTCGGGTGGCGGAGTTGGGGAACACCATCGGCGACGAGCTGCTGAAGGTTCATCTTACCTACGGACCATTGGTCCAGTCGCTCCTCCGGCGGTTCAACCGGACGGCGGGGTCGCGTTCCGGACGAATCAAGGCCTTCGCCCACATCACGGGCGGTGGATTCGTGGACAACATTCCGCGCACACTGCCACCGTCTTGCGACGTGGTGATCCGTAAAGGCTCGTGGGATCTGTTGCCGATCTTCTCGCTGCTGACGGAAAAGGGTGGAGTGAACGAGGCGGAGCTCTACCAGGTGTTCAACATGGGGATCGGCATGACCGTCATCGTGTCCCCGGAAGCGGTGGACGACGTGCTGCGCGCCATCCAGGCCGCTCGTCATCGGGCGTGGTTGATTGGCGAAGTGGTGAAGGGAACGGGGAAGTGTCGGGTGGAGTAGGGGGAGCTCAAAGTTCAAAGTTCAAAGTTCAAAGTTCAAAGTTCGAAGTTCGAAGTTCGAAGTTAAAAAGAAGTTCCAAAGGCCCGAGCTCCCAACTCCCGGGTTCCCGCCGTTTCTGGAAGCGAGGTTTTTGGGCGGGCTTGGACGCCTGGACCGCCCGCCGTTGGAACTTGGAGCTTCTTTGAAGCTTGGAGCTTGGCTTTTGGAGCTTGCGGAAGGGCGGGCCGTTCTTGGACCCGGCCCGCGGCGGGAGGACAAACTCTAGATGCACCCGTGCATGCCCGAGTTCCGGCTTTTTCCTGGCCCGGAATCTGCCAGTTTCTGAGACTCTTTATGGTCCGGTCACCTCGGGTTCTTGGCGTTGCCGTTTTGCTGGCCTTCCAACTCGTCGGTTCCGCTTGGTCATCCCCGGTGATCAACGAGTTTCTGGCGGCCAACCAAGGCGGGTTGAAGGACGAGGACGGTGATTCCCGCCGGCGGAATGCTGTATGCGTCTCCTGATGTGACGGCGTTCCGCAACCGGGCAGTCAGCCCGAAACGGGCGGAAAACGTCCAGGGGCAGGGCAACTACCAGGGGCAGCTCTCGGTGACGTCCGGTACCCTACAGGTACGGTTCCGGGCGGAAGCGGGAAACCAATACGTGCTCGAGGGATCGCGCAACCTGGCCGTTCCGACTTAGGAATCACTTACCCCGGCGCAAAGCGGAGCCGACAACACGCTGCTGGAATTGAGCCTTCCGCTTTCGTCCGTGGAATCGCCCCTTTTTTTCCGGGTCGAGATTCCTTCGTCGTTCGCTCGTGACGTCTCTCAGTTCCGATACGCACCTTGCTCCCTTCTCGTCTGGCCCGGAGATCGGTGGCGCCATCACTTCCCCCCCTTTGCCGCTGGATGATGTCTATGGCCGGTGTTCAATGCGGACCCGTTGGGAGTCTTTGTTCTAAGGATTCCGCTGGGATTTCCAAACAGGCTCTCAGTCTTCGGCCCGCTCACCGCTGGGAGCCATTTTCACCAAACGCGGCTCGAAACGGCCCAGCACGTCCACCAAGTCGCTCTGGGCGGCCATGACTTGATGGATGTCTTTATAGACCATCGGGACTTCGTCCAGGCCGGCCGAAAGGAGGTGAACGTTCCGCTCCTTGAGCACCCGGTTCACTTTCCCCCAGGCGAAGGTCTTGATGGCCTTGGTTCGGCTCATGACCCGACCCGCGCCATGCGAGGCGGAGCCGAGCGAGTCGGCGCCACCCCGACCGCGGACCAGAAAGCCCGGGGTCGCCATCGAGCCAGGAATCACACCCAATACCCCGACATGCGCGGGGGTCGCGCCCTTGCGATGCACCACGACTTCCCGTTCGACGCCGCCCATGAGGTGACGTTCCTTCCAGGCGAAGTTGTGGTGGTTCTCGACGTCCAGGAGCACTTCGACCCCGAGATGCTCGGCGATGTGCCGGTGGATGAGTGCGTGGTTGGCGGCGGCGTATTGGCCCATCAGTTCCATGGCCGCCCAGTACTCTGCGCCTTCCTCGGAATCGAGCGGCAGCCAGGCCAGATGGCGGTGTTCCTTGGGCAGGTCCGGATGTCGCGCCATTGCCCGCTTGCTGTAGTAGTCGCAGGTAAGCGCACCGGTGCCCCGGCTGCCGCTATGCGAAAGCAAAGCGACGTACGTTCCCGGTAGCAGCGCCGGCTTCCCACCGGCCCCGGGAATCTCGGCTTCATTGGTAAACAACCCGAACTCGACAAAGTGATTGCCGCTGCCGCTGGTGCCCAGTTGTGCCCAGGCCCGATCCTTGTTCTGTCGGGTGACCGGGCTGACGGTCCAATCGGCATCCAACACCTCATGCTGGCGGCGCGCTTTGAAGGACGCGCCCACGCCGAACCGGGTCTCCTCCTCAATCGCCCGCGCCAGACGGTCGCGCTTCCGATCCAGGTCCCGCACCGGCCAGTCCACCACGGTCAACTTCATGCGGCAGGCAATGTCCACGCCGACCGCGTAGGGGATCACCGCACCGTCGGTGGCCAGCACCCCGCCGATGGGCAGACCGTAGCCGACGTGGGCGTCGGGCATCAGCGCCCCGGCGACGGCGATGGGCAATTGGCAGGCCCGCGCCATCTGGTTGACCGCCTCGGGCTCCAATCCTTCGCCCCACTGCCGCCATTGCGCCGGGGCTTCGCGAATGACCCGCGGCGAACGCACCAAGGCCTGGGCGAACTCCCCGCGCAATGCGTCCTCCACAAAGTCCACCGGCGCCTTGACCACGGCCTCGACTTCGGCCGCGAGTTTCGACTTGTCGAGTCCCTTGAGGATATAACGCGTGATGAAATCCAGGCCGCGTCGCATGGCCTCGCCCGGCGGCACGCCAAGACGAATCAAATCTTTCTGGTTCATAGTTTCCTTTCTTCCACGTGAACCTGCCATTGATCGGATCCGACCGGCTCCAAAGTGATCGGGGTTCCGAGAAATTGCTGAATGGCCGGAGCGCGAGTCGGCGACCCACAGCAGCGCGGTCTGCCTCCCCTTTCAACACCAATCCCTCCTTCCACCCTCCACCCAGAAGCCCTGATCCTGAAAACGCGAGCTAGAACCGCGGATGGCACGGATGGAAAGCGAGCTGGACCGAAATGAGTCCTCCTCCCCACCCGGTAGAGCGGCCGCACGGCGAAGGCACCGAGCAGGCACGGCGCTGAATAAACCCTTCCTCATCAATGATATCCAAGCCATCCGCGCTCCCCCTCCCAAGGGGGAACACCGGTCGCTTGCCCAGGGCCTCGCACCTATTCAAAATTGGTCGGGAACCTCCGGGCGGATTCGGACCTCTGAGTCTATGTGAAGGTGAAGGTACCTCCTCGAGCCTGGGCTCAAGCGGACGCTGGGCGCCGCGCGGGTCGGGGCGGTCGTGGACGGTCTCTGGGCTCGAAGTTCCGAAGAGGACGGAGAGGAACGATCCCGTTGACCGCGGCAGAGCCTACCCGGATTGGATCGCCCTTCTCGCCCCAACCTTCCCCAACCGATAGAGACGCCTCCCCCCGTTTGGAGCAGCGACCGCTCCACCGCCTGAAGGCGGGACTCCGTACGAATGCGGAATGCGGAAGTGGGAACCAGGGGCCAGACGGAGCTGGGAACGTAGCTTTTGGAGCGTTCGCTTCCGGTCTCCAGCGCGGTCAGAAAAGCGGGGCAAACTATTATCACAATCCCAAAGAAACCTAATTCCCTTCTTCTGTGTCGCCTAGACAAACACATTCCCATCAATACCAAACATCATCATGAAAACCACACCTGTACTGGCCCTGTTTGTTGCCTTGGGCAGCGTCGTTCATGGGCAATTGTTCACCTTCAGCGTCGTCCTGGATGGCCCTTCCGAGGCTGATCCAAATACCTCTCCGGGAACGGGACAGGCCACCATCGTTTATGACTCGAGCGCACACACGCTGGAACTGGACGTTGCCTTTTCCGGTCTGGAGGGCACCACGACCGTAGCCCACATTCACGCACCCACGGCCGCGGCGTTCAGCGGCGCGGCGTCGGTTGCCACCACCACCCCCACGTTTGTCGGTTTTCCTGCGGGAGTCAGCAGCGGCACCTACGAGGCCACGCTCGATCTGACTGAGGCATCGAGTTATAATGCTTCGTTTATCACCGCCAATGGGGGCACCACTGAGGCCGCCGAAATCGCCCTGTTTAACGCCATGTTCGATGGCAAGGCTTACTTGAATATCCACTCTACTATTTATCCAGGCGGCGAGATCCGCGGGTTCCTGGTAGTGGTTCCCGAACCGGCCGAGACGGTCGCCCTCACCGCCGGTCTCGTCGGAGCGTTCGCGCTGTTTCGCCGCTTCCGCGCCCACGCCTGAATGGGCGGATTTGTCCTTCCGGCAGGAGCGCGGATGGCCTCGTCCGCGCGAATACCTGCTGAACGCTGTGGCGCGTGAGGCGTGACACACAAGGAAAGGGCCGGAGAACTGCTAAGTGGGAACGAGGCGAAAGCTCCAAGTTCAAAGCTCAAAAGAAGGGTGGACCTCCAAAATCCGGACATGAATCGAGGCCCTGAACTCTCCCCTGTAGAGTCGTTTCTCCCGAGACGACTGTCGTCTGGGGACAGACGACTCTACAAGGTGGGAAGGGACGGTTCATGGGAAGCTCCAAAATCCTAAGTTCCAAGCTCCTCGGTGGCTGTGCCCCTTGTCCCCGTCGAGCCGCGCTGTGAACCTTGGGACTCGGGGTTTTGGGGTTTTCTTTGGAGCTTTGGCTTTGGCCCTTGGAACTTTGCGCGTCAGACGACTCACTTCGTGGAGGGAGGCTCCGGCCCCTGAGTTTTTGAACTTTGAGCTTCGGCCCCCGGCGAGATCTCCTGTCCCGTTCCCTCCCTTGGGCCGGCGCGCTCCCCAAACGCGACTGAAACCCATCTCTCGCGCTTTTCCTGTTTGCAGTCGCCTTGGCCCTGGTGCGGAGTAGATTCATCGCCATTCCACGAACAGAACCTTCATCTCCATCGCCTGTGAAAACCTTCCCTCGTATCCCTCGTCGTCAGTTCCTCTTCGCCACTGCGGCGGCGCTTGCCGCTCCGCAGGTGCTCACTGCCCGAAAGTCCGAAGGCCAGTTGGTCATTGGTACCGGTAACCACCGGTACGAAGTGCAGCACGATTGGGCGCAGTTGCCGGACCGGTACACCTGGCAGACCACCCACAATGTGGCCGTGGATCGCGAAGGACGGGTCTATATCATCCACGAAGGACGGGAGAACCTACCGGATCATCCGTCCATCTTCGTGTTCGATCCGCAGGGCCGCTTCGTTCGCGCCTTCGGCAACCAGTTCCAGGGAGGCGGGCACGGATTGGAGGTGCGCACCGAGGGACAGGACCAGTTCCTGTATGTCACCGGCTACCAGCAATTGAAGAACTTCGCGAAGCTGACTCTCACCGGCGACGTGGTCTGGCTGAAACACGCGCCGATGGAATCGGGGCTGTATCCCGCCGGGGAAGACACCCAGCCCGCCAAACGCTGGGGCCGCGACGCCTTCATGCCCACGAACTACGGGTTCCTACCCGACGGCGGCTTCTTTCTGGCAGATGGTTACGGCAGCTTCCGCATCCACCGGTATGACCAAGAGGGGAAATGGCTTTCGATGTTCGGGGCGCCCGGCAAGGGGGACAGTGAGTTCGACACGCCGCACGGAATCTGGGTGGACAATCGTCCCGGTCGCGAGCGTTCCGTGGTGATCGCCGATCGGGCGAACAAGCGGCTGCAATGGTTCACGCTCGAAGGCAAGCACCTCAAAACACTCGATGGGTTTATCCTGCCCGCGAATCTGGACACTTGGGGGGAGATCCTGCTGGTGCCGGATCTGAGCGCTCGGATCACGCTATTGGACGGGAAGAACGAAGTCATCGCCCATCTGGGTGAAGATCCGGCCTGGCGGGAGCAAGTGTTGAAGGACGGGATGAAGCTGAGGAGCAGTCCGCAGGGCGAAGGTTGGGTGTCGGGCAAGTTCTTGCATCCGCACGACGCCTGTTTCGATGCCGACGGCAACATCTTCGTGGCGGAATGGGTGAACACGGGACGGATTACCAAGCTGCGCCGGTTGAGCTGAAGCGCGGAGCTCCCAAGGCCACGCTCCCGGAAAATTGCGGGTGCTGCTGCAAGGCATTCCAGGTCGATTCGGTGAGCGGTCGTTGGCAGTATTCGGCGGTCGCCAGCGGTTCAGCGCTGGTGGAGCGGCGCGCCCGTTGCAGCCAGGAATGGTTGAGGGGTTCAGCCAACAGTTCCGGCGTGTTGGCGGCGATGGTGGTTTCATCCTTTTCGCCAGTGGCGTGGCCAATTCCGACGAACCAGCCGGCCAACAGCAACGTCACCCGCAACAGCGTCGCCCGGGAATACGTCGCCAGCGCGCAGGGTCGGTCGGGGCGGGTCAGGTGGTGCAGTCGGGTGAAGACGGGCAGCGTCCACATGGCTGGATTCCGGGCCGGGGAAAAGGCATCAAAGAGAATTCCATGAGGAGGCGGCCATTCGCGGGCTTCGGCCTCTTCCAGGCGCGAAGGGAAGTCACCTTCAATCACCGTCCAGCGCACCGGCCGAACGCCTTCCTCCCATTCGACCCGCCCGCGTTCCACCAGTTGCTGCACCTGGGGCAGGAACCCGTCGAAATATCCCAGCTCCGACGCATGGGCGGCGGCGAAGCGCAAGGGTTCGAGCGTGTGATCGAAGCTGAATATGTAAATAGGTTGCGTGGTTCCGCGAAGGGCGCGGAGCACGGTCAGCACGTTCGCGGCGGCTCCCAGGCCCACATCCCACAGCACCAGTTCGGCCTCGGCGTCGGCCGCCCGTTCCGGCAGCCGCAGTTGTCGTACATACAATGCCTCGGCCTCGGCCACCGGTCCGACCACGGGATGAAAGGTCTCGCCCTCGGCCTCGGAGCGAACGCTCCACGTGCCGTTCTTGAGCTGAACGAGCTGGTATCCGGAGGACACGGCCGGGAGCGTCCGGAGCAGGTGGGCACGGGGCAAGAGGGAAGGGCGCGAAAGCTCCAAAAGCCAAGTTCCAAGCTCCAAAGAAGTTCCAAGGCACTGCCCCCAGCTCAGCCTGCGCCCCTGGTTCCCACTTCCGCATTCCGACTTCGTACGGAGTCCCGCCTTGAGGCGTGGTCTTTACCCATAGTCTAAGTTGCTGGACA
>CAYYSX010000161.1:0-13667 GCA_964474315.1 uncultured Verrucomicrobiota bacterium | reverse complement strand
CATAGCCTCGATTCACGTCCGGATTTTGGAGGTCCACCCTTCTTTGGAACTTGGAACTTGGAGCTTGGATTTTGGAGCTTTCCTGTCCCCCTCACCGTCGCTGGCTTGCTTCATCCCGCCATCTCCCAATACTCCGCGCATGCCCATCGCCACCGCCCGCGAACGGGAAGCCGAGCCGATCATCCAGTTTAGCGTTTTTCTCCCCAACCGTCTGGGCCGCCTGCACGAAGTCACCTGCCGCCTGGCTGAACGGGAAGTCCATATCCTGGCCCTGACGGTTCTCGACACCACGGACAGCACCATTCTGCGTTTCGTCGTCGATGACCCCGACCGGGCTCGTGCTCTCCTATCCGAACACGCCTTCCCTACTTCGGAGACGCGGGTCCTGGCCGTGGAGGTCGAGGGCGAAGGCCGGTTGAAGGACGTGCTCTACGCCCTGCTCGAAGCCGAACTGAACATCCACTACACCTATCCCTTCCTCACCCGTCCCCGGGAACGTTCGGCATTGGTCATCAGCATCGAGGAACAAGAGGTGGCCGAAGACGCCCTGCGCCGACACCAATTCTCGGTGCTGTACCAAGCCGATCTCGCGCGCTGACTCGGAGGACAGCCATCCTGCCGGTCGATCGAGACACCCGATCAGGCAGAACGCTCCCACCGACCGTCAGGCAGCGACTCAAAACGGCTGTCGCTGCCGCCCGTTACGCCAAAATCGAACCCATGACCTCGCCATGCACGTCGGTCAGCCGGTAGTCGCGGCCTTGGAAACGGAAGGTGAGCTGCTCATGATCGAATCCGAGAAGATGCAGCACCGTGGCGTGCAGATCGTGGACGTGGATTTTGTCCTTCACCACGTTGAAACCGAAGTCGTCGGTCTCGCCGACGGTCACCCCGCGCTTGGTTCCGCCGCCGGCCAACCACATGGTGAACGCCTGCGGATGATGGTCGCGTCCCAATGACCGATTCAGCTCGGTGCTGGCTTCGACTTGCGGGGTTCGTCCGAATTCGCCGCCCCAGATCACCAGCGTCGAATCCAGCAGTCCCCGTTGCTTCAGGTCCTTGATGAGCGCGGCGCACGCCCGGTCGGTCAGCTTGGCCTGCGCTTTCACCCCGCCCTTCACATCGCTGTGATGGTCCCACGCCTCATGGAATAACTGCACGAAGCGGACGCCGCGTTCGACCATCCGGCGCGCGAGCAGACAGTTGTTGGCGAAGGAGGCTTCGCCGGGCTTGGCCCCGTAGAGCTCCAGCGTTTCCGGAGATTCCTGGGAAAGATCGACCAATTCGGGCGCGCTGAACTGCATCCGGTACGCCATCTCGAACGCGCTGATCCGGGTGGCAATCTCGGGATCGCCCATGATCCCCAAGCGGCGTTCGTTGAGCTCCTTGACGGCATCCAAAGTACGCCGCTGCAGGCTCGCACTAAGGCCGGTGGGATTGCCCAGGTACAGGATGGGATCCGCACCCTTTCGGAAAGGAACTCCCTGGAATACGGTCGGCAGAAACCCGCAGCCGTAGTTCCCCGCGCCGCCGCTCAATCCACCGGCCGAATTCAACACCACGAAGCCGGGAAGGTCCTGGGACTCGCTGCCCAATCCGTACGTGACCCACGCTCCCATGCTCGGCCGGCCGAACTGCTGCGAGCCAGTGTTCAT
Organism: uncultured Verrucomicrobiota bacterium; assembly: GCA_964474315.1. Taxonomy (GTDB): domain Bacteria; phylum Verrucomicrobiota; class Verrucomicrobiia; order Limisphaerales; family UBA9464; genus UBA9464. The sequence goes on along the minus strand of CAYYSX010000161.1, from coordinate 12,012 downwards.
GAAGATTTGTCCCGGCGCATGGTTGAAGGCGTCGGTGTTCATCGAGCGGATGAGGGTCAGCTCATCGGCCACTGTGGTCAGATGCGGAAGGGCTTCGCTCATCCAGGCGCCGGACTGGCCGTGCTGGGCAAAGGCAAACTCCGGGGCATAGATCGCCGAGTCGGGTTTGATGAACGCATAGGTCTGCCCGCCAAGAACATCTTTGGGAACCGGCTGTCCGTTGTACTTTGCCAGGGTGGGCTTGTAATCAAACAGCTCGAGCTGGCTCGGCGCTCCCGCCATGAACAGATAGATCACCGACCGGGCCCGTCCGGGAAGCGGCGGACGCTTGGGCGCGAGCGCATTGGTGTCCGTCGCCGTCGCGGCCACCGCGCGATCCCCCAGCAGCGAGGCCAGCGCCAGGGAACCCAGGCCCAGACCGCAGTCGCGGAAAAACCAGCGGCGCGTCAGAAACTGACGGCGTTCCTGGTCCAAGTGGAGAGGCAGGTTCATGAGCTATTCCTTGGTCAATGTCTCATCCAGATTCAACAGGGCACGCGTCACGGTAGTCCAGGCCGCCAGATCCGTCATGGAACTCCCAGGTGGCAGCGGCGGCGGGTTCTTCGGGTCGGAAAGGGCGAATTGAGCGGCCTCCCGGGACGTCGCGGCAAATTCCGTCCGGGCGTCGCCCAGCAGCTTCGCCAGCACTTCCACCTCAGCGGGATCCGGATGACGCCCCAGGCACTGCCGAAACGCCCAGACCAGGCGGTCGGCGTCAGCCGGTGCGGCGGACAGCGCCCGCCACGCCAGCCAACGGGCCGCCTGGTTGAACGTCGGCTCGTTCAACGTCACCAGAGCCTGCAAGGGCGTGTTCGAACGCACGCGCCGGACACAGCTTTGTTCCGCTGACGGCGCGTCAAACGTCATCATGGCCGGATAGGGAACACTGCGCTTCCAGAAGGTGTACATCGCGCGGCGATACCGGTCGTCGCCTTCGCTCACGTTCCAGGGAATCGGCCCGTAGGCCAGGCTCATGACCCCCTCGGGCAGCGGTGGAAACACACTCGGCCCGCCAATCTTGGGTGAAAGCAGTCCGCTCACTTTGAGCGCGATGTCCTGGACGGCCTCGGCTTCCACCCGGAAACGCGGACCGCGAGCCAGGAGGCGATTGTACGGATCCTTCTCCAGCAGGTCGGGATTGACTCGTGAAGCCTGCCGATAGGTCGCGGAGGAAACGATGAGGCGATGGAGGTGTTTGAACGACCAGGGACGAGGAGCGGCTCCCGAGGAGTCCGCTACGGTGGGTTCCATGAATTCGGCGGCCAGCCAGTCCAACAATTCCGGATGCGACGGTGGGTCGCTGCGAACCCCGAAGTCTTCCGGAGTCACGACCAATCCCTGTCCGAAGTACTGCTGCCAGACGCGGTTGACGATCACCCGCGCCGTCAGGGGGTTCTCCGGACTGACCAGCCATTCCGCCAAACCGAGCCGGTCGGGGGATTGATCGGCCGGAAACGGATTCAACACGGCGGGCACATCGGCGCTGACCGGCGTGGTGGGCTTCTGCCAATCGCCCCGGCGAAAGAGGTGCGTTTGGCGGGGCGTCTCCCGTTGCTGCAAGGCCAGGGTCGTGGTCTCCGCGGCTGGCCAATCCTTCCACAGCTCATCCCATTCCCGGGCCGCCTCCGCGAGGGAAGGCTCCTGGAACAGGAAGATCCGGAACAGTTCCGCGGTCTGTTCCGCCGTGCGATCCGGCCGGAGGAGTCGCTGACGTTGCGACTCGCTCAACGGATCCGCTGCGCCCGGGGTCGAGTTGGTCAGCAAACTCAACCGGACCCGGCCGGGAATGAAGTTGGACACTCGGTCGTGCTTTCCCTGCAAGTCGTCGCTCAGCTTGGAATGGACGGTCAGCAGCAGGCGGGTTCCTCCGGCAAAGCCCACCGGTTCCTCGGTTTCGAAGACGGCCCGCCGCTCCTGGTTGCGCCGGCCGGCCGTGAAGGCGGTGGCCCAGCCGCCGTTCGTGGTCACCCCGTCGATCATGGCCGAGGCCGGGAAACCGGGCGCTTCGGCATCGGTCGTGGCACGGCGGAACTTGACCTGGTTTGTCGTGGCCCGCTCGCTCAGGGGTGAAGCCTCCACCAGAAACTCGCCGATCAGGAAATCACCCTTTCCATCCAATCCCGGACCGTTGAACGGGAGATTCCCGTGGTTCAACGCCTCGAGCCGGAACCCGGTGATATTGGTATAAGGCACCTCCGCCCATACCCGCAGCACCGCGCTGTTGTACACGTCGCCTCCTCCCAGCAGAGACCGGTCCTCCTGTTTCTCAAACTTCATCGGCGTCGAATGCCATTCCTGGGCGTCGATCACGGTCCAGGAGGGGGAGGGCGTTTTCAAGGCGGACTCCCAGGCGGTGAACCTCGCCTGCACCGCCGGATCGACGCGGAGCCGTTCTTCCAGCGCCGTGGCCGCCGCCCGAATCTCATGGCGTTTTGCCCGCACCACGGATGAAGGCACTTCGAGCTTCGGTTCCACGTCCTGATTCAGGAAGTCGTAGAACTGGAAGTATTCCTTCTGCGAGATGGGGTCGTACTTGTGGTTGTGACACTGCGCACAGGCGATGGTCAGTCCCAACCAGGTCCGCCCCACCGCATCCACCCGGTCAATGATGGTTTCGACCCGGAACTTCTCCGGCTCGATCCCGCCCTCCATGTTGATCATCGAATTGCGGAGAAACCCGGTGGCGACCCGAAGTTGGCCCGCTTCGCCTTCGGAAAAAGTGCCTCGGTCCGCCAGCAAATCTCCGGCGAGTTGCTGTCGGGTGAACTCGTTGAACGGCAGATCCTCGTTGAAGGCCTGGATCACCCAGTCGCGATAGGGCCAGATGGACCGGGTGCGATCCTTTTCGAATCCATTGGAATCCGCATACCGCGCCGCATCCAGCCAGTGGCGTCCCCATTTCTCACCGTAATGAGGTGAAGCCAGCAGGCGTTCGACCAACTTGGGGTAGGCCTCCAGCGACGAATCCGTCACAAAAGCATCCACCTCTTCCGGGCTCGGAGGAAGCCCGGTCAAATCCAGACTGAGTCGCCGGATCAACGTGACCCGGTCCGCCGGAGGGGACGGCGCCAGACCTTCCTGGGTCAGGCGGACTTGGATGAAAGCGTCCATCGGATCCGGGTTGACCCAGCCACCGGTCGGAGCGGCTGTTTCGACGGGTGGGTCAGGGCGGCGGACGGGTTGGAAAGCCCAATGGGTCCGGGGGTCGGGAGTTTCCGCGGTGGCACTGGCGGGCCACCCGGCGCCGGCCTCCACCCAGGTGCGCAGCAAGCTGATCTGCTCGGAGGACAGAGCCTCTCCCCGGCGTGGCATTCGGGGAACCTCACCGTGAGTCCCCGCCACCACCTGCAGCAGCAGTGAGGCCTCGGGCTTTCCCGGCACCAAAACCGGCCCATGATCGCCTCCTTGCAACGCTTCGGAACGAAGATCCAGCCGCAGGCTGTTCTCGGAACGAGTGGGGCCGTGACACTTGAAGCAATGTTGCTCGAGCAACTGAAACGCCTCGCCCGCCAAGTCGGCCCCCCTCAGGCAGAATCCAGCCCAACTGCTCACCACCAGCAGCACGCACGACCGCCAAACCTGGGAAGATACGATCACCGGAACGAAACGACGCCAATCACCCCGACCTCCTTCAACCTGTCAAAGACTCCGTCTTGAAGAACAGCCGTTCCAAAAAATCGCATTTCCTCTTCGTGTCCATTCGTGCCTCCCCATTCGTGTTCATTCGTGTTCCGTGATGGGTGTCCATTCGTGTCACGGCTTCACAAACCTCACCCGATTCTTCCCATCAGCCGACTGGAAGGTGAGCGTATCCCGTCCGGCCTTCACTTGAGTCGTCTGCGGCAGGACCTGGAAGAACACCGCCTCCAGCCCCATGGCCTCTGGCGGACCGGCCATGCGGGTGGAACCCAGTCCACCCTGCCACACGATGGTGCCGTCGGTGCCCGGGGTAAAACCACCGAAGTAGCGGTTGACTGACGCCCGGCCGGCCACCCTTCCCTCCGGCTCCAACTGGAGGGTGATCGGCCGATCGGCCAGCAGCGGCACCTCGGTCCCGTTGGACACCAGCCGGGTCGCCTTGAGTTCGGTTCCTTGCCAGTCGGCAAGGGCGGTCGTGGCAGGAGAAGTCGCACACCCCATCAAGCCGGCGAGGGCGGTCAGCGACCCGAGAACCGGGAGAACGGGAAACGTCATCGGCCAAAGAAACCATTGGCATCACCAATTGCCAACTGCTTCGCGAAGGAGGACGGGATGCATTTGGACATTGTCCTCGACCGGACTGTTCCAAGTTCAAAGCTCAAAGCTCAAAAGAAGTTCCAAAGCCCAAGCTCCAAGCTCCCAAGAACCTGCTCCCAGGGATGGTGCGGGCGGAAACCCAGAGTTTGGAGCTGGGAGCTTGGTTTTTGAAGCTTTGGCCCCCCCTGTCCTCAGCGCCCTCCCTGTTACGACAAACTCAAGAGATGCCCACTTGGAACTTCTTTTGAGCTTGGAGCTTTGAGCTTGGAACTTTTGCCCCCTTCCCTGTCCCGCCCAAGTTCGCTACTCAAACGCCCCGCTCCGTCGGCTCCACACATGAAAAACGTCGTCCTGCTCGGTAGCACCGGATCTATTGGCACGAGCACCCTCAAGGTGGTCGAGGATCTGCCAGATCAATTGCGGCTGGTCGGCTTGGCCGCCGGCGCCAATGCGGACCTGCTTGCCGAACAGGCGCTCCGCCACCATCCCACCGCCGTTTCGCTCACCTGCCCCGACCAGGCCGCCCACCTCGCTTCCCGCTTGCCCGGCATCCAAGTTCATTGCGGCACCTTGGGACTCCTCTCGTTGGCCACCTTGCCGGAAGCCGACCTGGTGCTGATTGCTATTGTCGGCACGGCGGGTCTTTCCCCTGCCCTGGCCGCCATCCGGGCCGGCAAGGACATCGCCGTGGCCTCCAAGGAAATCCTCGTGATGGCCGGGGAAATCGTGATGAACGAAGCCCGCCAACACGGCGTCCGGGTCCTGGCCGTGGACAGCGAGCATTCCGCCATCTTTCAATGTCTCGATGGAAAGCCCGCGTCCTCCGTCCGGCGCCTACTGCTGACCGCCTCGGGCGGACCCTTTCGCCAAACTCCCAAAGAGGAGTTTGCCAACATCACCGTGGCCATGGCGCTGAAACATCCGTCGTGGGTGATGGGGCGGAAGATCACCATCGATTCAGCCACCCTGTTCAACAAAGGCCTCGAGATGATTGAGGCGCGCTGGTTGTTCGACATCGACATGGCGCGGGTGGACGTGGTGGTGCATCCGCAGAGCATCGTTCACTCGATGGTCGAGTTCGTGGACGGATCGATCCTGGCCCAGCTTTCCACCCCCGACATGTGTCTGCCGATCCAGTACGCACTGTGTTATCCGGACCGTCAGGCCAGCGACCGCGTCCAGACCCATTTTACGAAGCTCGGAACCTTGACGTTCGAAGAGCCGGACCACGATCGCTTTCCGGCCTTGGGGCTCGCGCGGCGGGCCGGGGAGGTCGGGGGAACCCTTCCGGCCGTGTTCAACGCCGCCAATGAAGTGGCCGTCGAGCAGTTTCTGTCGGGGAACCTGAGCTTCCCGGAAATTCCCCGAAAAGTGGCCTGGGTGATGAACGCCCATCGCGTCATCGAACACCCACGTTTGGAGCAAATTCTGGAGGCGGATGCCGCTGCTCGGACCGCGGCGCGAGCCGGCTGTTAACACCTTGTAGTGTCGTCCTCCGGCTCATCCTCTTCCCGGCGCCGCCGGTGCATGAGGAACGCCACCAAGTGGCTGGCCACGGGAATGGTCAGAAGGCTGAAAGCGATCACGAGTACCAGCTTGAGTTTGGACACGTCGTCGTCCAGCGAGACCCACAGGGCCAGCAGGAGCAGGCAGATGCCGAAGGTGCTCGCCTTGGAGAGGGCGTGTGCCCGGCCCAAGGCGTCGCCGAACCGCACCAGCCCCAGGGCCGCGAACAGCATCAGGGTCGATCCCGTTAGCAGCATCAGGCACACCAGCAGATCAATCAACATGGTCGTCCTTTCCCCGTCGCCGCCGGGACTCCTGCCAGTGGTCGAGCTTGTCGGGCCGGGTTTTGAGATAGGACACGAACGCAATGGTCCCCACGAAGCCCAGTAGGGAGAAGATCATCATGATCTCGATGAAAAGCGTGCTGTCCCACAACACGGAAACCAAGGCGATCATGCCGACGATGCAGGTGGCCGACATGTCGAAGCTGATCACCCGGTCCAGCACGGTCGGTCCCGCCAGCAGGCGGAAAAGCGCCAGCACCGCCGCCGCCGCCACCATCACGAAACAGAGGTAAACCGTGGCCGTGATCATCGGGTGAACGCCAGGATGTTGGCCTTGAGGGTGGAATCGATTTTTTTGCACACCGTGGCCGGGTGGTCCGGCCCGAACACGTGCAGAATCAGGTGCCGGCCGTCCTCGCTCCGGTCGGCCGCCATGGTGCCGGGGGACAGACCGATGCATTGAGCCATCAGCAGCACCTCGAAATCCGTAAGCCCAGTGACGTCGTAACGGACGAAACGACCGCGCAGTTTCCTCGCGTCCCGGCGCAGGGCCATCCTCATGACCCGGAGATTGGAGGTCACGACATCGAGGGCGAAGCGCGGGAGGAAACGCAGCAGGGCCATCACCCGCTTCACGTAGTTCTCGCAGCCGATGGCCTTCTGGAACAGGGCCAGCAGAGCGAACGTAACGACCAGGGAGACGAGGAAGTTGCTGAAGGTGGCGTTGCCGCTCAGGAAGAGCCAGACCATCGCCACCAGCAGGTGCATGATGAACGGTCGGTTCACCAGCCGCCTCCTTTCCCGACGACGCCGAACACCGCCCGTTGGTACTGCTCCTGGTCGAGCAGCGATCCGGCCGCCAGTTGCGCGCCTTGCAGGAACCATTCGGCCCCGAGTCCGATGACGAGCGACACCGCCGTCATCACGCCCGCCAGCACCGTCATCGACCGGACCGAGGCGCATCGAGGGGCGAGCGATCCTGATTCCGGCAGGTCCTGCCAGAACGCCGAAAGCCAGATTTTCAGCATGCTCACCAGCGTGAGGATCGAGGCCAGGAGCGCCGCGCCAACCAGCCAGAAGTGCCCCTCCTCGACGCCGACCCGCAGGATGAGGAACTTACCCCAGAACCCGCTGAGCGGCGGCACGCCGGCCAGCGAAAACGCCTGGCACAGGAAGAACACGCCCAGCCACGGGCTGGCTTTCCAGAGGCCGCCCATCCGCGCGAGGTTGTCCGTGTGGTTGTAGAACAGACACGCGCCGCCGATGAGGAAGAGCGACGACTTCACGACGATGTGGTGAACCACATAATAGACACAGGCGGTGATGGAGGCCGTCGTGAAAAAGCCGATAGCCAACACCATGTAGCCGACCTGGCTGACGATGTGGAAGGAGAGAATGCCCCGGATGTAATTGCGGGAGACCGCACCGAGCACCGCCAGCACCATGGTGAGACCCGCCAGCCACGCCAGCAGGGTATAGAGGCTGTCCAGGGTGTGGGGGAACACCGTGCATAACATGCGGAGTATCACGTAAATTCCCACTTTGGTCAGCAGGCCCGAGTAAAACGCTCCGAGGGAAAAGGACAGGATCGGATAGCTGTTGGGTAGCCAGTAATAAAGCGGAAAAATCCCCGCTTTGATCCCGAAGACGAACATCAGCATCAGCGCCACCAACTGCACGGAAAACTCGCCTTCCAGCGCGGCGGTCCGTTCCGAGAGATGGGCCAGGTTGAGCGTGCCGAACAAGGCGTAAACCAATCCCGCCGTGACGAGGAAAAGAGTGCTGCCGAAGATGTTGACGGCTAAGTAAGGGAAGGCCTCCTTGATGTCGCGGTCGTTGGCCTCGATGGTCAACAGCGCGTAAGAGGCGACCAGCATGATCTCGAACGCCACGAATAGGTTGAACAAGTCCCCGGTGATGAAAGTAAGGTTGATGCCCGCCACCAGGAACTGCATCAGCGGCAAACGCAGCGGTTGCTCGATCTCGACCGGCACCTCCGCGTAACTGAACAGGGTGCAGATCAGCGCCACGAAGGTGGAGAGGCACAGCATGATGCCCGCCAGACCGTCCAGCACCAGGACCACGCCCACCGAGGACGCCCATTCTCCCAGATGCAGCACCAGCGGCTCGGCGCCGAGCACCTGCCGCGTGAGATAGAGGGCCAGCAGGAGTTGGGCGGCCGCCGAGGCGGCGATGAACACCCGCCGACTGCGGCTCGGGCGCCCCAGCAGAAGGTTGCACACCAACGCCGTTAGGATCGGGATCAGGAAAGGCCAGATCAGCTCATTCATCTTCGGGCTCCGGCGTGAACAGCGTCTCCGCGTTGGTGGTTTTGGCGTCCAGGAATATTCGGTAAAGCAGCATGATGAGGTAGATGGTCAGCCCGAAGCCGATGACGATGGCCGTGAGCACCAGCGCCTGAGGTAGGGGATCCACGGCCATCCCCGCGCCTTCGGACAGGACGGGAGCCCGTTTGCCGTCCGGCCGGCCGGACATGGACAGGATGAACAGGTTGGCTCCGTTCGACAGGATCACGAAGCCGAAGAGAATCCTGACAAAACTCTTCTGCAGCAGCAGGTAGGTCGAGATGGTGAACAACGCGCCCACCAGAATGGCGGTTTCAATCTGCATGGCTTTGTTTTTTCTCCCTTTCTCGTTGCAGGTCTTCCTCGATCGGCACCTCCAGCGTCGAAGAGTAGTAGAGCGCCTCGCCGGGGGTGAAGGCGTTGAACCCCGCGATGGAGCGCGCCAGCACAATGATCAGCTTCACCGTGATGCAGCTCACCAGCAGGAAGACGCCGATGTCGAACAGCAGTGGGGTACCGAGATGCAGCTCGCCTACCAACGGGAGGCGCGGCAGGTGGAAGTTGTATTGCGTCATGAACGGCTTGCCGGCCAGCACGGGGACGGTGCCCGAGCAGATGGCCAGCAACAGGCCGAAGGCGGCCAGCCGCAGCGGCGGCACGGGCAGCTCGCGTTGCAGTTCGGGCCAGCCCCGGACCAGCCCCAGTAGAATGAAGGACATGCCCGTGCAAAGCCCGCCGATGAAACCGCCGCCCGGCAGGTTGTGGCCCCGCAGCAGCAGATAGATAGAGATGATATTGACCAGCAGGAACACCAGCCCCGCCACCGCCTTCAGCAGGAAAGATTCGCTCTTCTTCATGGTTGTTTCTTCTTTCCGAGGAGGAATCCGGGCGGCGGCTTCGGGTCGGCCTTACTCACTCGCTTATAGCGCATCATCAAGCCCAGCACGCCCAGCGTCGCCGTCAGCAGCACAGTGATCTCGCCCAGCGTGTCGAACCCGCGGAAATCGACGAGGATGGTATTCACCGCGTTGCTGCCGGCCGCCAAGGGCTCGGACATCTCCAGGATGCGCAACCCGACCGGGTCGGGATGCCGGTGCAGGTCCGAGAACAACACCAGCAGCACCATGAGCAGCCCCACTCCCAACGAGAGCCCGATCCGGAACAGATGTCGCCAATCCCACCCAAAATCGAGACGCACCCCGAGCTGCGAGGACGACGGGAAACGCGAGAGCAGCAGCAAGATCATCACCACCGAGGCCGACTCCACCAGGATCTGCGTCATCGCCAGGTCCGGCGCCTGATACAAAACGAAGTAGAACGTAGTGAAAAAACCGGCAATGGAGAGCGCCACCAATTGGGCGCTCCAGCGGGGAAGAAACACCACCCCGAGCAACGCGCAGATGGTCATGCCGGCCACCAGGGCGCGCAGCGGATTAATCGCCCATCCGGACAGGTCGTACTTGAACTCCGGCCACTCCGCCGTGAACAAGGCCACTCCCGGCACCAGCAGGAAGAACGTGATCACGATGGGCAGATACGCCGGCGGCCAGTCCGCTCGTAGCGCGAGCGTGAGCTTCTTCGCCCCCAACAGCAGACCGTCATGCGCCCGCTCGAAGGCCCGGTCAAACCGCAGCCACGGGGGAATCTCGGCCCACCGCCACGCGGTTCTTTGCCCGAAAGCATACAGTCCCGCGCCGGCCGTCAGAATGCCCAGGCTGGTGAACAGCTCGGGCGTGAAACCGTGCCACAGGTGAAGCGATTCCACCTCCGTCGCCTGCAGCCCAGCGACCGTGAATCCACCCAGCAAGTTTTGGAGCCAGCCCGGAAACACGCCAAAGACCACCGCCGCCGCCACCAACAGGAGCGGCGGTATTTGGAGCGACCAACCCGGCGCGTGGACGTGGAGTTCCGCCGGTTTTTCCCCGCGGAACACGCCGAAGAAAATCCGCGCGGCAAACGCCACCATCATCGTCGCCGAAAGCGCCAGCATCGCCAGCAGCACCCAGGCCGCCACCGGATGATCCGCCCGCGCCGCCGTCAGCTCGGCCAGCATCAGCTCCTTGCTGATGAACCCGGTGGTGAGCGGGAGGCCCGCCATCGTGGCGGCCCCGAGGCCGCAGGCCAGCATCGTCAGCGGCATGTGCTTCCCCAGCCCGCCCAGCCGGCGGACATCCCGGGTGCCCGTGCTGTGATCCACCACCCCGGCTACCATGAACAATGCGCCTTTGTAAAAGACATGGCTGAGCACATGCACGAAATCGAATTTCACCCCCAGGCCGCCGCCCAAACCGTAAACGCCAATGAGAAACCCGAGCTGGCTCACCGTCGAATAGGCCAGGATCGTCTTGAGATCATTGGACCGCAGCGCCAGATACGCCCCCAGCAGCATCGTCGTGAAGCAGATGCCCGTGAGGATGGGAAACCAAAGGTCCAGATGGTTGAAGACCGGGAAAATTCGCGCCGTGAGAAACACGCCCAGCTTCACCATCGTGGCCGAATGGAGATAGGCGCTCACCGGCGTCGGCGCCGCCATGGCCCCCGGCAACCAGAAGTGGAACGGGAACTGGGCCGATTTCCCGAACGCCCCGATCATCACCAGCAGAAAGGCGATTCCCACCCAGCCGTCGTCCTGGGGGAACGAGGCCGGTCCCATGGCCATCAGTCGGCTGATCGAGTAGGTGCCTCCTGACCAACCCAGCATGATGATGCCGATCAACAGACAGAGGCCGGTCGCGACCGTGACCAGTAACGCGCGCCGGGCGCCGGTGCGGGCCTCCGTTTTGGCGTGGAAAAACCCGATCAACAGGAAGGAGGCGACGCCCGTCATCTCCCAAAACACAAACAAGGTCAGCAGGTTGTCCGACAACACCGTGCCGAGCATGGCCGACATGAAAATCAGCAGGCAGGCGTAGAACCGTCCGTGGGAACCGTCAGGATGGTCCAGGTAACCAACGGCATACCAGCAGACCACTGCGCCGATCCCGCAGATGACCAGTCCGTAAAAAACCGACAAGCCATCGATGAGAAAGGACAGGGGCAACCCAATGGAGGGAATCCACGGAACCTCCAGCACCCGGGGTCCGGCCTCCAGCCGGAACGCCAGCCACGCCAGGATGAACAGCGAAACCACGGCGGGGATCATCGCCAGCCAGCCCGTGGCCGGACCGGCCTTCCGCGCGGCGGCCAGAATCAGCGGCACCACCGCCAGTGGCAGGAAGATCGCCAGCAGCACCAGCCACGATTCCGCCGAGGAAAAGCCCGAACCAGTTCCAATCATGGGCAGTGTGGGGTCCGTCTAATTTGTTTCATCGGTAGCACGAAGCGTCGAACGGGTTCCTGGCGTCCGGCGCCTCGGGCCGTTCGGATCACTTTTTCCGCATGGGGTACCAGAAGACGGCCCCGCCAAACATCAGGCTGACCGCCTAAACCTGCGTAGTTTGCCCAGCACGATGCCGGGTGGCGAAACCGTTTTGAGAAAATTTCGAACCCGCCAGCAGGGGGTCGCTGCCCGCTGGGAAGATGCATCTTGAAATGGTTCTTGGGGCGAAAGCTCCAAAAACCAACTCCAAGCTCCAAAGAAGGCTGGCCCTCCAAAATCCGGACGTGAATCGAGGCCCTGAACTCTCCCCTGTAGAGTCGTC
>CAYYSX010000160.1:0-13671 GCA_964474315.1 uncultured Verrucomicrobiota bacterium | reverse complement strand
AACAGGCGCTGGCCAGTCTGCGCATCGACGACCCGGACCTGAGCGTGATCATTCGAGGCGATGGAAAGACCAAGTATCAGCAGATTCGCGCGGTGCTCGACGCCTGCCAGCAGGCCAATGTGGTGAAGGTGGATCTGGCTACCGAACCGTTGGACGGCGGACCGACGAGGAATTGAGTCATGGTTCCCCAGACTACCCAGCGACAGCGCCGGAATTCGTCGAAGGTCAATCTACTGATCTCACTCGTCTTCCATGTCACGATCGTGCTGCTGTTGGCGTATTTCGCGGCCCGGGAGGGATTGCTGGGCGAGCAGTTGAAGAAGATCGCGGTGGAGATGGTGAAGGAGGAGCTGCCCAAGCCGAAGGAGCCGGAGCCGGAACCGGAGAAACCCCTGGAGGAACCGCCGCCATTGGAGGAACCGGTGCTGGTAGAAGTGCCGCGAGTGGAAGCGCCTCCACCGGTGGTTGCTCCCCCCCCCGCGTCCACCGTGATTGCCCCCCCGCCGGTCGCTCCCCCCGCGGCGGAAGTTCCCTCCTTTGTTTTCGAAGGCGGGAAGGCGGTGCAGAGCAGCTCCGATCCAGTCCAGCTCTACAAAGGGCTGATCGAGTTCGCCCTTCGCTCCAAGTGGGATCGCCCCACCGGTATGGAAGACGACAATTTCGTCGCGGAGATCGAAGTCACCATCGACCGGACCGGACGGATCAGTGATCCCGCGTGGAAGCGGAGTTCCGGGAACACGCGTTGGGACGGTTCGGTGCGTCAGGCCTTGGTCGCAACCCCGGCGATCAGTCGGCCGCCGCCCGCCGATTTCCCACCGCGCGTCATCGTCCGGTTCGATGTCCAAGCGGTCGAACAAGCCCTCCAGTGAAGAAGACCACTCGCGCCCATCACGGAACGCTCAACGAGCTGAACATCACCCCGTTGCTGGATTTGGTGTTCGTTCTCCTCGTCATCTTCATCATCACCACCCCGCAATTGGTCAACAACCTGGAGATGACCCTGCCGTCGGGTCAGCCGCCCCCTCCCGTCAACCCCGATGATCCCAAGCCCCAGATCAATCGCATTCTGGTCACCGAAAGCGGGCAGGTCTTCCTCAACGACCAAGCGCTCAGCGTGGCCGCGCTCCGGAATACCCTGCGAGCTATGAAAGCCGCCGATCCCGAGCTGGCCGTGGTGGTCAAAGGAGCCGATCAAACCGACTACCAGAATATGATAAACGTTCTTGATGTATTGCAGCAGTTGGACATCACCAAGGTCGGATTGGCGACCGATGCGGCGGCGAATTGAGCTGGAGACTCTCTTTTTGAATTTTAAGTCTTCTAGTTAACTAGAGATTTTTTTCAATCGAGATTTGTTCTCATAAAATCAAAAACAACAACATGTTGCGATAGATCTAGGCTGGCTGGCTCTACTTCTCATGCGAATTTCTTCAAAACTCTATTGACTATATTGAGTATATGGGAAATAAACCTCGCGTGACTTCAAATTTGGATCAGCGGTCCGTTCCGGACCTGGCAGTCGGGCACCCGCTCCCGGCGTGGCTGGAGACCGTCCGCACGCAAGTGGGCAGCCTGCGCTACGGACAGGTGCAGATCGTGGTTCACGACGCCCGGGTGGTGCAAATCGAGCGGATCGAGAAGTTTCGCTTCGATCCCAAGACCTCCGCGTCCTGATCGGCTTCTCGGTCCCGTTGTGCCTGGTCCTGCGGCGCGCGGTCGCCGGGAGGTTCACTCTTCTTCCGATCCCACCCGAACTCTCTTCCCTCGAATGTCCTTCCCTCTGCTCAACGCCTTTCGCTGGTGGACCGGGTTCATGGTCGTGGCGGCCGCCTTCCGCTTGGCGGCTGGGACGACCCTGCTGAATGCCTCTTTCGACATCTCGCGTGAACTGTTCCAGGCTTACAATCCCGTCTTTGCCGCCCACTGGCAGTCCAGCGGCCATGGAGCCGTGTCCCTCCAGCAGTCGCATGCGGGCTCGGCCAAGCAGGCGCGGGCGGTGATCGATGGCCTGGAGGCAGACGTGGTCACCTTCAATCTGGTCAGCGACATCGAGGTTTTGGTGACGCGGGGTTTGGTGGCGGCCAACTGGCGGGACCGGCTGCCGCATCAGAGCGTTCCCTTCACTTCGACCATTGTCTTCCTGACCCGTAAAGGGAACCCCAAGGGGATTCGCGACTGGCCCGATTTGGCCCGTCCCGGGATCTCCGTGATCGCGCCGAACCCCAAGACTTCCGGTAACGGCAAATACAGCTATCTGGCAGCCTACGGTTATGCGTTGCGGACGCAGGGCAATGACGACGCCAAAGCCCGGGAGTTTGTGACCGCGATCTTCCGCAACGTACCCGTGCTCGACACGGGCGGACGGGGCGCCTCCACCACGTTTGTGCAGCGGGAATTTGGGGATGTCCTCCTCACCTTCGAGGCCGAAGTGCTGTTGACGCTCAAGGAGTATGGGGCGGACAAGTTCGAAAAGGTGATGCCGTCCATCAGTATCGATGCCGAGATGCCGGTAACGATGGTGGACCGCGTGGTGAAGCGGCGGGGCACTACGGATCTGGCCTCAGCGTATCTGGGGCATCTCTTTTCGGAGGCCGGCCAGGAGATTGCGGCGCAGAACTATTACCGGCCGCGTCTGGCCACCGTGGCCCAGCGACACTCCGGGCTTTTTCCACCGTTGGAGCTGCTCTCCGTTGACCAGGTGTTTGGCGGATGGCGGGAGGCGACCCAGATCCACTTCGCCGAGGGCGGGATCTTTGACCAGATCAGCGCCCAGCTCGCCCGACGATAAGATTGCGCATCTTGATATCAACCACGCCGCCATCAGCGGCCGTTTCCAAGACATTATGACTGTTCCTGTGACCACCGAAGAACGAAGCGAAGCACCCCCCCACCGGGCCATACCCAACCGGCAACGCCGGTCAGTGCTGCGCGTGCTGCAACCCCTGGACCGGGTGGCCGCCGAATGCACCCGGATTCTCTCCACCGGCCATCATCATTTCGTCAGTGAAGGCGAGGAATACATGATTCCGCGCTACCTCTACGTGGGAAGGCCAGGGGGCGGGGAGATGATGCGCGTGGGCATTTTTGCCACGCTCCATGGGGACGAGCCGGAAGGCGCGTTGGCCTTGGCCCGGTTCCTCGACCGCCTCGCGGACCGACCGGAGATCGGCGAGGGTTTTGGCGTTTTTCTCTACCCCCTTTGCAATCCCACCGGGTTCGAGGATGGAACCCGCCAAGCCCGGACGGGCGTCGATCTGAACCGTGAATTCTGGAAGAATAGCCCGCAACCCGAGGTCCAGTTCATCGAGTCCGAGATTCAGACTCACGGGTTCCACGGCATCGTCATGCTCCACAGCGACGATACCAGCGACGGATTGTATGGATTCGTCCGCGGTGCGGTGCTTTCCGAGTTTCTGCTGGAGCCGGCTCTTCGCGAGGCGAACCGTTACCTCCCGCGAAACCGCGCCCCCATGATCGACGGATTCGCCGCCCGGGAAGGCATCATTCACCAAGGCTACGCCGGCATGCTGCAATCGGCTCCGGATACGGCCCGGGCTCCCTTCGAGATTACCTTGGAGACACCGCAAAGGGCTCCACTGGATCGCCAAGTGTCCGCCCTCGTCGGTGCGTTGGAAAGCATTCTGACGGAATACCGGCGTCTCCAGTCGATCGCCCAGAACATCTGACCCTTCGTTCTGGTGTCCGGCATTGGCCTCGGCAGCACCCCAGTGGTCAGCTTGGGCCGCGGGGTTCGCCCACCTCCAGCGGTGGCCGACATTCTCCTCCAGATCGAGTTCTTCCATCCGGCCCATCTCGCTTAAATGGTGAAATCCAGGAACTCCAGGCGGCTGGAAAGCTGCTCGTGCTGACGGGCCAGATCGGCTAAGGAAGTTTCATCGAGCAGCTTGGCGGTGGCATCGCGAACCCGCTTCATCACCGCCCGAATGACGCACGTCCGCTCGTCCAGGCAGTCCTTGCACGGGGCGTAGGCGGTTTGGCTGACGCACGGGATGGGCGCCAGCGGGCCATCGATGATTCGGATGATCCGACTCAGGGGGATGGATTCGGGAGGCCGGTTCAAAGTGTAGCCTCCGCCCTTTCCCGGCCGGCTGTGGAGGATGCCGGCCTCTTTCATTTCGAGCAGGATGGCCTCCAGGAACTTCCGCGGTAGCCGTTCTTTTTCGGCGATTTCCCGGATCACTACCGGCTGGTTTGTTCCCTGGCGGCAGAGGTAAAGCAGGGCGCGAATCCCGTATTTCGCTTTCTGTGAAAGCATTTCGGGCGGAAATCTGAAAGATGCCGGAGAAATTGCAGGCAAATCTTGCCCGTATCTGACGCAAACGGGGTGGCTCAATCCCGTTGGTTGGAGGCCGACCGGCCCTTCCTCTCTTTTCGCAATTTTCGCTTCTATCGGGCCGACAACTGCCGGATTTAGAAGCCATGGACGCTGCTACCGATTCGTCCGCCGCTCACCTCGCCCGGCTGGAGGCCTTGTTGCGGGTGAGCCGGGTGATTCACTCGACGCTCGATCAGCGTGAATCGCTCGAACTCATCCTGGGCGAGGCGGTGCGGTTGACGGGGGGCAGCAGCGGGCTGTTGGCCTTGGTCAATCCCACCACCGGCTTTCTGGAGATTGAAGCCGTCATTGGCCTGCCGCCGGGGACGCAGGCGGTACGGTTACGATTGGGCGAAGGCCTGCCCGGTCAGGTGGCGCGGTCAGGGCGGCTGATGCTGACCTCGGATGCGCGGGCGCAACCCGATTATTTCAAGCTCCGCCCGGACGTGGCGGCGGAGGTGGCGGTACCGCTGCGAGTGGCCGGTGAAGTGCGCGGGGTGGTGGCGGTGCAGTCGGTGCATCCCCACGCCTTTGCCCCGGCTCAGCTCGCCCTGCTCGAGGAACTCGCCACCTTGGCCAGTTCGGCCATCCGCAATACCTGGCTATACGAACGAGCCCGCCTCAAGGCCCGTTTCTTGGAGTCCCTCGTACGGGTCGGCCAGATCATCAACTCCACCCTGGGTGTCGATGACGCGTTGCAGGTGATTACCCGCGAAGCGCGTAAACTGCTCGAAGCGAAGATGTGTTCGCTGATGATGCTGGATGAATCCGGCATATGGCTCGATCTCCGGGCGAGTCATGGTGCTGGCGAACGCTACCGGTCCAAACCCCGCCTCAACGTGGCGGAAAGCTTTGCCGGCATTGTCGTCCGCCGCGGCAAGCCCATGCAGGTGGAGAATGTGCAGATTTCCGGCCGCTATCAGAACACCTCGGTGGCCCGCGTGGAAAAGCTGGTGTCGCTGCTCACGGTCCCCTTGCTGTACGGCGAGCGCGTCACCGGCACCCTGAATCTCTACACGGGCGAGCCGCACACGTTCTCCGATGAGGAAGTGCGGGTGCTCTCGGCTTATGCCGAGCTTTCCGCTCTCACCCTCGAAAAGGCGCGCCTCTACGAGCGGACCGTCGAGGTGGAGGAACAATTGCGCGAGAGCGAACGACTGACCTCGCTAGGTTTGCTCGCCGCGGAACTGGCTCATGAGATCCGCAATCCGTTGACCGTGATGAAAATGCTGCATCATTCCGTGAGCACGGAGTTTTCCGGCGACGAAGCGCGAGCAACGGACCTGCGCGTGATGGGCGAGAAGATCGATCACCTGAACCGGATCGTGGACCGCGTCCTCGACCTCGCGCGACGCAATGAGCCGGTGGTGACCCAAGTCAACGTCAACGCCTTGCTCGACGATCTCGGAATCCTGACCCGCCACAAATGCCGGGCGCAGAACGTCGAGTTGATCCGGCAGTTGGATCCGCTTCTCCCGACTCTGTTGGGTGACCCGACGTTGCTGGAGCAGGCCTTCTTGAACCTGACGCTCAACGCTCTGGAAGCGATGCCGGACGGGGGGCGGCTTCGCATCCGGACTCGGGTGTTGCCCTTGGTCCGGCGAGGTTCACTGGGCGGCTATCTGCTGGTGCGGTTTCAGGACAACGGCGCGGGCATGCCGGAGGATCAGCGGCGCCGGGCCTTCAGTTCGCTGCTCAGTTCGACCAAGCCAAAGGGTACCGGGCTGGGGCTGGCACTGGTGGCCCGGGTGGTGGAAGCGCACGAGGGCGAAGTCCGGATTTGGTCGCGCCCGGGTCGAGGGACCACCATTTCGATGGTACTGCCGATCCGGTCGTGAAGGGGATGATCGTCCACTCGCGCGTTCGTTTTGCTGGCCTCCGGATGGAAAACGAAAAACCCGCCGGGCGGAAAGCGCCGGCGGGTGGTCGGGAAGGGAGCGCAGGATTATTTTGCCTCTTCGATCTTGGTGACGGCGACCAGGTTCTGGTCCCCGTCCTTGGTGAGTTTGCCCTCGACGGTGACCTTCATGGTCGAGGAACAAAGATTTTTGTGGAACGCCTTGCTGACATCGCCGGTGAGGAAATAGGTGGTGGTCGTATCGCCATCCTTCACTTGAACGACATTCTGGCAGGAGTCGGCTTTCTTGAGTTCGCACTTGGCACAGGAGCCGGTGCCGGTGAGGGTGACGTCCTTGCCTTCATCGGCATGGAGTGTGAGGGCGCCAGTGGCCAGAGCGGCCGCGGCGACGAGTTTGAGGAGCTGGTTCATGTGGTATTTGGTGGCAGTAAGAATCTTGGTGAAGGAAACGCACTCACGCTGGATTGGCAAGTGCCGTTTATGATAACTCCTCCCTTTACCGGCGGTGTGCTGGCCGGCGGATTGTCGCGCCGGATGGGCCGTTCCAAGAGCCGACTTACGGTGGATGGTGAACCCCTTCTGCAACGGCAGCTTCGGTTGCTGAAGGAAGCCGGAGCCGAGCATCTGTTGGTGTCGCTGCATCCCGGCCGCCTGGAATCGCTCCCCAAAGATTCCGAGGCGGTGGTGGTGGTGGATCGCGTTCCGGATGCCGGTCCCCTGGCCGGACTGGAGCGCCTGCTCAGTGCGGCCCGGACGGATTGGTTGCTGGTGGTGGCCGTCGATCTGCCGTGCCTGGACGTTCCATTCCTTCGACGGCTCTGGAAACAGGGGGAAGGACAACGGGGGGTGGTTCCGGAAGTGGCGGGACGGCTGGAACCGCTGGCGGCCTGGTATCCCCGCTCCGCTCACGTCGAAGCCGCCACGCGACTGGCCCGCCGCGAATTGTCGTTGCAGGACTTTGTCCGGAGCGGTCTGGAGATCGGGTGGATGGAGCGGTGGCCGCTGCACGGGCCTGAAGTCCTTTGTCTGACGAACTGGAATGAACCGGCGGAATTTGAGGAAAATTGAACTTACTGGAGCGCCTTTGAGCCAGGCCATTTGCTCTTTCAAAAAAATTCCAAAACCCAAGCTCCAAGCTCCAAAGAAGCTCCAAGTTCGAAGCTCCAAATCCCGGCTGGGACCACGTCAGAAACGTACCCTGTCGGTCAACTATCCGTCCTGGTCGGGCTGCTGTTGGCTTTTGGAGCTTTGCGGCTACGGGTGAGCCACCCGCGCTCCTGTCGGCCCCGGTCATTTCCGGCAGAACTCGGCGTTCCGGATTTTCCGGGTTTTGCTAGCCTCTGCGCACACGAATGTCTGAATTCGCCGTTTCACCGGTGGTGCGCGCGCTGCGGAGCCTGGCCCGCCTGGTGCTGGCCCGTCCCCACTGGTTTCTCTGGCCCCAACTCGCGCTCTTCTCGGCGTCAGTCTGGTACACCGTGGCGAACCTCGAATTCGTCATGGATCGCAACTCGCTCCTCGACGCCAATCTCTCCTACAACCAGAACTTTCTGCGTTATCGCCAGGAGTTTCCCGCTGAGGCGGACCTGGTCGCGGTGGTTGAATCGGAGAATCCAGAGAAAAACCGCCAGTTCGTCGAACGGCTCGGCGCCCGGTTGGAGGCGGAATCCACGGTAGTCTCGCCCACCCACCTTTTCGCCGACGTTTTCTTCAAGGGCGATCTGACCCTCATGGGACGCAAGGCGCTGCTGTTCGTGCCGGAAACCAATCTGGTCGAACTGAACCGGGTCCTGGGCGAATACCGTCCCTTCCTGCTCCAATTCGCTGGAGCCTCGAATCTCACCTCGTTGTTCGACCGGGTAAACACCGTCATCCGCACCGCCCCTCAGCAGACCAATGGCGAGGCGGAGTCGCTGATTCAATCCCTGCCCGCGCTCGAGCGCATCATCCGTCGCGCGCAAGACAGCCTGGTCCGGCGGGGAACCCCACCCTCACCGGGAGTTGAAGCGTTGTTTTCCGGTGATTCCGCGGGTGAGGACCGCAAGTATCTCACCTTTGGTCGGGGGCAAATCTACCTCGTCACAGCCCGGCCGCGGGAGGTTCTCCCTGAGGAAGTTGCGCCTCCTCCACCCTCGCGTTGGAGCACCCTCTTCGGCCGCGGCGGTCCGCCGACCGAAGCGGCCACGGCCCATCGCATCAAGTCTGCCCAGGAGACGTTGAACGAGCAGGCAGTCCGGCGGTTCCGCGAACTGGTGGGGGTGGTTCAAGCCGAAGTGGGTGGCGTCAATGCCGGAGTCACCGGCGAGGGTGTCCTGGATTTCGATGAAATGGTGCAGAGCCAGAAGGATTCGATGTTCGCTTCCGTGGTGTCGCTAGGGCTGGTCGCGCTGATCTTCATCCTGGGTTACCGCGAGGCCAAGCGGCCGCTGCTGGCCACCGGATGTTTGATCGTCGGTCTCGGTTACACGCTCGCCTTCACCACCGCCACGGTCGGTCACCTCAACATCCTGACGGTGACCTTCGTTCCGATGTTGATCGGTCTGGCGATCGATTTTGGGGTGCATCTGATCACCCGGTTCGAGGAGGAACTCGCCGCGGGACGGGAATCGGCCGCGGCCATGGAAACGGCCATGGTGTTCACCGGAAAGGGTATCTTTACCGGATGTCTCACCACGGCCGGCGCTTTTGCCGCCATGACCATCACCGATTTTCGGGGCATTCGGGAAATGGGAATCATCTGTGGCGGCGGGCTGGTTATTTGCCTGGTGCCCATGATGACCCTGCTGCCAGTGCTGCTCTGGCGGGGAGGACGGACAATGGCGGTTCCGTCCGTCGGTGCCGTTCCGCGGACCACCAAGCTCAAAGAACAACCCGATGTCCGGGCGCGGCTCGAACGGCTCTGGCTGGATCGGCCTTGGACCGTGCTCGGTGTGGCGGCTGGGCTCAGCCTGCTGGCGACGATGGGTGCTCTGCGGGTCCATTTCGACTACAACCTGCTCAACATGCAGAGCCCCGAGCTGTCCTCCGTCCGGTTCGAGCACAAACTTCTGAATTCGGCGGAGAAGTCCGTAATCTTCGGAGCCGTCATCGCCACCAACCTCGCCGAAGCCACCGCCCTGGAACAACGGTTGCGCGCCCAGCCCGAGGTGGGGTCGGTCGAGTCGATGGCCTCATTCCTGGCGGCGGATTCGGCCGGCAAGCTGGATTTGATCCGTCAGATCACCAACACCACCGAATCCATCCGCTTCACGGCTCCGGACCCGCGGCCGGTGAACCTGAATGAATTGAGCCAGACGCTCTGGAGCCTGCAGGGTTATCTCGCGCTGGCGGCCGACGAGGTGCAGGCACGGGGACGAACCAACCTGCTGGCCGAAATCCAGTCGCTGAAGGAGGCGATTGGCGGATTTCGGACCGACCTGTTCCGGGGTGGCTCCGCTGAGCGGGAACAGCACGCCCGCCAACTGGGTGCGTTTCAGCAGGCGTTGCTCGGTGACCTCCGGGAGACGATTGACACGCTGCGGACGCAGGACGCCTCCGGTCGATTGCATCCGGCCGACCTGCCGTCGCCTCTGCGCAACCGGTTCATTGGGGTCAATGGCAACCTGCTGCTTCAGGTGTATCCTCGCACCAATGTCTGGGACCGGGAACCTCAGGCGGCCTTCGTCACCGCGCTGCATGCGGTCGATCCCTCAGCCACGGGGGCGCCCGTGCAGATGTATTTCTACACGGAGCTCCTCAAGCAGTCGTACCTGGAGGCCGCTGGTTGGGCCTTGGGGGCGATTGTACTGCTGGTTGGCCTGCACTTCCGGCGGCTGGATAGCGTCGTGCTGGCCCTGCTTCCGGTGGCCTTGGGGACGCTCTGGGTGGTGGGTCTCATGGGTTGGACTGGGTTTTCCTTCAATCCCGCCAACATCATGATGCTGCCCCTGGTGATCGGCATCGGTATTACCAACGGAATCCACATTCTCAACCGGTTTGCCGAAGAAAAGAACCCGTCGATCCTGGCTAAAAGTACGGGCAAGGCGGTGTTTGTCTCCGGGCTGACCACCGTGGCCGGTTTTGGGAGCCTGGTCCTGGCCGAGCATCAGGGAATCCGCAGCTTGGGATTCATCATGGCGGTAGGCACTACGACCTGCATGGTGGCCGGGCTCACCGTGCTCCCCGCCATTCTCACCCTGCGGAAGGCGGAAGGCGTGTAGCGTCGGCTGTCCTCAGCCGACCCTTTGGCCGACGAGGGTGATGGGGCGCCCTGTTCTCCACGCCTGCCCGTTCCTACTACTCCACCGGCGTGGCCAAGCCGCGCGGTCCGCTGAGGACAGCCGACGCTACACGCCTCACGGCCTTATTTCCCGCAGCAGTTCTTATATTTCTTTTTGCTGCCGCAGGGACAGGGGTCGTTGCGACCGACCCGGGGCACGGCTTTGACGGGCCGCGCCTTGGCCAGGGTCTCATTGGCCTCCGATACCAGGCCGCCTTCGTCGGTCGCACTAGCCGCCGCCGCACTGTCAAAGGCGGGGAGGGACTGATGGGAGGTCACCTTGGGCAGGTTGTGTAGAAACTGCTCAAACGCCATCAGGCTCGTCGCGCTGCGGAAGATGTTGTGACAGACCTCGGTCTTGATGTTGACCATCAGCTCCTCGAAGAGCTTGAACGCCTCGGCCTTGTATTCGAGGAGTGGATCGCGCTGGGCATAGGCTCGGAGCCCGATGGAGCTGCGCAGGGAATCCATGGAATACAGGTGTTCCTGCCAGAGCCGGTCGATCGCGGTTAAAATCGTGTACCGTTCGATGCTGGTGAGCATTTCCGGCTTTTCGAGGCTGACCTTCAGGTCATAGGCGTCGCGGACGGTCTTGCTGATGTTTTCGAACAGGCTGAACTGTCCCTCGGATAGTCCGTCGAACAGGGATCCGCTTACCGGGAGCTCTTTTCCGGCTTGGGCGGCGCGGAGGAACTCCTCTTCTCGCAACCCCAACGGGAAGTTCATGTTTACCCAGTCGGAAAGGCCCCGGATGTTCCATTCCGTGGGATCGCTGTCGGCCTCGGTGAACTCCTGGACCTTGAGCAGCACGATCTCCTCCATGATGTCCATCAACCGGTCGCGGACATCGGTGGACTGAATGACCTCGTTGCGAAAGCCGTAGATGACTTCGCGCTGCTTGTTCATCACGTCGTCGTACTCGAGCGTGCGCTTGCGTTGCTGGAAGTGATGACCCTCAACGCGCTTCTGGGCCTGCTCGATCGACCGGTTCAATAGCGGATGCTCCAGCTCCTGTCCCTCCTCCAAACCCATCCGTTCCATGATGCGTGTGATCCGGTCGGAACCGAACAAGCGCATCAGATCGTCTTCGAGCGAGATGAAGAAGTGGGAAGAACCGGGATCGCCCTGGCGCGAACAACGGCCGCGCAACTGCCGGTCGATCCGGCGGGACTCGTGGCGCTCGGTGCCTAGCACGTGAAGCCCGCCGACGTCGGGAACCCCTTCGCCGAGCTTAATGTCCGTTCCGCGGCCAGCCATGTTGGTCGCGATGGTAACCGAACCCTTCTGACCGGCCCGGGTGACGATCTCCGCCTCCTGCTCGTGATATTTCGCGTTAAGCACCGAATGAACGATTCCTTCACGCTTCAACATCCGGCTGAGCATTTCCGAGGTCTCGACCGAAATGGTACCCACCAGGATCGGACGTCCCTGACCGTGCAGTTCGCGGATCTCCTTCACCACCGCTTCGAATTTTTCGCGCCGGGTCTTGTACACCGAATCGTTCCGGTCCTTTCGGATGTTCGGCCGGTGGGTCGGAATGGTCATGACGCCGAGCTTGTAAATGTCATGAAATTCCTGGGCCTCGGTTTCCGCGGTGCCCGTCATGCCGGCGAGCTTCTGATAGAGACGGAAGTAATTCTGGATGGTAATGGTGGCGAGGGTTTGGGTTTCCCGTTCGATGGAGACGCCTTCCTTGGCTTCGACTGCCTGGTGCAATCCGTCGGACCAGCGCCGGCCGGTCATCAGGCGCCCGGTGTGTTCGTCCACGATGATCACCTTGTTCTCCTGCACCACGTACTGCACGTCCCGTTCGTAGAGGCAGTAGGCTTTGAGTAGTTGGGCGATGGAGTGGATGACCTGGGCGCGTTCCTCGAACTCCTGCTGCAGCTTGCCCTTCTGTTCCAAACGCGTCTGCAGATCCAGTGAACCTTCGGCGTCAATCTGGCTGTAAAGGGTGGGTAGGTCGGGCAGCACGAAACCGTCCGGGTTGTCGGGTGCCATGAATTCGCGGCCTTTCTCCGTCAGGTCGGCCTCATGGGATTTTTCCTCGATGCCGAAGAACAACTGCTCTTTCTCCGCGTAAAGTTGCTTCTTGGACTGTTCGCCATGCAGCTCCACCTCGTACGTTTGCACCAGCTTTTGGTTAACCGGTTCCTCGAACAGCCGCAGCAGACCCTCCGTGCGAGGCTGCCCCAGCTTCACTTTGTACAACAGGCTGGCGATCTGTCGCTCCAGGTCGGGAGCGTTCTTCGGATTCGATCCGTCTGCCGGACGCAGTTGCTTGAGCAGCTCCTCCGCCTCCCGGAGATAACGGGCGCACATGTCGCGCTGCGCCTGCACCAGGCGCTCGATGGCGGGCTTCCATTCGGTGTACCGATGCTCGACCGACACCACCGCCGGTCCGCTGATAATGAGGGGCGTCCGTGCTTCATCGATCAGGATCGAGTCCACTTCGTCAATGATGGCGAAGTAGTGGCCGCGCTGGACCTGCTCTTCCCGGGTGCTGGCCATGCCGTTGTCGCGCAGGTAGTCGAAGCCGAATTCCGAATTCGTGCCGTAGGTGATGTCGCAGGCGTACATCGCCCGGCGGTGGGCGGGCGGCTGGTTGTTCAAGATGCAACCGACGGACAACCCGAGAAATCGGTAAACCGCCCCCATCCATTCGGCATCGCGCAACGCCAGGTAGTCGTTGACCGTCACGACATGGACTCCGCGACCGGTCAAGGCATTGAGGTACACCGGCAACGTGGCCACGAGCGTCTTGCCTTCGCCGGTCGCCATTTCCGCGATATGGCCGCGGTGCAAGGCGACCCCGCCAATCAACTGGACGTCAAACGGTATCATCTCCCAGGTCAACTGGTGTCCCCGGACCTCGACGGCCCGGCCACACAGGCGGCGACAGGCATTCTTTACCACGGCAAAGGCCTCGGGCAGAATGACCTCCAGTTCCCGCTTCAGTTCATCTGGATCCTCGATCGCCAACAGCTTCGCCTTCCAGGCCGCGGTCTTTTCCCGCAGGACCTCCTCCGGTTGCGCCTGGAGTTGCTGCTCCAGTTCATTGATGCGGCCCACGACTGGACGGAGTTTCCGAACCAAGCGTTCGTTGCGGGAACCGACGATTTTGCGAATCAAATAACCGATCATGACGGGCCGATTTAACGGGGGAACGAAGTTAGGGTTGGGGTAGGTTCAGGTCAAAGACAGAAGGAAAGCTCCAAA
>CAYYSX010000159.1:0-13886 GCA_964474315.1 uncultured Verrucomicrobiota bacterium | reverse complement strand
TCGTATTGCGGGTGCCCCCAATGCTGTCCGGTTCGATTGAACCGGTCGGGTGGATAACCCGAGACTCTCCGCGGCTGTCCCCGCGCGTCGAGCTGAAACAGTTCCGGATGGCTCCAAACATCGGCGCTGTCGTGCCCGACGAAAATGGGCAGATCGCCGATCAGACCAATGCCGCGGTGATGAGCATGGGCCCGCAGCGCTCGCCACTGACGGTCAAACTCGAACTGGGCGAAGCAGTGCGCGGCAATTTCATCCGCCAAACGCTCGCGGGCCGTACGCACGGCCGCCGGTTGGCGCTCCCTCACGGCGGTCTCCCACTGAGTCCACGATTTGCCTCCCGATTCCTGGCGCATCGCCATGAACAAGGCGAAATCCTCCAACCAGTCCGCATTGGCATCGACGTACTCGCGGAAGTCGCGCGAACGATCACCTCGGCGTCGCTTGAAACTGGCGAATCCCCGGCGCAGTCGCTCATCACGGAAGGCAAGCGTCGTCGCGAAATTAACGCGCCGCGCCGACAGCCCGGGCGCGGGGCTGAGATCAGCCTTCGCGAGCCATCCCTGCCGGGCGAGCGGTTCGAGTGACACCAGGTAAGGGTTGCCCGCCAACGCCGACGGGGAATCATACGGTGAAAATGCCGGAGCGCGGCCGAGCGGTCCGACGGGAAGCATCTGCCACCAGGACTGACCCGCGTCGGCCAAGAAATCGATGAAGCGGTGGGCCTCTGAGCCCAGATCGCCACCACCGTGAGGGCCAGGCAGCGACGTAAGATGCATCAGGATGCCACTCGCGCGGGATTCAAATCCGAAGCGCGAGATCCGAGTCAGAGAAACCGGACGGCCCCGCCGTTCCGGCGAGCGCGATCTCAAATTGTTAGCCAACGGCCCTCGGCGATGGTCGGTTCCGGCCACGTTGATTCTAACTTGGTCCGGGGACTACGAGACCGACCTGATAGTCTGGCGAAGCTGGGCCTCGGCCGTCAACCAGTGTTCAACATCGCACCCTTCCGGCCTGCCTTGCTGCTCCCAGATGGAATGGGCAAGCGCTGCGATTTCCTCGTTGGTTGGTTCGCCCGTCGAGGGCATCTCGGGATTGCGCGTCGATGAGTCCTTCTTGCTTTCGGATTTCTTCATGGTGTTTCGTTGCTTCTCATGATTGTGGTGTTTGAAATGGGTTCACGCCGAGTTCAGGCTTGGCTATTGAATGACCTGAATCCTGCTTCGTGTCCGTTCGCAGCACCACTACCGACCGGGCGCGAACCGTGTACCGGGACTCCGACAATTGGGGTTCTGCTCCCGGTTCGAACAAGTCTTCCGGGCTGGGCTGGGACGTATCCACGACTCGACGCCATGTCAGCGCGGGATCGACCTGGATGGTGAATTCGTGGTCTTCCCAATGTCCGTTGATCATCACATAGAGGTCGTCATCGCCGACGGAGGCTCCGCGGAGGTGAAAGGCCAGACAGCGTGATTCTGATCCGAGATCCACGGCGCCATTGGGGCCATACCAAGTGACATCCCCGCGCCAGAAAACCGCTCGCCCGATGGAAGGATGGGCTTTGCGGAAGGCGATCATCTTCTGGAAAAAACGAAAGACCTCTCGGTTGTGTTCCAGTCGTGCCCAATCGAGCCAGGTGATTTCGTTGTCTTGATTGTACGGATTATTGTTTCCTCGCTGAGTATTCAGAAACTCGTCGCCCGCCACGATCATCGGGATGCCGTTGGAGAGAAGTAGCAGCGCGCAGAAGTTCTTGGCCTGGCGGCGGCGCAACGCGAGGACCGCTTCGGGAACATTCTCGTCACCCTCCCAACCGCAGTTCCAGCTCAAGTTGCTATCGCTTCCGTCACCGTTGTCATGCCCATTGAGTTCGTTGTGTTTCTGGTCGTAGGCCACGAGATCGTAGAGACAGAATCCGTCGTGGGCCGTGATGAAGTTGATACTTTGATAAGGACGCCGAGTGTCCTGCAAGGCATCCGGGAAAAGGTCGTCGCTCCCGTAGAGCCGCTGCATCAGGGCGCCCACCTTGCCGGGCTCACCGCGCACGAAGGAACGAATGTCGTCGCGAAAGCGCCCGTTCCATTGCAGCCACGCCATTCCAGGAAACCCGCGGCCGAGCTGGTAGCTGGAGATATCCCACGCCTCGGCGACCAGGCGAACGTGAAGCAGCCGCGCCAGTAAGCCGATCTCACTGATCAGTGATGCTTCATGCACGCCCATGGTGCCGTCGGCGGCACGGGAAAAGATCGAGGCCAAATCGAAGCGGAATCCGTCCACGTTCATCGTGCTCGCCCAGAATCGGAGGCTTTCGAGCACGAGTACGCGGCAGGCTGGATGTCCGGTGCGCACGGTATTTCCGCACCCCGTGTCATTGATATAGTGCCGCAAGTCACGGGTCAGCAGATAATAGCTATCGTTGTCGATGCCGCGATAGCTGTAGGTGGGCCCGTGTTCGTCGGCCTCTGCCGTGTGGTTATAGACCACGTCAAGCCACACTTCGATGCCCGCCGCATGGAACGCTTGCACCATCGCGCGAAACTCTTCCAACGCCTCCCCCTGCGCGTATTGCTGGTGAGGCGAGAAGAAGTGCAACGTCATGTAGCCCCAGTAATTGCCCTCCTGCGGATCGAACTGGTGGACCGGGAGCAGATCCACGATGGTGACACCGAGGTCCTTCAGATACGGAATCTTCTCCGCCATTCCCGCGAACGTACCCCGTTTGGCCGGGGTCACTCCGGAATTAGCGCGCGCCGTGAAGCCTTTGACGTGCATCTCATACACGATCGCATCGCGACAGGTGTGGCGTGGACCGGACTCAGCCTGGGCCGCTGGTGCCGCTCGGCTCGGTAGCCGTCCAAGCGGGGCACATCCGTCCGTCGGCCCCGGTTTGGCGCACGCTTCCCGACTAAAATTGGGCGGGAAAAACACGGACGGCGCGTACGGATCGAGCAGAACCTTCTGTGGATCGAACCGCTGTCCGTGCTCGGGATCCTGTGGTCCTTCGACGCGATAGGCGTATAAGGAAGCGCCACGGAGTTCACTGGCCGGGAGGCGACAATGCCAGATGCTTCCCGTTTTGTGGGCGGGATACTCAAAACGAGATTCCCAGACCGGCGTGGCTGGATCCTTTTCACCGTAGAACATCAAGGTGACCCCGGTGGCGCACCGCGAATAGAGGGCAAAGTTGAAGGCCTCTTCGGACGCTATCCACTCGACACCGAGCGGCCAGGGCCGGCCGGCGGGCTGGGGGCGATGCGCGGAGTTTTTCATTAAATACCCGCCTCGCTGAGAAATTCGGCGACCTTCACGATGGCTCGCCCCCCGAAGTGAGCCGTGGCGCTTCCGAATCGTGCCCTCCCGAAACGTAGCACCCGCTACCCATCACTAAATCCACGGCCTCTAGCAAATCGGTCGCGATCGCACGCTTCAGCACATAGGCATCCGCCCCGGCCGCCATCGCTGCCTCCCGCACGCTCAATTGGTCATGAAGGCTGAGCACGATCAATTTGAGCTTGGGACAGCGGGCGCGCAGCCGCCGCACCACTCCCAACCCATCGCCGTCCCTGAGCGCGAGATCCACGACGGCCACGGACGGTTGGAGACGGACGGCGCTTTCTTGAAGCGAAGGTTCGTCGGCCACCATCACCACCGCATCGAACAGCGTTTCGAGCAGGCCGCGAACGCCCTCCGTGAGGCCATGATGTCGGTCGGCCAGTAGCACGCTTTTGATGTTGTCTTGGCTCATTCAATCGGGGCAGTCCCTGGGTCCATCGCGCCGCCCTGAGTGACTCAGGGCCAACATGCCAGAGACACGGTCAGTTCGATCGTTTGGCGTGACCGGAGAATTACCTAGTTAGGGCCTCCAAAGTTACTTGGTGGGGCCTCAAGGTCTGAATTATTTATCGCGCGTGAGGCGGCACAGGAAACGCGTCAGGGCCAAGATCAGTTGGCCTTCGTACCGACTGTGGGCATCTCCGAGGCAATTGCGATGTCAATGAACAGACCAAGTTGATTCTCAATCTGAAGGAACTGGCCGGCCTGGATTGAGGAGAGAGCCTTCTCGATTTTGGCGTGGTATTTCTCCAGTAAATCAAGCCTGGCCCGTTGGCTGTTAAACCAGCGCTTGGCGATGTCTTTGGCCTTCACGTTGTCGAACGTGCCCCCCTGGTGTGATTTGACGAACTCAGCGACCAATTCAGCGCGGTTGATGGCCTGTTTGCCTAGTTCATTTTCGTAGTCGCGGTAGATCGGCCAGAACGTTTTCGCGTCCTCCTCAGAGAGTTTCATGATCGCGTTGACCAACTCGACTTTGAGGGAGTTCACATCCGACCGCAGGAGCTGCAGGTAGTTGTGGATGTTGTCGTTGACGTCGGCACCGCGGGCGGCCGGAGCCGCCAGGCCGAGCAGGACCGTCAACCCAAGAATGGCTGCGAGTTTCCTGGCGTTCATGGAAAAGAAGTGCTTCATAGTCTGGTTTCTCTTTGGCGTGGGTTACTGGTTGAGGTCTTGGTCTTTCCAGTACTTGGTGCCGGCGACGGTGGCCTGGAGCGCCACCCCGGTATCCGTCAACTGGTAGATCTCAAACAAATTGGCGCCGGTGTCCACGGCGCCTTCCTTGGCGACGGCACCACCTTTCTCGCCCGCCTTGGCCGTCGCATCGGCCTCGCCACCGAATTGCCAGCCGCTGTCGATGAACTTTTTCATCACGTCCGCGTTCTGGAAAATGAAGACCACGCTGAGGTCCTTGGCGCCGAGGCCCACGCCGCCGCCCAGGGAACCCATGGCCATAAAGGTCTCCTTGCCGTTCTTGTCCACGACCATGCCGTAGCCGTGGCCGCTACTGAGGAAGAACAGGTTCAAGTTCTTGTTGTTGAACGTGCCATACCCGGCCGCCTTTTGGATCTTGGACTTGGCATCGGGATGAGCGGCGTAGAGTTTGGCCAGAATTTCGTCGCGGTCTTTGCGAACGGCGGCGCGCTTTTCTTCGGGGCTGTCACCTTTGGCTTCAAAGAGTCCCGCCGCAGCGGGTACGGCCAATGCCGCCATCAACCCAGTTAGGAGAATTGCTTTCTTCATATCCATACCTGTTTATTGACTATGTTGTGTTTGTCTGTTTGTCAGTAAGCGATTGGGTTCTGACAACGCGTTGTCATTGGCGCAAAACAGTGGAGGCTTCCTGGGCTCATGCCCTAGGTGCTGTGTTGCGATGGATCACCTCGCCATCGGACAAGACATTTAATTGGTGCCGGCACCCTGCCAGGGCAATCCTCCCGTGTCACCTCGAAGAATTACCAGATGGAGACTAGTAGAATTACGGATGCTCCCAACGTGATGAAAACCAGACCGTGATCCCATCGGACCGACGAAATCCCGGGCTCAGGAAGCCTGGTAGCAGACCAAAATGGGGAGGCGCAAACGGAGCGTTGGTTCCTTTCGGACGTAGCCGGCACAAGCCGTTGAAGAACGACAGCTTTCTGAACCTCCATCGCCGCTCGGTTCCCAGCGTGGCTTAGATTCCTACAATACCGTGCTTGATCGCGAAATGAACCAGCTCGGCGCCACTATGGAAGCCTAGCGATTCCATCATTTGGTACTTGTGGAACTCTACCGTGCGCGACGAAATGCCGAGCACACCCGCGATCTCCTTCGCGGAACGGCCCTCGGCAAGTAGTCGGAGGATTTCGCGTCGCCGCGGCGTCAGTCTGGCAACAGGGTCGCTCACAGCAGCCTGGCCGGATTGGAAGGTATGAATCACTTCTGCCGCCAAAACGGGCGTAATGTAGGTCTTCCCGTTCAGCGCAGCGCGAATGGCGGTGAGGAGTTCCGCCGGAGCCGAGTGCTTCAGCACGAACCCTGAGGCCCCCGCTTCCAGAGCGCGGCGAGCGTAGGCCACCTCCTGGTGCATCGTCAGGAAAACAACCTTCACCCGCAGGTTGTCCTTCCGGAGTGACGCCAATGCATCGAGTCCGTTGAGCTGTGGCATGGTGATGTCTGCCACGATGACGTCGGGGTGAAGTTCCTTCGCGGCAGCGATCAGCGCGTGTCCGTCCTCGACTATTCCCGCCAGTTCGAACTCGACGCTGAGCAGACTTTTTAAGCCCTCAGCCACGATGCGGTGATCGTCAGCCAGCAATACTCGGGGACGGTTCAATTGACTCATGACTTATAGAGGCTAAGGCCGGAAGGTCGAAGATCAAAGACTTGCATTGGTCTCAGCCTTTAGACTTTCAACGGTACCCAGGCCACGACGGTGGTGCCGTGGCCGGGGGCGCTTTCAATGTCCAACTCACCAGCGAGGAGTCTCACTCGTTCACGCATGCTCGCGAGGCCCAGGCTAGGTCGCGGCCGCTGTTGGCGCGCGTCAAAGCCTACGCCGGTGTCCGTCACCGCCAATTGAAGGCCGCCATCCCATGGCCGCAGGGAGATCTCTGCGGCCTGGGCGTGGGCATGACGGGCCACGTTGCGTAACGCCTCTTGCGTTATCCGAAAAAGACAAAGACCGGTGTCGAATGGAATCTCGGTCGGGATTTGCTCCAGCTTCACCTCGATCGCGATCGTCTCCTGTCGTGAAAACCGTTCACACTCCGCCCTCAGCGCGTCGGCTAGGCCGAGGTCCGCCAGCAAAGCGGGATGCAACTGATACGAAAGCGAATGGACATCCTCGCTGAGGCGCACCAGACCGTCGCGGAGTTCGCGCAGCGTCTCCCTTCGCCCCACGGTATTGGGCTCTGACTCGACCCGCCCGGCATCGATGGCCAGCCGGGCCAGGCGCTGCGTGATATCGTCGTGCAATTCACGGGCGAGTCGGGCGCGCTCCGCTTCCTGCGCGTGAATCAGTCGGCCGCTCAACTCGCGCGTGGTCTGTTCGGCCTGCTTCCGCTCCGTGATATCGCGCACGAAACCGGTAAAGAGGCGCCGGTCCGTGAGCACGATTTCACTCACGGCCAAATCAACCGGGAAGAGAGAACCATCCTTGCGTCGGCCGCTGACCTCGTGGCCAGCGTCAACAGTCTTCGGCGAGCGCGGGTGCTGGAAGCGGGCCAGGTACTGGTCATGTTCCTCGCCATACGGTTGCGGCATGAGCAGGCTAACATTTTGGCCGATCATTTCTTCCGCCGGGTAGCCGAAAATTGTTTCGGTTGCCACGTTGACGGACTCAATGGTGCCGCGCTCGTTGAAGGTGATGATGCCCTCGACCGCCGTGTCGAGGATTGACCGCAGGCGGTTTCTGCTTTCCTCCAGGGTT
This sequence comes from uncultured Verrucomicrobiota bacterium, assembly GCA_964474315.1. Classification (GTDB taxonomy): domain Bacteria; phylum Verrucomicrobiota; class Verrucomicrobiia; order Limisphaerales; family UBA9464; genus UBA9464. The sequence goes on along the minus strand of CAYYSX010000159.1, from coordinate 6,643 downwards.
CGTTCCGCGCGTCGCCGTTTGACCCGGTTCCCCAACAACAGAAAGATGAGCAGAGCCTGAGCGATACATAATGAGCCGCCAGTTATGATCCATTTCCGATAGCGTTCCCACACCGTTGGTTCGCGGAACAAAACTATGCTGCCGGGCGGCAGGCGATCGTCGCTGATCTGCCAGCGATCCAACTCTCGCCCGTCGTACCGTGGTTCCAGCGGTCCAATAATCTTGGGCGGAAAATTCGTCGCCGGATCGCCTCGCAGGATGCGGATCGCGACACGGGCGGCCTCCACACCTTCGAGTTCGGCCTGATAAAGTCGGCCACCGACAATTCCAAGGCCCAGTTGATGTTGGAAGATTCCGTTTACGGGCGCGTTGGCGACCTCATGAATCCGTTTCAGTGCCTCATCCGCATTATGGGTAACGCCCGACGCATCGCGCAGCAGCAGGACAAGGAAAATATAGGAGTTTGGCGGCAACGTGCTGACCCGTGTCAGCACTTCGTCGAAAGGCAGATCATTGAGCCACGAGAAATTCACGCGGTTCATGAAGGGCTTGAACTCCTCGCGAAACGCGTCCGTCCAATACTGTTCCAGCGGCGACGCGCCGATCACGACGGCGACATTGGTGGTTGCCGGCGCGATCTGGAGAATGTCTTCCACAAAGCCGGGCACGTTGAAATTTTCGCCGACGAACGTGGCGTTTTTTTGCAGCGCATCGGATGGCAACCGCCGCCGATCGAGGCCGCAATAAACGATGGGGGTTTCCGGAAAAAGCCGGTCGCGATACTGCGACACGAAGATGCCGGCGGGCGACCCGATCGGCGCCACCAGATCCGGGCGCCATTTGGCCTGGCGTTTCAGTATGTACTCGACCAGGGCTTCCTGCATGTCGGGGTCTGCATAGCGCGCCATATCCAGCGAAACTTCGTCCAGATCCACCCGCTCCCCCATCTTTTCGGTCAGTTCGGTTTCAAAAGCCGTCGAGTGAGTCGTGAACGGCGGCGCGGCACTCCCGAAGGAATGGATAATGAGAACGCGCTTGGGCGTGGCCGCCACCGCATTGAGACTCGCCAACATCAGCAGCAAACTCCAGATCAGTGAGCACCCCCGATTGCGACCAACGCCGAACGAGGGCAACCACACGGGCGGAGGCTTGGCACCCGGTGCGCTGAAGGCGGCAAACAGCAACACCAGGTTGATGGACCGGCCACAAAAAATAGTCTCCGGAATCCGGGCGTTCACGCGGTGAATGGCAGGCCTATCACGCGATGATAAAGCCAGGCTGCCGTCTCGGCTGCTGGTAGGGTCTCCTGTTCGAGCTGGATTCTCACCTGGTTCGTGGCCCGGCAACTCAGCCTGCGCTTTGAATTCCATCGATGAAACCCAGCGCACCGGTCTGGATGTTCGCCGCATTGGCTTCGTCGGTGTCGAGATGCATGGCTAGCGCGAAGTTCGGGTCCACCCGCACCAGCACGTCGCCGAAAACCAGTTCGCGGTCGCCCGCGAGGCGCACGCGCACCACTGACTTGTCGCGCACGCCGTAACGAAGCGCGTCTTCCGGTGTCATGTGAACGTGGCGTAACGCGCAGATAACGCCACGCTCCAGTTTCACGCTGCCCGCCGGGCCTTCCAGCGTGCAGCCGGGCGTATCCGCAAGATCGCCGCTCTCACGGATCGGTGGATGTACCCCCAGCTTGAACTGCTCCGTCATAGAAATCTCGACTTGGGTGTATCGCCGCGCCGGTCCGAGGACGCGAACACGCTCCAGGCGGCCTTTCGGTCCGACGACCGCGAGCTGCTCCTGGCAAGCGTATTGGCCGGGTTGGGAGAGGTCGGCCTGTTGGGTGAGTTGATGCCTCGGACCGAACAGCGCCTCGACGTGCTCCTGCGTGAGGTGAATGTGATGCGCCGAGACCTCGACGAGAAACGGCTGTTGCTTTTGCGCCTCCAACACGCGCGTGAGGTAGGAGCGGCTTAAGGTACGCAACGCCTCTCGCGCCATCATTCGCTCCTCGTCTGTGGGCACCACCAGGACTGCCACTCTCGCGTCCTCGGTGGAAATGCGGCGCACTTCGTCGCGGCCGCGCGCGTCGCGGTTGCGCTGTTCATCGAGCCGAAGGCCCATGCAATCCAGGCCCTGCAACGCCAGCGCGCGGACTTCGGCGCTGCCCTGGCCGATGCCACCGGTGAAAATCACCGCGTCCACCCCGCCCATGGCCGCAATATAGGCACCCACATACTTCCGCACCCGGTAGCAATACGTCTTGAGGGCCAGCAACGCGCGGAGATGTCCCTCGGCGGCGGCTTGGAGAACCTCGCGCATGTCACTCGAAATCCCGGACAGCCCCAGCAGGCCGCTCCTCTTGTTCAGCAACTCCTCGCTTTGCCCAGCCGTGAGCTTTTCCGTGCGCTCGATGAAGGCCAGCACGCCGGCGTCCACGTCGCCGCACCGGGTACCCATAATGAGCCCCTCGACGGGAGTGAACCCCATCGAGGTATCTACGGAACGCCCGTGGTCCACCGCGCAGAGCGACGATCCATTACCGAGATGACAACTGATCAGCCGGAGCTCGTTGGGCCGCCGTTGTAAAAACTGCGCGGCGCGCAGGCTCACGTAATGATGCGAAGTGCCATGGAAACCATAGCGGCGGATTGCCTGCTTTTCGTACAGCTCGTACGGCAACCCATAGAGATAGGCGTACGCTGGCAGTGTGTGATGAAACGCCGTGTCAAACACGGCGACGTGCGGCACGGCGGAAAACCGTCGGCGCAGCGCGCGGATGCCGGCGATGTTTATCGGGTTGTGCAGGGGTGCGAGCGGACTGAGCGCCTCGATTTCATCGAGCACCTTGTCCGTGATGAGCGTTGCCTCCGTGAACTTCTCGCCCCCATGCACGACACGATGCGCCACGACGCTGACCTCCCCGACCCCCTCGAGGATTCCGTTTTCCTTCGCCGTCAATTCGCGGATCATCGCCTCGAAGGCCGCGGCAAAATCTCCAGACGGCAACTGACGTTTCGTTTCGCCATTCGGCCCGTGATGCACCAGACGGGTTCCGTCAAGGCCGATTCGTTCGACGAGGCCGTTCGCGTGGCGGGACTCGTTCTCGGTGTCGTAGAAGCCGTACTTGAGCGACGAGGAGCCGCAGTTGATGACGAGAATCGTCTCCGGCCGTTCGCCCGTGAGCTGAAGCCCGTAGGGGTCGTCGCTGGGACGAAGAGCAGCCGACGCCTTCAAGGGATCCCCCAAGACACTCTTCATGCGTTCCGCGATGGTTTTCGAGAGATGCTGCACTGCACCCGGCTCGGCCACGATAACGGACTGGAAGAGCGATACGGGGATCAGCAGCACTTCGCAGTGCGACTCGGCGACGAAATCCGCCATCACCGCTCCGCCGGTCATCAAAGCCGTCTCGCCAAAAGTGTCGCCGGCGCTCAATTGTCCGAGCACCTGACGGCCGCCCCCTCCCGCGGGAACCGAAGCCGACACAGTGCCGCTCAGCACGACTCCCAGATGCACGGCTTCCCGCCCCTGGTGCGCAATCGCCTCATGAGCCTCGAAGGAGGCGTGACGAGATCCCTGCACCAGGTCCTGCAGTCGCTCGCTGGAGAAGGCCTGAAGCAGGCCTACGTGTCGCTTGAGAAACTCGCTGGTCTTCATGCGATTCCAGATTGGCAAGAAGGCCGCATCACGGAGCGTAACCGTCCACCAGACAACCGAGCGGATTCAACGGGGTTGATGCCCTTGATCATCCAATTGCCTACCATCGACGCAAGCCTGCATTTGGCGGGGAGTGACGTGACCTCAGGACTGATTCATCTGAATTGGGGCAGGAAGAGGCCCCCGGCGAGGAAGGCCGCCGTTTTTCGCTACTGGAGCCGTGGCCGGCGTGCCGGAGAGCCTTGGGGGCTTGACTGCGATGTCTGACACCCGGCTCGCAGTCTGCTGTGGTCGCGAGGCTCTGTCGGCCCGGGCGTTGTTCAGGTTCCAGGGCCTAACCGGTACTGAATCGGAGCATCGCAAAGGCAGTTTCGAGAATTCGCCAGCGCCTGGAGTTGGAGCTTGGAGCTTTCGGCCCCCTTGCTTTCCTCCTCTCATGACGTTCCGCCTGCTCCTCGGTTTCGTCCTGACCGCCCCGCTCCTTGCCCAATCCCCCGCCGAGGACGCCCGCCTCGAGTTCTTCCGCGACCTCGCCGAGACGCGTAACTACACCCTCGGGCGGCCGGTGTCTCCGCAACTGACGCCCGACGGCGCCCGCGTCATCTTTCTCCGCGCTTCACCCCGCCACCCCGTCCTGCGGCTCTACGAATTCACCGTCGCCGATGGACACGAACGCGAGCTGCTCGCTCCCGAGCAGATCCTCGGCGGCGGCGAAGAACAGCTCAGCGCTGAGGAGAAGGCCCGCCGTGAACGCCAGCGGCAGAGCCTCCAGGGGTTCACCTTTTTCTACCTCTCTCGCGATGGTTCAAGCCTCCTGGTTTCGCTCTCCGGCAAACTCTACGTCGTCAATCGGGACGATCTCTCCTCTGCCGCGCTGCCGGGCGAAAACTGGATTGACCCGCGCTTCTCACCCGACGGTCGCTTCGTCGCGGCGGTCAAGGACCGCGAGCTCCACGTCATCCACCTCTCCGACCACCGTGTCCAGACCGTTACCTCCGGGGCGACCGAGACGCTTTCGCACGGCACCGCCGAGTTCGTTGCCCAGGAGGAAATGAGCCGTACCTCCGGCTTTTGGTGGTCGCCCGATTCCTCGCAACTCCTCTATCAGGAAACCGACGAAACCGGAGTCGAGGTTCGCTACATCCACAATCCTCTCCATCCCGAAACTCCGCCCGCGAAGCATTTCTACCCCAAGGCAGGATCCCCCAACGCCAACGTCCGCGTCGGGCTCATTGCCCGCCACGGCGGGGACACCCGCTGGGTCCAGTGGGACACCGCGCAATACCCCTACCTCGCCCGCGTGGCTTGGGACCATTCCGCTGCCCCGCTGACGCTTCTTGTGCAGAACCGCGAACAGACCGAGCAACGTCTGCTTGCCGTGGACACCGCCACCGGCGCCACCCGCGAACTCCTGCGGGAAACCGATTCCGCCTGGCTCAACCTCGACGCCTGGGCCGGCGCCGCGGCGGCGTTCGTGGCGCCGGTCTGGCTCAAGGACGGCAGCGGTTTCCTCTGGGCGACCGAGGCCCGCGGCGCCTGGCAGGTCGAGCTTCGCGACCCCCACGGCAAACTCGTCCGCGAGCTGACGCCCGTTACCGGCTTTTTCTATCGCGGCATCGTTGGAATCGATGACGCTCGCGGCGATCTCCTGGTCCGCGGTAGCACCGATTCGCGGGAGATTCATCTCTGGCGATTTCCGCTCGCGGGCGGCGCCGGTACGCAGCTTACCAGCGGCCGTGGCCACCATAGCGCAGCGTACGGCGCCGGCACCGGCCGGCTGGTGCATAGCTACGACCGGCTCGATGGCCACTACGGCTGCGCCATTCTCGAGGCCGACGGGTCTCCCCTCACCACGCTCCGCTCCGTGGCCGAGGCCCCCGGGCGCTGGCCCACCACCGAGCTGACGCAGACGCGCAGTGCGCCGGCCTTCGACGCCGCGATCACCCGCCCGCGCGATTTCAAGCCCGGCGCCAAGTATCCCGTGATCCTCCAGGTCTATGCCGGTCCGACCGCCAAGCGTGTCAACGCCATCAAGCGCGACTACTTCCTCGACCAATGGATGGCCGACCAAGGCTACGTCGTCGTCCGCATCGACGGACGCGGCACCCCCTGGAAGGGCCGCGAATGGGAGCGCCTCATCAAGGGCAACTTCATCGACACCGCGCTCAACGACCAAGTCACCGGCCTCCACGCGCTCGGCGTCGAGTATCCCGAGCTCGACCTTTCCCGCGTCGGCGTGACCGGCTGGTCTTGGGGCGGGTATTTCTCCGCCATGGCCACCCTGCGCCGGCCTGACCTCTTCCGGGCCGGCGTGGTCGGTGCTCCGGTCATCACCTGGGAGAACTACGACACGCACTACACCGAACGCTATCTCGGTCTCCCACAGACCCATCCCGAGGCGTATCGCGTCAGCAACGTCACCACCTACGTGTCGGAGCTCCGTCGTCCCCTTCTCCTCATCCACGGCGTCACCGACGACAACGTGTACTTCCAGCACACGCTGCAACTGGCCGACGCGCTTTTTCAGGCCGGCAAGCCCTACGAGCTCCTCCCGATGAGCGGCACCCACATGATCAGCGACCCGATGATCCGCCTCCGTCGCGAAACGCGGATCATGGATTTCTTCAACCGCAACGTGAAGAGCGCCCAGTGACGCGCCGGCCGGCGATCTTTTCGCCATCAGTCCGCTCGGATGAGCTTTCTACGTGACACGTGACAGTTCATTGACAACGTGGAGCAAGGTTTTTAGCGTTTGGGCAGTTCGGGTTGCGGAACGTTTCTTCAGCGGGGTCCCCCACCCCCACCTCCTTGGCGTCCGCAACCCGAACACCGTTTTTGCGCTGGGGATCGAGAAAGGGATTGACCCTTCCTGGTTCTCGGGTAGAAGACGCGCCCGCTGATTCGCGGGGGTGTAGCTCAATTGGTTAGAGCGCTGCCCTGTCACGGCAGAGGTTACGGGTTCGAGCCCCGCCACTCCCGCCATCTC
>CAYYSX010000158.1:10144-13968 GCA_964474315.1 uncultured Verrucomicrobiota bacterium | reverse complement strand
CCGAACCGGACGTGCGGATCTCCCGCATCCGGCTCTCCGGTCGGTGGGGTCTGACCGTGAGACTCGCTTTGGGGAATCGACTTTCTTGCGCTGGACGTCCAGCCTTTGGGGTCCACTTCACCTCGTGCTCCGGCGTAATGAGCACTCCCGCTTTTTCGGCACGAAGGAAAGCACATGAGGACCGATGAAGTATTCGCTATCCCATCGACAGAACCCCGCTGCTCAGCTACGGCCGGGGAGTGCTCCACGCTCGTCAATTGTGTCCCTGATACACACCAATCCATCTGCGAGCGGTGGGCGAGCTCGATTGAGCAGTGGCCGGGTACGCGCTGAGCGGGACTTTGGGTGTCCATTTTTGGTGTCCACGGGGACTCCCGGAACCGCCAACTCGTTGCTGCACCTGTGCAGTTAGAGGTGGTGGCTGGGGCCGGAATCGAACCGGCGACACGCGGATTTTCAGTCCGCTGCTCTACCAACTGAGCTACCCAGCCCAAAGCGGCCCGGAATAGAGCCAAGCACCCGTCGGAGTGGCAAGGGGTTTTTGAGTAGAAACGGGATCGGGGGCGCATCTCGGCCTTCAGCCGCCGTGGCGCGGCGGCCCTACCTCGAGGCGGGGACGTCAACGACCCGTGGCCCGAGTACGTCCAGGCGCGGTCGGATGCCCAGGCCAGGACCGGTGCCGGCCGCCAGAAATCCGTTCACGCGCTGTGGCGCCTCCTCCGCGTTGCTGACCGTGACGTAACTGTTGAAGTCCGTGGCCGTGAACCGAAACGCCTCGGGCGTGCTATGAGCCAGGTGAGCAATGGCCGCGGTCGTGATGTCGCCACCCCAACTGTCCTCCAAGGTCATGGCGATACCCATGCTCACACAGAGATCACGAGCTTGGCGGGTCTTCGTGAGGCCGCCGAGCTTGCTGATCTTGAGGTTCACCACATCCGTCGCCAGGTCCGCGCGCGCCCGTAGCAGCATGTCGAGGCCATCGATGTTCTCGTCGAGGACGAACGGGTGATCGGTCTGGCGACGTACCGCGAGGCATTCTTCGTAGGTCAGGCAGGGTTGCTCGATGTACACGTCCAAATCCCGGACCGCCCGCACCACGCGCAGGGCTTCGTGTTGGGTCCAGCCGGTGTTGGCATCCGCCACCAGGCGATCCGTCGGTGGCAGGATCGCGCGCACGGCACGGATACGCGCGATGTCCACGTCCGGATCCCCACCGACCTTCAACTGGAAGCGAGTGTAACCTTCGGCGCGGTAGCCGGCGACTTTCCCCGCCATGGTGTCCGGGTCCTCTTGCGAGATGGCCCGGTACAGTCGCACCGCTTCGCCATATCGTCCGCCCAGCAGCAGACACACCGGCAGTCCGGTCGCCTGGCCGAGGAGGTCCCAGCAGGCGATGTCGATTCCTGACTTCACATAGGGATGCCCCTTGAGCACGGCGTCCATGCGGTGGTTGAGCTTGGTCAGTTCGCGTGGGTCCTCGCCGAGCAGGTGCGGCCCGAGTTCGCGGAGTCCCGTCCGTACGCCCTCCGCATAGGCCGGCAAATAGAACGGACCGAGCGGACAAACCTCACCGTACCCGATCAGGCCGGTATCGGTCTCGACGCCGACGACAGTGCTGTCGAACACGGTAACGGACTTTCCTCCGGACCATTGGTAGGTGGTCTCGTGCAGGGGAAGATCCACCTGATGCGCGAAGATGCGGCTGATTTTCATAGACGGGTCTCGAGGGTGGTGCCCCACAGGCGGCCGAGGAGTTCTTCCATTTCGGGATCGGCGTCGTGGAGTTGCTGGCGGTTGAAGGGGAAGAAGTCGTTTTGTGAAAAATAAGCTTCGGTGGATTCGGCGAAATACTCCATGGGATTGGTCAACGCGTAGGCTCGATCCAGGCGAACGCGGCCCGCGGCATCCTTCCGCTCCACCTGGTCATAGCTGCCACCGGCCTTGGCCTTTTCGTAGGCCGCTTTGAGATCGGCGTTGTCAAACCCTCCTTCGAGAACACGGTGGTGATAGGCATGGGCCAGCTCATGCAGCGTGAAGTTGGGCATCCGGCGCGTCTCGGATTCGAACTCAGAGATGTTGGTGAATTCGACACTCCGTGCCATGGCCGGGTTGCGCTGATGGGCCCGGAGCCAGCCCACATCGGGATGATACTCCGCCCGCGGTGACACCTCGGGATAAGTCGGAGAGAACCAAAGGGTCACCTCCCGCAATCGGGTCAGGGCGGGTTGCGGCACCACTCGGACGATCTCCTGCAAGTGCCCGCGTAACAGACCGAGAGCCTTCACCGTGTCTTCCGGCATCTCCTGCTCCAACCGCACGTCCACGAGGACGTTCCAGCCTTCGATGGTGTTGGTCCGGTGGGTGGCGGTGGGTTCTGCCGCGTGGGTGTGGGTAAGGCCGGCGATCCACAGGATCACCGTGGTGAGACAGAGGCGGAGGCGGTCGAGGTTGGGTTTCAAGATGTACGAGGGTGGTGACAATTTATTTACCCCACCACTTCCGTCCCGACTCCGGCATCCGTGAAGATCTCCAACAGCACCGAATGCGGCAGCCGACCGTCCACGAACTGGACTTTTTCCACCCCCGCCCGCAACGCGGCAACCGCGCTGTCCACCTTGGGAATCATCCCCAGGTCGATCACGCCGTCTTTCTTCAGCACGCTGACGTCGCTGATGCGCAGATGGCGAATCAGGGTATCCGGGTCCTTCGGATTCTGCAGCAGGCCGGGCACGTCACTCATGAACACCAGACGACGGGCCTGGAGCGCGATGGCAGTCGTAGCGGCGGCGACGTCGGCATTGCAGTTGTAGATCTGCCCGTCTTCGCCGCGGGCGGTGGGACTGATCACCGGGGTGAAGCCACCGCGCAGGCATTCGAGTAGCGGTTCGGTATTCACCTGCGTCACTTCGCCGACGAAGCCCAGATCGAGCGGCGTACCGTCCGGTCCCGGCGGAGCTGCCTTGCGACAGGTGAAGATGTCCGTACCGGCAAAGCCCTGGGAGAATCCTCCGAGGGAGTTGATGGTGGCCACGATCTCCGGGTTGATTTCCCGCGACAACACGCGGTCCACCACGGCCACGGTGTCGCTGTCCGTGACCCGCTGGCCCTGGATGAACCGGGATTTCAGACCAGCCTTTTCCATGGCCCGGGTGATGGCCTTGCCACCGCCATGGACCACCACCGGATTGATCTCGACCGCCTCCAGGAAGACGATGTCCCGGGCCACGCCTTGGCGAACGGCCGGATCGGGGGAATCCAGGAAGGAACCGCCGTATTTCACGACGAACGTCGCGCCGCTAAATTTTTGGATGTAGGGAAGCGCTTCGAGAAGGGTCGCCGCCTTGTGGATGAGATCCTGCATATGTCGGATGGCCGGCAGTTGTGGCGCGAAGCGGGTTGGTGTCCAGTCTGGAGAGGGGAGTGCGGGAGGGAAGGGGCGCCTCTTGAATGGGTCCGGCGCCGGAAGTGCGCGACCAGCTTCATGTTCTGATCCGAGCAGATTGGGCTGTGTTCGATGACCCGATCCGATCGCCGGTCCTCAGTCACGATGACGAACAGGTCCTGGTCGCGGAGTTTGAGCGCAAATGGCTTCAAGACAGCTTGCTGTACTTTTCGGCCGTAGGCCTGGGACGTGGGCGAGGTCACCGCCCGCTAATTCACGGAGATCTTCATGCCACCAGATTTGCCCGGCTGCTTGCCGAGTTCAATCAGCGCTTCGGTGGTTCCTCGGGCGTATCTTGAAATTGTCCTTAAAGGCGCGGACCGAGCCCAAAGAGCGGACCATCGCCTTCCTCAAGCTCCAAAAGCCAAGCTCCAAGTTCCAA
>CAYYSX010000158.1:0-10044 GCA_964474315.1 uncultured Verrucomicrobiota bacterium | reverse complement strand
AGCTCCAAGTTCCAACGGTCAAGCGCCCAGGACCTCCCAAAACCTCGCCCGCTTCCAGGGACCGTTCGGGCGGAAGCCGGGTGTTAGGAGCTTGGGGCTTTGGAACTTCTTTGGAGCTTGGAACTTTGAACTTGGAGCTTTCCTGCCCCCGGTCCTCAGCGCGCTCCCGTTAAGGACCGTGTCAAGATGCGCCCTGCTTCCTCCCGATCCTCGGCTGAATCCTGGACATCCTCCCGCCTCTCCCACTCACCGTCCTTCTCCCGGCGCGGTAGCGTGGGGAGAAGGTGCCCGGAGGGCGGATGAGGGCCGTAGCCGCGGAGGGAACGATGCGCACTCTTTTCGCCACGCCGTTTCGTTTCAGCTCACTCAGGCGACTCCACCCGCGTCGCGAAGTCAGCGCGTCCTTCCCTCCAGCGGCACGAATGTCTCACTACTGAGCCCTCGGGACATCCAGCGAAGCACAAAATTCGCCGAAAGCCTTCTCCTCCTCCCCCGTGGACACCCCGGCAACAATATGGCCGACCAAGCTCCGGACGAGGTGAGCTTGGACCGGCGGAAGATCCAACCCTCGAACCACATCGCGGATGATCCCGGCGAAGGTGTTGCCGTTGTAAAAGCAAAAAGGCGCCATCTGGTGGCATTGCCGACATAATGCCACCGCTGCATCCAGCGTCAACGCTTTCGCATGTTGCGCCTCCCAGAGCCGCCGGGTCGCCTCGTGACCTTCGGAAGTGGGCTTGTGCAGGGCGCCCTTGGCCTGGCACAGCAACGCATTCTGTGCGGTAACGAACTCCCACGAATAAGGAGCCAGCCACGGGCGGATCCGCGCCATGGATCACTCCTTCTGCTTTTTCCGGGCTGCCTTGATCTCCTGCAACGGACGGACGCCCTCGCTCTTGAGAGAGCCCTTACCGGTTTGAGCAAAAACAGGTTCTGCCGAGAAGCGATCCTGAATGGCCAACGAGTCAGCCAGCACTCGCTGAAACACTGGGTCCTGCAACAACTTCGGATCAACCTCCGGCTTCATGCGAGTCAGCCTAAGCCCCTCTGCCACCCCTCGCAATCACTGCCTTCCGGGGCGTTCCGGGGTGTGTAGACCAGGGACAGCCTCCTCCCCATCCCTCTGTCCCCTTCTCCCGGCGCGGTAGCGTTGGGAGAAGGTGCCCGGAGGGCGGATGAGGGCGGTAGTCGCGGAGGGAACGACGCGCACTCTTTTCGCCACGCCGTTTCGTGTCAGCTCACTCAGGCGACTCCACCCGCGCCGCGAAGTCAGCGCATCCTTCCGTCCGCGGCTACGGGATTGAACCTCGGACCCGCGTCCGTAGTCTCGCACCCTTAGGATCATGCCATGCGCAAATCAGATCACCCCTTCGCCAACAGCCACGCCGAGTGTCCGCCCACCGCTTGGCCCGATGTCCTGGCCGCCGGCGAGGGCCAGGAAGAAGCCTTGGAATCACTCTGCCGCGCCTATTGGCCGGCCGCTTACGCTTTCTTCCGCCATCTGGGAAACTCCCCGGACGACGTTCAGGATCTGGTTCAAACCTTCTTCGATCGGCGCGTGATTCGGGGACACCTCTTGCAAGGCATCTCACCCTGCCACGGACGGTTTCGCTCCTGGTTCTACCAATCGCTCCGCCACCATCACTACCAGGCACGCGAACGCGCCGCCGCGTTGAAGAACGGCGGAGCCGCGACTCGCGTGCCGCTGGACCTGCCGGGATTTGCCAACGTCGAAACACAGTTCGAACCCTCGGACGTTCCATCCTTCTCGCCCGAAACCTACTTCGACCGCGACTATGCCGTAACGCTGATCCAACGGGTCTTCGAACGGTTGGCCGAGGAGTACACCAAAGTGGACAAAGCCGCGTTATTCGCAGCGCTGGCTCCGTATCTGACCAACGCCCAAGCGCGGGGCGACTACGCTCAACTGGCCGACCAACTAGGGATCACCGAAGGCGCCCTGCGCGTGGCCGCCAGTCGCCTGCGACGATCGTTCGGCGAAGGCATCCGAACCGAAATTCTAAAAACCCTCCGTGACCCCGCCGAACTTCCGGACGAACTTCGACATCTATTGCAGGCCTGGTGCGAAGCCGGAGCGCCCACCCCGTAGCCGCCCGGGGCACGAGGCGCACTCTTCTCGCCCCGCCCCTTCGTCCCCGTCCACCCCAAGCGACTCCACCCACGCCTTGAAAGTCAGCGCCTCCTTCCGTCGGCAGGCCACGATCCGTGTAACACTTCGCCCCCAATCCGTTTTCCTATAGAGAGGAGAACTCGTGCCCGCCATCGAACCCATCCATTGTCCCGAGTGCCGCGCGCCGATCCCCTCGGGCGCCCCGGCGGGACTCTGCGTCGCTTGCCTGTTGCGGCTGGCCGAATCCGAGGTTCAGGAGACCACCACTGCCGAGGCGCCCGCTGCGCGGACCCGCCACCTGGGCGACTATGAGATCCGGGGCGAGCTGGGCCGCGGCGGCATGGGCGTGGTGTACGAGGCCCATCAGCGCGGTCTCAATCGCACCGTGGCGCTCAAGATCCTTCTCCACGGCGAATGGGCCAGCGAACTGGACGTGGCCCGCTTCCGCGAAGAAGCCGAAGCCATCGCCAGCCTCGAGCATCCCCACATCGTCCCGATCCACGAGGTGGGCGAACACGACGGACGCCATTTCTACAGCATGAAGCTGTGTGCGGGCGGCAATCTGGATCAGAACCGGTGGCGCTTCCTGGCCGATTCCAAGGCCACGGCCCGCCTGTTGGCGCAGGTCGCCCGAGCCGTCCATTGCGCGCATCAACACGGCATCCTGCATCGCGACCTGAAGCCGGCCAACCTGCTCTTCGATGCCGAGGGACAACCTTATGTCGCCGACTTCGGCCTCGCCCGCTTTCAAGACCGCGACCGCCGCCTCACCCGCTCTTCAATCCTGCCTGGCACGCCCGAGTATCTGGCGCCCGAACGCATTTCCGGCCAGCGCCAACTGACCGTTGCCAGCGATATTTGGAGCCTTGGAATCATCTTGTACGAACTCCTCGCCGGACGCCGTCCGTTCACGGCCGATTCCGTCCCCCAACTTCTCCGTCGGATTCTGGAAACCGAGCCGGATCCCTTTCCCGACGCTGGCCGTCGTCCCCAAAAGGCTGGGACTCTCTCGACGAACGGCTGTTCCACCCGGGATCCCCTCCCACCCCCACCCCGCGATCTCCAACTCATTTGCCTCAAATGCCTGGAGAAGGCTCCGGCCCGGCGGTACTCCTCCGCCGAGGCCCTGGCCGACGACCTGGAACGCTGGCTGCGCCATGAACCCGTGCAGGCCCGACCGATTGGCTGGGCAAAACGCTCCGCGAAATGGATTCGACGGCATCCCGTCCGGGTCACGCTGATCGTCGCGCTCGCGGTCACCCTGCTCACCCCCACCGGCGTGGCCACCTGGTTCGTTCTGCACCTGAACTACTCGCGCGGACACCACCCTTTGCAACGAATCCAAGGAACAGAGCTCCTCTTGCCCCTGTTCAACTGGTCCCACGGCCGATGCACCGAGAATTTCTTCGGCGGCCCGTTTACTGAAGAATTCCAGCAATGCGTCCGACTCGAATGGGTCGGGTTGCCGGACGAGGTACGCGACCGATTGAAGGTCCATGTCTGTGCCGACTGGGCCATTTTCCCTGACCCAGTGCGTTCCCCCGTGGTAGGCCATGGTGAGGAATTCGTTCTGGGAGTGAAAATGAATCGCAAGTGGCTGCAAGACAATCTGTTGTACTTCGTCAGTGACGGCTGGGATGCGGGTGAAATCACCGCCATCTACCCGAACGCCGCCCTCCGCTTGATCCTATTCAACCCGCGTCCCTACGACTCCCCGGTAACCGAATAGAGGGAAACAGCACAAATGTACCGCAGACCTCTGCGTCTGCTGTTCCGCAGGTTCTCAACCTGCCCGCCGTGGCGGACGCCTCGGACGCCGCTGGAGTTTTGTCCTCACTCGAGGACCGCCAAGTTCGGAGTCCCGCCTTGAGGCGGTGGAGCGATGGGCTGCTCCCATCGGGGTGGTGATTCTCCAACGCCTCGTTTCCAGCAACGTCTCCGCCGGCTAAAGCCGGAACTCCGTACTTTCGGAAAATTTCCGAACATTCCCCGTAACACTTCCCGAGAAATCCGTTTTCCACAGATGAACGGCGAATACTCGCCGAACGGCCACCATGACGACACCAGCTCAAAGAGCACCAGAGCCTCACCCGGACCTCACGGGGAGGGTGCGAATTGACTCCGGGCCAAACTAATCCGATTCGCCGCGCCCCCAACTCGTCAGACCCACTCACTGTATGTTCAAGACCTCCATGCTCCTTCTGCTTCTGGCCGCCCGGTCCCTGGCCCGCGGTGCCCGCCAAGGGTCTGTCCCCGCTGGACCCCACGCTTCAACAGTTCCAAGACCGACGGACCGGAGAACCCAGGACCGCGGGTTTGAGCCCGCTTCACCGGGTGGAGTCGGGGCGGCTAGGAACACTCGGGCGGCCGGTGCGGTGACGGTGAAGCTCCCTGGTGGGTGCGGTCCCTTTCGCGGGAGCGCGGACGGCTCGTCCGCTCGAATCCCTCACTCCCGAAGCTCCCAGCTCCCGGTTCCCGTCCAGGGCGCGACGAAGCCGACAGTTGGGGCACCGGGCTTTGGTCGCCCCCTGCCCGTCGAGCTGCGCCACCAACCGGAGAACTTGGGAGGCGATTGGACTTTGGTCCTTGAAGCTTCTCTGGCGCTTGGAATTTGGCGTGAGGAGCTTTCGCCCCCGGTCCCCATCGCCGTTCCGATAAGGAGGAGAAATTCAAGAGACGCCCCGGATTACTCCGCGCGCGATTTGAGGGCGCATCTCAGTTTTTTGGATGGGGAGCACACGCGTCCCGCGTGTGGGTCTCGGCGTCCCGCCGAGACCCTCGTGGACTGTTCTCATTCCGACGCGTCCTTCGCAGCGCCGCCTGGGACGGATAATAAGTGCAGGAGGAACCGGGCGGGACGCCCGGTTCTGCACGCCAGAGGCGTACGCTCCCCATCCAAAAGACTGAGATGCGCCTGTGATTTGATTGGTGACAGCACCGACCACTTGTGGACAGTCGGCCATCGAGTCCCATTGGATAACCCCCCGGTCCAATGCCGCCAGCCTTGTCCATTTCCGGCGTTTTTGCCTCGGCCCCTCCACCGAGGTTCACCTGCCACGCCGTTCCCCAAGCGCGGAAAGGCGGGCGCGCTCCAAAGAATTTGGAAATCTCCTCCATTTTTTCTGTCACAGCGTGCCCTGGAATCTGTTTAGGCGGTAGAGGCGGGCGCATTCGCCTTCAGCAACAATGAACGTCCAGCGATTACTTCTTCTCCTCGCCGCAGTCCAGCTTCCCCTGCCCCTGGCCGGCTCTGGCAGTCGGCCAACAGCCTCCCCATTCGAGGCACGCAGACCGCCCGGACGGCCAACCATTGGCTTCTCGCTCGCTGGCCGCAAAGGGCCTGTCCCCGCTGTACCCCGCGTTCAGGCGCGTAGACTTCTCACCCGCCGGGATCGCCCCCATCTCCCTGCCTGTTCTCCCGCCTTCCCGGTTTCCCGGCCCAATCTCTCAAAAATTCTTTGTCGTCTGCCGTAACGATTAGTCGGGAATCCGTTTTAGAAGAATGAAGGCGGTTCGTTCGCCTTCACCGAATGGGCATGAAATATCTACCTCTGACCGTTGCGTTGATCATCGCGTTCGATGCCTGCTGCGCGCAACCAACCACCGCCATTAGTTTTCAAGGCGCGCTCGCCGGGTCCGGCGGCCAACCGTTGGCGAATGGAAACTACAACCTCACATTCAAGATCTACGATGTACCCGCGGGCAGCACGGCGCTTGCCACCAGCAACGTGCCCAGTGTGCCCGTCATTGGTGGCATTGCTTCAACGCCGATTCCCGCGGAGACCGCATGGTTCAACGGCCAGACGCGTTATCTCGGCATCGACATCAACGGTGGAGAGGAACTCTCGCCTCGCGTGCTGATCACCGCAGTGCCGTATGCATTCCACTCCCAGACGACTCGCGGGATAGCCGTGGACTCGATGGGCCGAGTCGGAATCGGAACGACTGATCCTTACGGTACCCTGAGCGTCGTCGCGGATAGCGGGCAGCCCGCGCTCGTCATCGGAAATTCGAATCCGGGGACAAGTCCGCTCCAGTTGATCATGGACTCATGGGCGCAACCATCAGGTGCCATACGCTTCGCATTGCTCGCCCCATTCGCTCATGTGAGCGGCTACAGAAGCGGACCCGATGCCAACGTGATGTACTGGAACGGCAGCGCCCTGTCATTCGGCAGTCCCGATGGTGGACGACCCCTCTTCAACGTGGGTATCGGCACCCGAACGCCGAAGACTGACCTTGACGTCAACGGCACGGCCCGCATGACCGTTTGCCAAATTACCAGCGACCGGAACGCCAAGCAGGATTTCGTTGAAGTAAATGGCCGATATGTGCTGGCGAAGCTGGCCGTGTTGTCAATCACCACATGGAGCTACACCAACAATCCCACCCTCCGCCACATTGGTCCTGTAGCCCAGGATTTCCAAGCCGCCTTCGCCGTCGGCGAGGACGACAAACACATTGCCACTGTGGATGCCGACGGCGTGGCGCTTGCTGCCATTCAAGGCCTCAATAGCATAGTGGAGGAAAAAGAGGTACGCATCACTGCGCTGGAGAAGCGTGTTGCTCACCTGGAGGAAATGCTGCGTAAAACCCTCCCTGGACAGTGAACTGAAGCCATTTTTAACCCCCCGCCACTCTATGAAAACCTCTGATGACACCTAAACCCGCTTCTCCGTCCTTGGCCAAGCCTCCACCGTTTGAATTCACCGATCCTGAGCCTTTGCTTCCCCAGGCCACCTACGAGGCAAATTTCTACCGCATCCGTCCACTTTCAACCGCTTTAGTCTCATCTTCAGGAGAAGCTATGACAAAAGACCGCCAAATCCAGATGAAATCAATCCGTTGCGACGGATCTCCGACCATCACACCCAAGGCAGCCATCAGGCTGCTCTGCCTCATAAGTTTGTTATTCATCCTTGAGATCGCTGGCCACGCCCAGACGAGCGCGACCAGCATCAGCTTTCAGGGTACACTGACCGGGACTGACAGCCAGCCGGTGGCGGACGGCATGCACACGGTGGTGATGCAGTTTTACGACGCGCCGACAGGCGGCAACGCTGTGGGAGCGGCTAGCACCAACAATGTGGTGACGCAGGGCGGGCTGGCCTCGACGGCATTGGCAGTGGACCCCGCGGTGTTCGACGGGAGCACGCGCTACCTGGGCGTGCGTGTGGACGGTGGGAATGAACTCGTGCCCCGTGTGCTGGTCACGGCCGTACCGTATGCCCTAAACGCGTCGGCTATGAAGACTAACGTGATGATTGGTGCTAACGGGTATATAGGAATTGGCACCCCAACTCCGCAATCGCATCTGGATGTTGCTGGCGACCTGATTGTTGGATCAAAAGGGGACTATGGAACCGGTAATATTACTATTCGCGGACCTAACGGGCCAGCGGGTGGGGGAAGTGCGATAAGGCTTGATTTTGCCTTCAATGGCGCCGGCTCTGCAACTATACAAGCCTATCGCGGAGGCGGCTTTGACACTGCGCTCCAAATCCTCACCGAGGACACCGATAAATCCCGCCCCGTGGCGATCCACGTAAACAGCAACGGCAACGTTGGCATTTTGAAAGCGAACCCCCACACTCAGCTCGACGTCAATGGCACCACCCGCACGAAAGTTCTCCAGATCACCGGCGGTGCTGACCTCGCCGAGCACCTGAGCGTCACCGACGCACAACCTGACGATGAGTTCAAGGTTGAGCCGGGTATGGTCGTCTCCATTGATCCCACCGGTAATCGCAAGTTCCAGCTTGCGAACGAACCCTACGACCGCAAGCGCGTCGGGATCATCTCCGGCGGTAACGGCGTGCAGCCTGGCCTCATCCTGCGCGACGAAGGCAACCCACACGCCGACGGCGAACGCCCAATTGCCCTGACCGGCCAGGTCTGGTGTTACGCCGACGCCACCTTCGGCTCCATCGTCCCGGGAGACCTTCTCACCACCAGCGCCACCCCTGGCCACGCCATGAAAGTGTCGGACGACACGAAAGCCCGCTTTGCCGTCCTCGGCCAGGCCATCACCGGCCTCGAGAAGGGCCGCGGCTGGGTGCAGGTGCTGGTAGGTAAACAATGATGCCTAAATTCGCGATCACTGGGATGCACTGATGCTGGCAAGCCTGAAACGAATCTCAATCACCTCTCATATCATGAACTGCTTTTCTCTCGGCGTGGCTATATCGAGTGCTTCGTCAAAGATCCCACCCTCCAGCTATCAGAACGCCGCGATTTGCTTGACCCTGCTTGACCGGCCTCCCTACGGGCCGCGGGCGCCTCTACCAACTTCACCCTCAGACAACGTGGAATCATCCGGTTCCACCTCGATCACCGAACGATCCCGGGCGCCCACGGACTCGCACTCATTCGATTTGCGAAGTTACTCTGAAACCCTTGGCGAAGAATCCGTTTTCCATAGGCGAACGGCGGATACTCCGCGAACACCCACGACGATGACACCTGTCCTCTTTAAAAATGCTTTCGCGGTTTTGATCGCCGCTCTCCTCATCACCTCGACCGGGTTGGGACAGTCCCTTCGCGCCGCCATTTTCCCCGCCGGGGCCGCCCGGCTCAACAACGGGTCTCAAGTCACAATCGGACAGCCCTTCGTGGGCAGCGCAGCCGACGCCACCGGGCAGGTGCAGCTTGGCTTGGGCTTCTGGAGCAACTGGATCATCCCATTGTCGCCGCCAAGCTTTCTTCCCGTGACGCAAATCGGGTTCGATGATCTGGGGCGTTTCCGTTTCCGCGTCGAAGGTGAAACCGGTCGTTCCTATGTGGTCGAAATCTCGACGGATCTGGAGCATTGGATGCCCGCCACCTACACGGATCCGTTCATCGGAACCGGCACGTTTGAATTCACTGATCCCGAGCCTTCACTCACGCCGACGGAGCACGAGGTGAAGTTTTATCGTATTCGAATGCTTTGAACACTCTTAATCCTTATTTATTGGAACCGCCATGATCCAAAGCTACATCAAACAACCTCTGACAAATAACCTTCTGTCAGCAATAGCCTTAACGCAAGTGCTCTTTCGCCCGAACTCCCGAGCCGCAGAATCCAACTGCAATCCTGTACCGGCCGGTTTGGTAAGCTGGTGGACTGGCAATGGACATGCAAATGATGTAGTCGGCGAGAGTCATGGAACTCGCGAGCATGGGGCAGCTTTCGCGAGCGGAAAGGTTGGCCAAGCCTTCAGCTTCAATGGCACCTACAGCGATGTCGTTGTTGCCGATAATCCGAGCCTGACCATCACTCGAGCGATTACGATAGATGCCTGGATCAACCCCACGGAGCTTGCCGGAAGGGATCGTGCAATTCTTGCAAAGCACGATTCGTCCATTCAGTCATCAAGCTTTCAGTTTACAGTCTTGTCAGATGGAAAGCTCTTCTTCTCAGTTTATGATACACCTGCGACTCATCGTGTTGTGACTTCAGAACACTCGGTTGTACCAGTTGGTGTATTCACTCATGTCGCCGCCACATTCAGTTCAACCACACAGAGCATGCGCCTCTATGTCAATGGATCGGAAGTAAGTACGATCGTAATTGACGATCATAGAGTGGACTCCATTTTCTCCAGCACCGCGCGGGTTCGTATCGGAGCCACTACGACCACAACCGGACTGGCAGATCCTTTCGAGGGCTTGATCGATGAAGTGGATCTCTTCGCCCGTGAACTGACAGCCAGCGAGATTCGCTCTATTTATAGTGCCGGTTCTGCTGGGAAATGCGTGCCGACGAGCAGCTTGAATCGAATCAGCTTCCAGGGGATGCTCAACGATTCAATGGGCAACGCCCTTTCGGACGGAGTCTACCGGCTGACCTTCCGGCTCTACAACGGTTCCACAACCACCCTGGCGTTGGCCACTAGCAACGTGCCTAACGTGCCAGTCACCAGTGGTGTAGC
>CAYYSX010000157.1:0-14054 GCA_964474315.1 uncultured Verrucomicrobiota bacterium | reverse complement strand
TTACTGACCCTCCTCCCCGTCGCCCACGCCCAGGTCGTCGAGATTCCCGACCCCGAGTTGCGGCGCATGATCCGACTGGCCTTGGACAAACCGACCGGCGACATCACCGTGGCCGACATGGAGAACAGGATAGATGACCTGGCACTCTCTCCCCGATAAACCTCGCCCGCGCGACATGGCCTCCTGTTTCTGCTGCTTCGCCCCCCTGCCTGCTACCCACCAAAAAGCCATGGCTCACGACTTGGAAGTCACGAAACCTCGCGCGGGGCGGAGCGCCTTCACTCTCATCGAACTGCTCGTTGTGATTGCCGTCCTCGCGATCCTCGCCAGCCTGTTGCTCCCTGCGCTAGCCAAGGCCAAAGCGGCAGCGACCAAAGCGGTATGTTTGAACAATCTCAGGCAGCTTCAATTGGCTTGGCAGTTCTATTCGGAGGACAACACCGACCGGTTGGTCGTCAACGGAGATGGCTCGGAAGGCCTCTCCTGGGTGAACGGAGTCATGGCCTATAATCAAGGGATTTTCAGCAACGACGCCATGAAGCGGCTCAGCATCGACCAGAACCTGTTGGTAGAACCACGGCACGCGCTGTTCGCCCCATACCTTCCCACCACCGGCTCCTACAAGTGTCCCGCGGATCGATCCACCGTTTTGTACCGGGGAAGAACCATGGCCCGTGTCCGTTCCTATTCCATGAATCGTTATCTGGGCTACTGGCTCTTGCGGATGCATCTGGACGACAGTACGGGCGTCTGGCGCGACGAGCCGGTAAACGAACGCACGGCCCTCAATCCCGATTATCGCAACACGCTGGCCTCCCTGAGCGATTTGGATCCGATCCGGCTCCAGGTCTTCGTCGAGCCGCATGAGGATTCGATAACCACGCCGGCGCTTAGGCACCTGGTTGAGAATTATCCTTGGTGGGGAGAGCTTCCCACCGGCCGGCACAATGGAAGTGCGATCCTCTCCTTCGCCGACGGGCATGGAGAGGTGAAAAAGTGGATGGATGCCCGCACTCGGAAGCCCGTGGAGCGAAAATATATCGATTTCGGGGTGGAGGCTTTGGGAAGCCCCGACCTCCATTGGTTCAACGAGCGCCTTGCACCCAGTTTCCAGTGATGGTTGTCCTGTCCCCATGCGCGCCCTCTGTTTCCCTCACATCGTAATCGGCCAGGTGCCGTTATTTTTGTATGCTCGCTTGCGAAACGCCGCCTAACTCCGCCCGCAATCCGGGCTACGGACGCGTTCCCGCCGGTCGGCGATTCTGAGCCGGTCGTTGGCTGCCGGAGGCGGGTGTCGGGGTAGAGCGTACGCTTGGCGCCGTCACCGTGAAAACCGTCTCACCCGACCAAATGCTCCGGCCTGCCACCAGCGCACCCGCTCGCAGCGCGTGGCTGCCGGCCGGAAGATTGGCCAGCGTGAACTGCCACCGTCCGTCGGCCGCCACCCGCGTCGGTTCCCCAATGGGTTGGCTGTACCAATACAACCGGACAATTCCACCGGGATGAGCCAGCCCCTCGACCACCGTCGATTGGCCGGCCGCCAGACTGGTGCCGGCCGTGGGTGACAGAATGACGGTGGGGCGAATCTCCGGCGGAGCGGGCGGAACCACCCGGCTCCGGGTTACCGGGCGGCCCGGCAACAGGCCGATCGCCAGCGCGACCAGGAGAATCAATACCGGCACCACCAGATGCGGCCGGTCATATCCGGAAACCCAATAAGGAGGACGATCTTGGACCGAATCCATGCTTCGTTCCTCAGCGCTTGCGACGCGCCTTCAACGGCTTCAACGCCGCCAGCTCCGCCGCCAGTTGATTCCGCTCGGAGGTCATCGCTTCCAACTCGGCCGCCAAGGAGGCATCCGCGGACGCCGCCGGTTCCACCGAGCGCAACTTTTCGAGCTCGGACTCCAGCGTTTGGTGTGCCCGCGAGATCGCCAGCAGTTCGGCTTCAAGCTCCTCGGCCTTGCTCCGCCAGGAAGCGGCCACGCGCTCCTGCTCCTGGAGTTGATCGCGCACCGCAGCCAACTCGGCGGAATCCGGGGCCGGCGGGGTGATCTCCGCCACCGCCGGCCGCGCTGCCAGTTCCTTTTCCAAGGCCTTTCGGGTTGACTGGGCCGCCGCGAGATTGGCTTCCCATTGCGCCGCCTTGGCCTTCACCTGGATCAATTCCTCCGAGACCTCGCCCAGTTGAGCCGTCAGTTGCTTCACCTCTTCGATGCGCGCCTTGAGCTTCTGCTCGGTCGTGCCGGCGGCGGATTTCGCATCCGACGCGGACAGTTCCAGCTTTTGCACCTTGGCGGTGAGGGTCGCCAGGTCGCCCTCCAGCGTGCTGCGGGACTTGCGGGCTGCGGCCAAATCCTCCTGGGCTGACGACAAGGCACCCCGCACTTCGGCCAACGTCGATTCCGCATCGGCGTGGCGACGCATCGCCGCCTGCAGGTCCGCCTCCAAGGCCTCGGATTTCGAGAACTGCGCCGCCGCCTCGGACTCCAGGGCAGGCAGCCGGCTCAGGGCACCGTCGAACTCAGCTTGCAGGCCGTTCAGGCTCACGCGGAGCTGACTCGCGGCCTCGGCCTCGGTTGATCGGCACGCTTCGGCTTCCGCCAGTCGCAACCGCAGGTCCAAGGCCTCGCTGGCCAGCTCCTCCCGGCTGGCTTCCTCGGCGTCAACGCGTCGCATGGCCAATTCAAGCTCCTGCCCCAAGGCGGCCCGTGCGGCCAGGGACTCGGCTACCCGAGCCTCGGCGGTGGCCAGCTTGGTTCGCGCTGCGGTCAACAGCGACTCGGCCAGAGTTCGTCCCTTCTGCGCGGTATCGAGTTCGGCCAGCCGGGCCTTCAGTTCCGCCTGGGTTCGACCATGCGCGAAACGTTCCGAGTCCAGCTCTTCCCCCCGACGCCGCGCGGCGGTCCGGGCATCCGCCAGCGGCCGGCGGAAGTAGAATACCTCCAACAACCATTCGACGAAAAACCCGAGCAAGAAGGCCAGCAGCAGCCATAAGTACGGGTGTTGGGCGACAGTCGTGTTCATCGGTGGACCTTGGACCGCGGCCGCAGGCTAATGCCCGCGCCCCTCGGCACGCAATCGTGACGGGGGGAAAAGACGTGGAGAAGCCCCAAACTCCAAATACCAAGCGCCAACGAAATCGCGGCCCGACTCCGCTCTTAAGTTTCGTCTCGAACCAGAGCCAACACTTGGCGCTTGGAGCTTCGAATTTAGAGCTTCGCTAGCTTCCCCCTCCGCCTTGAACTTTCGGGGGCGAACTTCGAGCCTCACAGCATCGCTGATGTCCACCGATCTCGTCCTGCGCATCCTTTCCGGGTCCGCCCTGTTCACCCTGCTGTTCGCCGCGGGGTTGCGTCTGACGCCCACCGAGGTGTGGCTGGCGCTGCGGGACTGGCGTCGCCTCACCGCGCTCGTGGCCGTCAACTTCATCGTCGTCCCGGCGCTGACCGTCGTCGTAACCCACTGGTTCCGGGTTCCCGTCCCGCTGGCCGTGGCCATGGTCCTGCTGGGCGCGGCGCCGTTCGCGCCGGTGGTTCCGGTGTTTACCCGATTGGGCCGCGGTGACCTAGCCCTGGCCGCAGGGCTGACCGCGCTCTTCCCGGTGTTTTCCACGTTCCTCACGCCCATCGCCTGTCAGACAGCAATGCGTTTTCTGCCCCCCACCGACACGCTGCAGTTCCAGACGTTGTCGATCCTCGGCACGCTGCTCGCCACGGCCACGGCGCCCCTCACGGTGGGCATCGCATGCCGCCAATTCTTTCCCGAAACATCCCGTTCCATTCTGCGGCCGGCCGAAGTCGTATCGGAAGCCATCGGGGCTCTTTCGCTAGGTTTTGTCGTGGTCTCCGAATTTCGGGCCGTGATCGCCACGGGATGGATGCCGGTGCTGGGAATGGTTTTGTTGAGCGAAGCCTCGTTCGCCCTGGGCTATCCCCTGGGCGGCAAAGCACCGGCCTCCCGGTTCGTGACCGGACTGGGAACCGCCGGCCGGAATATCGCTCTAGCGCTGCTGGTCGCTGCCGACAGTTTTCCCGGTTCGCCGGTGATTCCCGGCGTGGTGACCTACGGATTTCTGCTGATCGTCCTCGGCCTGCTGCGCGTGGGAGTCTGGCGTCTCCTGCCCGTTTCTTTCACGGCCCGGTAACGAGCTTCCCCCACCACAGCCGGACGATCACCGCGCCCGGCTGGTCAATGCGGCCTTGCCGATGTCGGTGATCACATCCCAGGCCGGACCCGGGAAGCGATGCATTCCCGCCATCACGTCCTCGAACGCGTCGAGGAACCATTTCACATCGCCGTCATCGATGACGAACGGCGGCAACAGTTTCACCACATCGATCGCGTGGCCCGCCACCTGGGTGATGATGTGGTGCTTGTTCATGAGCGGCATCACGCACGCTTGCGGAAACAGGCTCTTGTCGAGCCCGTGACAGATACTCCAGGCCGTCTTCAACGTGAGGGACCGGGGCGAACCGAACTCGATCCCCAGCATCAACCCCCGCCACCGCACGTCCTTCATGAACTCGAACCGCGGGATCATGGCCTTCAAGCCTTCGCCCAACCGGTTTCCCATGCGTTCGGCATTGTTCATGAGCTGCTGACGGTCGAGCACATCCAGGGCGGCCAATCCCGCCACCATGGCCAAGCTCCCCTGGCTGAACGTCGAGCTATGCACCACGGAGCGCTGCATGCTCGAGAACACCTTGTCGTGAATCCACTTCTTGCACAGCACCGCGGCCACCGGCACGAACCCACCGGAAAGGCTCTTGGAAAGGACCACGATGTCCGGATCCACCTCCGGCCCATCGTGCTCGATGGCGAGGAACTTTCCGGTACGCCCCAGGCCCGTTTGCACTTCGTCGTCGATGAAGATCGCGCCGTACTTCCGACACAACCGTTGCGCCCCCACCAGGTAGCCGGGTGATCCGATGAACACGCCTTTACCTTGGATCGGTTCCACCACGAACGCGGCGACATCCCCCCGCTTCAGCTCTTGTTCCAGGGCGCCGAGATCGTCGAAGGGAATCATCCGGCAACCCGGCAGGTACGGCTCAAAACCGGAACGGAAGCTCTCATCCCCGTTGACCGACAAGGCGCCGTAGGTCAGGCCATGATACGCCTTCTTGCAGTGGATGATGCCCGGGCGTCCCGTGGCGCACTTGGCGTACTTGATGGCGGCTTCGATCCCTTCCGCGCCGGAATTGGCAAAGAAAACCATGTCCAACCGGTTGGGCATGCGGCGTTTCAGTTCGGCGGCGAGCAGTCCGGACAACAGAGGCGCCTCCATCTTCACCAAGCTGGGATACTCGGCGTTCAGGAACTCGCTCAGGACCCGCCGCACTTCCGGATGATTTCGGCCCAGGCTGAACACCCCGTAGCCCGACAGCATATCGAGGTACTTGGTTCCTTCGACATCCCACAGGTAGGGTCCTTCGGCCCGGGTGTAGCAGCGGTCAAACCCGATGGTCTTGAGGGTCTTGACGTTGGACGGATTGACGTGCTCGGCGTGCAGTTCGTAGTTCCGGCCTTGGTGCTCTTTGAGCAGGGCTAGGATGTCGAGCCCACTAGGGGCTGAAGTAGTGCCGTCCGTGTCCATCAGCATGACGACCCCATGTTCGCCGACTTTTCGAAGGCCAAGTCAAGCGTCCCGCAATCCCGATTTGCCTCCCGGTCGGGACGAGTTGCCGTTCGTCCCAGCTCAATCCGGATGGCCTACAGGAGGGTGAAGGCGGCCACGGCCCGGCCAAAATAAAGCGAGCGCTTCCAGTCATGACCGGAAGCGCCCGTCGTTGAATGAAGATCGATTTAGCTGCTCTTTTCGACCTTCTGTCCGGCCTCTTTCCAGCCAGAAATGCCGGCCGACATATGCTTCACGTTCTTGTAGCCCAGCTTTTCCGCAGCTTGGGCCGCAGCCTGATAAGCCTTGCACTTGGGCCCGCCACAATAGGCGACGATCAGGGTGTCTTTATCCTGGGGCAGCACCTCCGCCAGTTTGTCCTTAACGGCGTCGTAGTTAAGCGCCCCTGGCACCCGACCTTTGGCGAAAGACTCGGAACCATTGACATCAATAACCACGACCTTCTTGGATTCCACCAGCGCGTTGACTTCGGTGACGCTGACGTCCGGGTATTCGCCGGCGATGACCGACACTGCGGCGAGTGTCGTTGCGAGGAGTACGAGGAGTTTTTTCACTTGTTTATGCTCAATTTGGTTCCTGGTTTTTCATGACCCGGCGGCGAACCGCTCGAGGCCGGGCCGTTCCGTGAACCACCTGCCAGAACAGCCCGTAGTGGACGACGCAACACGCCTCGCCCCACCTCAGAGACAACGGTTCCTGAAACCTGGTTTCATCCTGTTTCATCCATTTTGCACCGTCCTGACCGTCCTCGCTCGCTCGGGCCACCCTCGGGGGGCGAAGGCCAGCAGGCTGAACACCCCAGGTTCCCCCTGCGTCAGGCTCTGCCGAATGCAGCGGACAACCAGCCAGTTTCGCAGTAACGTTGATGCCGTGAGAATCAGCGGACTCTTCTTGCTGCTGGGGCTGGCCGGAGTACCGGGCGGGAAAGCCTTGGGTGCGGACGAACGCGTCGATTTCAACTTCGACGTCCGCCCCATCCTGTCCGACCGCTGCTTTGCCTGCCACGGTCCCGATGAAAAGGCGCGCAAGGCCCAGATGCGGCTGGATCAACGCGACGGGCTTCTCGATCCGCGAAAGGGTGGGAAGCCGGTCATCGTCCCCGGCGATGTCCAGGCTTCCGGGTTGATCGAACGCATCTTCGCGACCGATCCCGACGATCTCATGCCGCCTCCCGACTCTCATCTGGAGCTCAGTGCGGCGGAGAAGGAGGTGTTACGCCGCTGGATCGAGCAGGGCGCAGCCTGGAAGGATCACTGGGCGTTCAATCCGGTGGGGCCGGTCGAGCCCCCCACGGTGAAGGACGCTCGCAAGGTGCGAAATCCTATCGACCAGTTTGTGGTAGCGCGGCTGGAGGAGGCGGGACTCCACCCATCTCCGCCGGCCGATCCCGCCCGGTTGTTACGCCGGTTGTCGTTCGACCTCGTTGGCCTTCCTCCCCGTTCCGAGGACGTCGCGGCGCTGGTCGCCGACCCCTCGCCGGAGGCCTATGAAAAGGCCGTGGATCGGTTGCTCGCCTCCCCGTCCTACGGCGAACGGATGGCCAATGACTGGCTGGACGTCGCCCGTTATGCCGATACCTATGGCTACCAGGCCGATGTCGAGCGGGACCTGTCGCCCTGGCGTGACTGGGTGATCCAGGCCTTCAATGAGAATTTGCCGTACGATCAGTTCATCACCTGGCAGCTCGCCGGGGATCTCCTGCCCAACGCGACCGACGAACAGATTCTGGCCACGGCCTTCAACCGCTTGCACCGCCAGACCAACGAAGGCGGGAGCATCGAAGAGGAGTTCCGCCAGGAATATGTGTCGGACCGGGTTCACACCATGGGTACGGCATTCCTTGGCCTCACCCTGGAATGCGCCCGCTGTCACGATCACAAGTACGATCCGATCAGCCAGCGCGACTACTACTCGCTGGCCGCCTTTTTCAACAACATCGACGAGTCAGGCTTGTACTCCCATTTCACCGCCGCCACGCCCACCCCGACGTTGTTACGCTGGGAAGGCGATGCCCAAACACGCCATACCGAACTCCTCCGGAAAATCGCGGACGCGGAAGGCCAGCTCGCGGCGGTAAAGGCCGAGGCCCGGTCGCGGTTCGATTCCTGGAAAAGATCGGCGCCGGGTTCGGATCCCGTTCCCGCCGTGCCGGCGGCGCGGTATGCTTTCGATGCCATTACCAATCAGCACAGTCCGGATGCCTTCAGCACCAATGTTGCGACCTTGTCTGATTCTCCCGAGCCCGTTCCCGGTCGGCGGGGGATGGCGCTGAAGTTCAGCGGCGACAACACCGTAACGATCAACGGAGCCGGCACGTTTCGGCGGACTGATCCGTTCAGCTTCAGCCTCTGGGTAAAGCCGACCGAACGTCAGGAGCGCGCAGTGGTGCTGCATTTCTCCCGCGCCTGGACGGATTCCGGAAGCCGGGGCTACGAACTGGTGTTGGATCGGGGCCGGCCGTTCTTTGGATTGATCCATTTCTGGCCGGGCAACGCCTTGGGGATTCGGTCCCGGGACGCCTTGCCAACCAATGAATGGTCCCAATTGACGATCACCTATGACGGCTCCAGTCGCGCCGCCGGACTTCGTTTGTACCGCGACGGGATGCCGCTGGAAACCGAGGTGATCCGGGACCAATTGACCCGGGATATCCTGCACCGTTCCGAATGGGGCGACGCCGACGCGGGTCACATCCGATTGATGCTGGCCGGCCGCTTTCGCGACAACGGCTTTCGCCAGGGCCTGATCGACGACCTGCAGATCTTCGATACCTGCCTGACTGCGGGCGAAGTGCGACGCCTGACGGATGAGACGGCAACGTTGACCGAAGCCGAGGAAGTTGCCTGGTACCTG
Organism: uncultured Verrucomicrobiota bacterium; assembly: GCA_964474315.1. Classification (GTDB taxonomy): domain Bacteria; phylum Verrucomicrobiota; class Verrucomicrobiia; order Limisphaerales; family UBA9464; genus UBA9464. Next base: position 5,560 of record CAYYSX010000157.1, on the reverse strand, counting down.
GCCCGAAATGATGAGGCCTACCGAACGGCGCAGGCCGATTTGAAGCGGCTGCGAGAGGCCGAGAACGACCTCGTCAACAGCACTCGTGAAATCATGGTCATGCGGGAAATGGCCGAGCGCCGCCCCACCTACCTGCTCAAGCGCGGCGCGTACGATGCTCCGGGCGAACCGGTCGAGCCGGATGCTCCCGAGCGCATCATGGCGTTTCCACCGGATTGGCCCCGCAATCGGCTGGGATTCGCGCGTTGGGTAACCGATCCAAAGAACCCCCTGACGGCGCGCGTGGCGGTGAACCGCGCCTGGAAACAGCATTTCGGACGGGGGTTGGTCAGTACGCTCAACGACTTCGGGGCGCAGGGCCAGTTACCCACTCATCCCGCGTTGCTCGACTGGTTGACGGGGCAGTTCGTGAAATCCGGCTGGGATTTGAAGGCGCTGCACAAGCTGATAGTGATGTCCGCCACGTATCGCCAAACCTCCGATGCTTCATCCGAACTGTTGGCGCGGGATCCGGACAACCGCCTGTTGACGCGCGGTCCGAAACACCGGCTGAGCGCCGAACAAATCCGCGATCAGGCCCTCGCCACCAGTGGGCTCCTCAATCCGCAACGGGGCGGTCCGAGTGTCAAGCCCTACCAGCCGGTGGGCGTATGGGAGGAGTCCGGCACGGGCAAGACGTATCGGCAGGACCACGGTGACAAGCTGTACCGCCGGAGCCTCTACACCTTCTGGCGCCGGACGGCTCCACCGCCTTCCATGCTGAGTTTCGACGCCGTCACTCGCGAAGTCTGTATCGCCAACCGGGAAACGACGGCGACCCCATTGCAGTCGCTGGTGCTGATGAACGATCCCCAGTTCATCGAGGCCGCGCGGGTGTTGGCGGAGACGCTGCTCAAAACCTACGTCGATGCCCCCCAGGAACGACTGGACCGCGCGTTCCAGACGCTGACCGGTCGCACGCCGTGGCCCCGGGAACAGGAAATCTTGCGCCAGCTTTACGCCGAACAGCACGATTACTTCCGCCGTCAGCCCGAAGCCGCAGAGAAGCTGCTCAAGACCGGGGAATGTCCCGCTGATGGGACCTTGCCTCCGGTCGAGCTGGCCGCGGCGACCATGGTGGTCAGCACCCTGATGAATCACGACGAATTCGTAATGAAACGATGAAAACGTCCCTTTGTACCGGACACGTGCCCGCCACCGACCTGAGCCGACGCGAGTTTCTGAACCGGTTCGGCCTCGGTCTCGGCGGTGTGGCGCTCGGTTCGCTCTTGAACCCGTTGACCTCGAGCGCGGCGGCGGATCCGGGTACGCTGGCGGGCCAACTGCAGTTCGCCCCCCAGGCGAAACGGGTCATCTATCTGTTCATGGCCGGCGGTCCCTCGCAATTGGAGACGTTCGACTACAAGCCGCTGCTGAATGAACGCCAAGGCGAGCCGTTGCCGGATTCGGTCCGCATGGGCCAGCGCCTGACCGGCATGTCCGGCAACCAGGCTTCGTTGCCGCTCGCCGGATCCGCTTTCAAGTTCGCGCAGCATGGAACGTCGGGAGCCTGGGTCAGCGAATTGCTGCCGCACACCGCGCGGGTGGTGGACGACCTGTGCATCATCCGGTCGCTGTACACCGAGGCGATCAATCATGATCCCGCCATTACCTTCCTCCAGACGGGCTCTCAGCTTAGCGGACGGCCCAGCTTCGGTTCCTGGATTCATTACGGATTGGGTAGCGACAACGAGAACCTTCCCGCCTTCGTGGTTTTGATCACCCGGGGCAAAGTGGACCAGCCCTTGTATGCACGGTTGTGGGGAAGCGGCTTCCTGCCGTCGCGTTACCAGGGCGTGCAGTTCCGTGCGGGCAAGGACCCGGTACTCTATCTCACCAATCCCGACGGCATTTCCCCGGAGAACCGGCGTCTGATGCTCGACCGTTTGAAGGAGTTTCACCAGTTCGCCGCCGAACAATCCGGCGATGCGGAGGTGGACGCTCGCATCGCGCAGTACGAGATGGCGTACCGGATGCAGACCAGTGTTCCCGAGGTGATGGATTTCGCGAACGAATCGGAAGCGACGTTCGAACGGTACGGCCCTGACACCAAGAAACCGGGGACCTTTGCCGCCAACTGCCTGCTGGCCCGCCGCCTGGCCGAACGCGGAGTGAAGTTCATCCAGTTGTATCACCAGGGCTGGGATCAACACGGCGGCCTGCCCAACGGAATCCGCCAGCAATGCAAGGAGACCGACCAACCGTGCGCTGCATTGATCGAAGATCTGAAGCAACGCGGACTGCTCGACGACACCTTGGTGGTCTGGGGTGGGGAGTTTGGCCGGACCAACTATTCCCAGGGCAAGCTGACCGCGACGGACTACGGACGGGACCATCATCCCCGCTGTTTCTCCGTGTGGATGGCCGGCGGCGGGGCGCGGCCGGGGGTCGTGTATGGCGCCACCGACGAGTTTGGCTACAACGCGGTGGAGCACCCGGTCCATGTACATGATTTTCACGCCACGCTGCTGCACCTCCTGGGCGTGAATCACGAGCAGTTGACCTACAAATTTCAGGGTCGCCGGTTCCGGCTTACGGACGTGCATGGGGAAGTGGTGAAAGCGGTGTTGGCCTGATACAGCGCAGAGCTCCCGCCTGCCATTCCACCCGTTGTCAACCTACCCGCGGTGGGCGCCAGCCTCTGCCGACCACGCGATGACTTGGTTCCCAACCCAACTTGAGGCAACCGTGCGCCGTGATGGATGTCCCCAACCTCACTCCCAAGGACCAGAATCCAAGCGCCTCCCCCCGTTCCCCGGTGGGCGCCACCGCTTCGACGGGCGGGGGTGCGACCGAAGCCCTGTCAGCCAACGCCTCGTTGCAGGACGGTCACGTCGGGAACCGGAAGCTTGGAGCTTGAGATTTCTTTGGAGCGTGGAGCTTGCAGCTTGGAGCTTCCCTGGAGTTGTCCTGCGGGCGAGCCGCCCGCGCTCCTGCCGATAAGGACAGATTCAAGATGCGCCCGTTTTTGGTCACAACCTAAATAAGGCTTGCAGGGAACCGTGCCGACCGGTAGTTACCCCGCTCCTTTTGGAAGGAGAGGTAATTCTATGGCTCGCATTTGTCCCATTTCCGGCAAGCGGCCTGTCAAGGGCAGCCACATCTGGCGCTCCGGCAAGGCCAAGAAAAAAGGCGGCATCGGCACCCACGTCACTGCCATCACGAAACGGCGGTTTTTCCCCAACTTGCAGAAAGTTCGGGTGGTGCTGCCCAACGGCCAGGTGAAGCGCCTCCGCGTGGCGACCAGTGTCATCAAGAAGGGATTGGTGACCAAAGCGACCCGGCGTACTTGGAAGAAAGAAACGGCCTGACCGCCCCAGGACCGAACGGGTGAGAAGGACGGTTCCCGGATTCGGGACCGTCCTTTCGCTTTTCCGGGTTGGTTCCGCAGGGAACCCACTCGCCAGGCTCCTCTTGCTTCAGGACGACGGTCGGTGCCGCTGGAGTGCTCGTTGCATCTCACGGTCGGCGTCGCGGCGCTTGAGATCCTCCCGCTTGTCGTAATCCACTTTCCCCCGGCCGACGGCCAAGGCGACCTTTACCCGGTTGTTCTTCCAGTAGAAGGACAAGGGCACCAGCGTATGCCCTTTGACGCTGGCCTGTCCGAACAGCTTGCGAATTTCAGATTTGTGGAGCAGCAGGCGGCGCTTGGCCTTGGGCGCGTGGTTGTGGATGTTGCCGTGGGAATACTCGTCGATGTGGACGTTGTAGAGCCAGACCTGGCCCTGTTCGATCCGGGCAAAGGCATCGGTGATCTGGGCGCGGCCCGCCCGAATGGACTTCACTTCGGTTCCGCGAAGGGCAATTCCCGCCTCGATGGTTTCGAGGATGTGGTAGTTGTGCCGAGCCTTCGAGTTGGTGAGGAGATCCCCCATGGAGTGAAACGCCGAAGGATGGTCGCCCTCCGGCGGCAATCGATCCGGGGGGCGGAACCCGGATCAAGAAGCGACGGTACGCGGACGCCGCTTGCCACGCTTGGACGGATGGGAAGAGCGATGGGCGGAAGCGTCATCATCGACCTGGAAACCGATTTTGTCGTGGATGATCTCCAGCAGAGCAATGTCGGCGACGCCGAGGCCTGGATCGGCGTCGATCAACGGACGGCTGATGCCGCTCCCGCCGCCGCTGTTGAGTTGGCGGACACGCCGGGAAACAAGGTTTACCAGGACATGTGGATTCCCCACCTTCTCCATTGCTTTGCGAGTCAATTCAACGTTCATGCCGAAATTGGATGCACTAAAAGAGAGGAAACATACCGAGGAACCACGATTGGGCAATCCCAATCTCTGATCCCCCAATCGCCCGGGTGCAGGACGAAATTGTTGAGAAGGGGGGTCAGGCGGAGAGTGCGAGGAGGTCATTGCGAGCGGCATGGGAGTTGGCGCGAGCGGACCAGAAGTTGGCGAAGCGATGACTGAGCAGGAGGGTGCGGAAGCTGAGGAAGACCACCTGGGCGGCACCGCCGACGCCCCGACGGCGGGCCTCGTCCCGCAGCTTCAGGGCGAACTCAGCCGCCGGAGCATAGCCGCCCACGTAGGTGGTGGATTGGTAGTCGCGGACCGAGTGGCCTTCGGCATCGGTGCCAGGCTGGGTAAACACCGCTCCGAGTTTGACCTCTCGGGTCTTGGCGGTCCCATCGGACTGCTTACCCTGGCGTCCCCGGAGGGCTTCGGGGCGCATGGGAGTGCCGGTTCCATCGCAACTGACATAGAGGACCGGAACGCCCTGTCGGGACTCCGGCAACTGATCCAGCCAAGGCTCCACCGCCGGGGCGATGCGTTGGACGATCCGCTGGATCTGCCGCTCCTCCACCTGGATGGCACCCCACTCGGCGAGCTGACGGCTGGCGGCCTGGTAGGGGGACTGGGCGGCGCAGCGGGTGACCACCCGGGCCAGGGCGGGGGTGGCACTGCCCTCCCAGTCCCAAGGCGGCGTCGGCCGGACAATGGCCCCCCTGGGGCCCCCAGTAGTAGTCCCGACTCACGGCGGCTTCGCCAAAGAGGGTGGCGATCTTCAGGGAGCGCCGCCCCATCCGGGTCTGCCCGGCTCGGGGTCGATACTCCCGGTCCACCTGGTCGATGCGTTGCTGGAGCATCGGCCCGAAGAGGCTCAACCCCGCCGCCAGAATCGCCTCGCGGAACTGGCACTCCCAGTCCAGCAGAGAGGGCTGTGTTTCTTTCAGCAGGGGTTGGATCAGTCGGCTGACTTCTTCCTGAAGTGCCGACTGTATGGCCGAATCTTTTTTTAATGCCCTCCCGAATCCGGACCCGACTCTGGGATACGATCAACTCCGCGTACTGCTCGGTGAGGGCACAAAAACGCGCATAGCCCTCAATGGACTCGCGCCAGGCTGGGAGTTCATCAGGCCGGACATGGCGGGAGTGATTCTTGCCCTCCTTCCAGAACTGCAGCCGGAAATAGTGGCCGGAGTCCTTGGGACGGTCGGGATGGTGGTACTCGGAGAGTTTGCCAAACTCCATGCAGGGAATCTGGGCGATTTCACGGAGGATTTGAGCCGGAG
>CAYYSX010000156.1:0-14064 GCA_964474315.1 uncultured Verrucomicrobiota bacterium | reverse complement strand
GGCCGCCGCCCGTGTAAGCGCCGTTGCCCGTCGAGTCGAGCAGCTCGAAGGTGTTTACGGTAACATGGGCGACGGTCCAGGTGCTATTGGCGACGGTGTTGCCTCGAACCTGGTCGATAGTCACTTTTTCGCCATTGGCGAGACCGTGCTTGTCGGAGGTAATCACGATCGGAGAGGTACGGCTGGCGTCCGTGATGGTGCCGTAAAAGCTCACCGTCTTCGTCGAATCCCAGTCTCCCTCGCCACTCACCGGGCCATAAACCGCCTGGATGGTCCATTCATTGGTGTTCGGCAGACCGCCGACGCCGCCGATGGCAACTTGAAGTTGAGTTGCTTCGCCGGCCCCCACGTCGGCCGTGTCATCGTCCAGGGAAAAACCGTATCCTGAGAAGCCCAGTTTCACATGCACGAACCAGACAAAGGGATCGAGGTTGAACGCGTTAAAGGCCAGACCGCCGCGCGACACACTGGGGTCAGGATACCAGATCCGTTTGTTGCGGGTGTCGAATTCAGAGAACCGGGTAAAATCGGTAACCCCGCGCAGGACCGATTTGATCCTGTCGCGGATCATGGCCGAGATGGCCAGACCGTCCGGCGAAAGTTTCCGCGCATCGGTGTCGAAGATGAATCCCATGTTGCCCCCAATCACATTGTTCATGAGCTCGAGCACATGGGGGGTCTTGACGGCGGGATCGGGGTTCTTCGGGATTTGGGCCATGGAGGCCATGACTTGATAGACCTTTTTGGCAAACTCGAGGGGGACTCGCGCGGGTTCCTTCGGATCCTTGGAAAAGTTCAGCGTAAACAAATCGGCGGGTGTGACCGGCAGGACCTGCGGCTTAACGAACGTGTACATCCGGTTTTCTGAGAGCGGGTGGGTTTCACGCGCCAACTGGCTGAGGACGACCGACCTCCGGTCCGCCGCGATCTCCAGGATAATGATCCCGCCTTTCTCCTTGCTGGCATCCGGATTGTCCAGCCCGGGACCGGTCACTTGCATACCGTCGACCAAGCCGTCCACCGGGGCGCTGAACGTCAGCGTCGCTTTGTCCACGACGACGGCGCCCCCAACCGTCTTCGTCGGGACACTGTGCGTCTGGCTCAGATAGTAATTCGCCCAGGAATACCACAACTTGATCATCGCAGCGGAGGCATAGTCGACGACCGGCCGGGTAAAGTCGAAGTTGCACCCGTCCTGCGACGCGACCAGATCCTGGTCCAACTGAATCGTGCTGGGGTCACCCGGTCCGGTACTGACATGAATAATGCTGGCGATCTTGGTTCCCGGCTGAATGGGGTTGACCTTGCCCTGGGGAGGGTGGCCCTCGACCGTGAAGCCGGGCTGCAGTTGCTTGACCTTGTTCACGTCTTCGTTCGGGCTGAGCGTCAGGATCCTCCCCGTGGAGGCCGTCCCCTGGCCTCCGATATTGACCCGGATGGGGGCCGAGCCGCCGCTGGACAGCATGAAATGATTGTTGAGCACGTCATAGCTGGAGAGGGCACCCGCCAACGGGCTCTGCGCGAAGATATTCTGGCCCGCGGGTATTTTGACCTCGCCGACCGGATCGGGAGGAATGTTGTAAATGGGCCAGCCATTGGTGCCAAAATACTTACCCAACAGCTTGTTGTTGGGAGCCGTAAAAGCCTTGATCTTGGCTTGCAGATCCTGCGGCGTGTTGGTGGAGCCTATCCAGCCGTAGGGTCCACGGTTTTGATTGAAGGGAGTCGGGGGCGCGGGCACAGGAACATCGAGGGCCTCCATGGCCACGGGGAGGAACATGTTATCGACGTAGGAAACATCATAATTGATCAGGGTGACTCTTTCGCTGCTGGGAATGAGATTATGAGTGCGCGCGGTGATCTGTGGGTTACCGAGGTAGTGTTGATCGCGAACGGTCCACTCTAAAAGTTGATCGGGGGAATCGAGAGCGGGAGCGACCAACCCGGAGCGATACCACATGACGACCCCGTCCGTCTTGGGGTCCGGGGGCGTATGGTCATGGGGATCGGCGCGTTCCGCCGTAACGATAACCCGCTGTGAATTGGGATCATAATGAAGCGGGTTGGGTTGACCCACCGCCGGGTTCAGGTATCGGCCATCGGTCACGATGCCCATGCGAGCTCCATTCCAGAATACCAACGGAATCCGGATGGTGATGCTCTGGCCCGCCTTCAGCCCGAAATAGTATTTGTTATCGGCTCCCTGGTAGCCCAGGTAGCCTCGATACTCTTGCTTGACCGGGTCATATGGATCATACAAGCCTATGCCACTGTCCTTAGCCGTTTCGGCTTCGTTTCCGTCCCTCATGACCGGATAGACGGTGAGTAGAGTGTTATTCTGGATGGTCAGCGCCTTCACCGGTATCGTATTGCCATCCGTGTCCGCCGCATAGACCAGTAACTTCTGCACCAACGACGTGTTCGGGTTGGTGGGGGAGGGATCGAAGGGGGTGTTGTTCGTCGGCATCTCGTACGGGGACTCCTGGGTCAAGGGAGGGTTGTGCGTGAAGGGATCGGTGCCGGCGCTGACTTCTTCGAGAGTGGAACGGTAGTCGCCGTCGTGATCGAGCATGGCATCGTGGGGGTCGAGCGGATTGAGCCACGGCCCCCGGGTGAGTTCGTAAAGGTCATCCAATCCGTCGTCGTCCACGTCCATCGGCGTGGCGACGGGCGCCTGATCAACCCGGTAGAATCGCGCCTCGCTCTCCAGCTCCAGCGACCATTCCGGGTCAATGAGCTCGACGAACAGAGGATCGGTCGGGGACGGTTCCGTCTCGAGCGCGACGGGCGTCTGGATGACCTCCAGGTGCTCGCCGCGAAAGAGAACGCTGTAGGATCCCGGCGCGACGGGCACCCGCACCACGGCCCGGCCCGTGGCGTCAAACTGAATATCGGTGACGACCAGGGCCGGCTGTGCCTGGACGCACCCCCAGAGCCACGTCAGGCACCATAAAATCAGACTCGGGGCGGCAACGGGACAACGACGCTGCAACTTGCTGGGCATAATATCAAAGTTGATGGATATTCACACTTTGTCAGTGGTTCGGCAGCAAAAGCTGGCGAGAGCGAGTGGCGGATGCAAGGGAGAAAAGTATCGGGCGCCTCTCCCGTGGAAAAAGCGAGACTGACTTCCGGCGACGAAGCGCAAAGGATGGTCACCAGCTTATGAGACTTGCCGCACGCTGGGGGTGGATGTTAACCGGGGCCTTGCTCGCGCCTTCAGGGGCGCGGGCCGTGGATCTGGAACTGACGTTACAGACCCGGGATCCGACCACGGGGCATTTGGTTCATACAGCGGAGAAAGTGGATTCCCGGCGCGTGGGCGTGATTGCCGTGGACGTTTGGAATTTTCATTGGTGCAAGACGGCGACGATGAGGGTGGATGCGATCGTGCCCCGCTTGAACAAGGCGCTCGAAGCGGCCCGCGCGTTGGACATGACCGTCATGCTGTGCCCGAGTGATGTCGTGGACAACTATGTGGGTTATCCCCAACGGGAAGCCGTCCTGGCGTTGCCGACCCTCGCGGTGCCGACGGTGACGGAAGTCACCTGTCCTCCCGTGCCGGATGCCGGAGGCTGTGCCTGTGGACACGAGCGGTGCGCGGTGAACTATGGCTGGGACGGCATGCACCCGGCGTTGTCCATCGGGGCCAAGGATTGGATGCCCGACACCCAGGCCGAAGTTTATGCCATTTGCCAGAAATTCGGGCTGACCCATCTGATCTATGTCGGGTTTCACACCCAGGTCTGCTTGTTGGGCAAACCGATGGGATTGAAAGCGATGAAGACCGCGGGGCTCCGCTGCGTATTGGCGCGCGACATGACGGATGCGCATCCGGGCTATGACCCGGCACGCCGGTTCACTCCCGACCTCAACACGGAGCAAGTCGTTGAGCATTTCGAGAAACACCTCGCGCCGACGATCGAGTTGCAGGCCGAATTGTCCAAAGCAGGTCAATGGGACGCGCAGTGGGTGTTGGATCCCGTTCGCATCGCTCCCTGGGGCACTCCCCATCGACCTCATCTTTTCGAGCAACCGATCATCGTAACGTTGACCGCTCCGCGGCAACCCGGAGGCGAGATTCGGTACACCTTGGATGGTTCCCATCCGACGGCCGGATCTCCGCTCTATCGCGAACCGCTCGTTTTCACCAATAGCACTCACTTGCGGACCGCCGCGTTTCAACACGGGCGGCGGATCAGCCTCGAATCGGAAGGCGCCTTTGCACAGATGAACCCGCTGCCTCCCGAGCCGGACATTCATATCGGCGAACTGACCCCGGTGCGGAGCGTGGGCTTTGGCCACACCTACGGTGGCACCGTACGCTATTCAGGCGGTACTCAAGCTCCGCAGCCAGACCGATCGAACCTCGGCCAGCCATTGAAGGTCAATCGCCAAACCTATGAACGAGGGCTGGGAGTGCATGCCCCCTGTGAAGTAGTGTATGAGCTGAAGCCGGAATACGCGCGGTTTGTGGCCTTGGTCGGCGCGGATGAAAACTTAGTGAATCAGAGCCATGGCTCGAATCTGGCGAAATATCCGAGTGTGATTTTCAAAGTGTTTATCGACGGCCAGGAGCAAGCGGCCAGTCCGGTGATGCGCATTTTGTCCCCGGCGTGGCGCTTCGATGTGCCAGTGCCCCAAGGGGCGCGGCGGATCAGTCTGGTGGCCATGGACGCGGGTGATGGCTCGCGGGAAGATTTCGCCGACTGGGCCAACGCGGGCTTTGTGCTCCGGCGTTGAAGGGTGATTCCAGTGGCGACAACCAGGTACCCGTCGAACACCAGGGACGGGTCACTTCCAGTCGCTTACGACGCGAGGGACCGGGAACCGTCTCGAACAGGACTTTACGGCTGAGCCGTTGCATGTCCTTTAGCGTGACCTTCTGGTGCTTGATCTAGCCGCGACTCCAGCCCCAGGCCAGCGGACGCGAAGTGGTGCGCCAACTCCAAGCCCTGTGCCGCTTGGAAAGGGTGGGCGAACTTTCGGACAGCGACGCGGCCTATTGTCGGGCGCGGGCGCGTCTGCCCGTGGACCAATTCCCCCTCGGTCGGGCGGCCACGGCCCGCTCGGCCAACCAACGCGCTCCCGCCCTCCCCCTCTTGCCAGGCCGTGGCCTCAAGGCGCTCGACGGCTCGACGGTGACCCGCCTGCGCCGCACTCCGTCTTTCACTGGTTGGCAAGACGGGAAACTTCGATTGACTATATCGTACTACGATATTAATCTAAAACCATGAGCACCACCGATACCTTGTACCTCCTGAAGGCCGATTTCCGGGACTCCCAGCAGGGCAACGGGCGCTATTTCTGCCGGGAATGCGTCGAGATGGCCGGTTTGCTAGAGTTTTATCCGGCACTCAAGCAACACGTCCGCCTCCAGTACGTGGACTTTCCGCGACCGAGGCCGGAGCTGGAGCCGCTATTGGGCGAGGAAAACCAGGGCTGCCCGGTCCTGGTGCTGGGCGCCGCGCCTCCTCCAGACCTGCCGTCCCACCTCCATCTGCGCCAGGCCAAAGGAAAGACCTTTATCGAAGGGGCCAGGGACATCGAAGCCTATCTCGCCCAAGTGCATGGGATCGGCATTCCGCACTGAGGCTCACTGGCTCGGGGAGATCGACATGGACGAGAGGCCTGAATACGCCAGCCCGCCGTGCTGGCAGCACGAGATCGAAGACGCCCCTCCGCGCCTACGCTGGAAGCGGGTCTATGAGGAACCGTCGCCGGAGGATGGGTTCCGCGTTTTCATCGACCGGTTGTGGCCGCGCGGACTGAGGAAGCAAGATCTCAAGATGGATGCCTGGATGAAAGAGATCGCCCCGAGCCCCGCTTTGCGCCGGTGGTTCGGGCATCGGCCGGAACGGTGGGACGAGTTTCGACGCCGCTACCAGGTGGAGCTCGGCGTGTGCGGCAATGCCCTACGGCCATTGATCGAGAAGGCCCGCGAAACACCGGTCACCTTTCTCATCGCGGCCAAGGATCCCGTGCATAACCACGCGGTGGCGTTGATCGGATATCTGCGGCAAACGCTTCGATCAAGGGAGACTTCGCCGTATCGTTGTTGTCCGTGGTAGGAAGGTAGATTGGAGAGGCAGCATGACGCGTCCCGAACCTCGTGCCCTTCTGGCCAAAGCCGATCTGGAGCTCTTGGCGGAATTTCGCTACCGCTTGCGCAAGTTCCTGGGGTTTAGCGAACAAGCCGCCACCGATCAGGGTGTATCGCCGCACCAGTACCAGGCCCTCCTGGCGATCGAAGGCTTTCCCGGAAAAAACTGGGTGACCCTCGGCGAACTGGCGGAACAGATGCAGGTGGCGCCTCATACCGCAGTCGGTTTGGTGGACCGCATGGAGCGCCTGAAACTGGTGCGTCGGACACCCTCGAAGGCGGATCGTCGGCAAGTGCAGGTCAGGTTGACCCCCAAGGGACTAGACCTTCTCGGGAAGCTGTATCGCGCGCATCGTGCGGAGCTGCGTCTGGTGGGGCCGCAGATGGCGGAGTTGTTGCGCCGTGCCGCGAGCGAAGAGTCGCCCTGACCGGCGGGAACCGGTTTCGCGCCGGAGGAGGCCGCGACATTCCGGTCATCGTTCCGCGGATCGGCAAGTCAGGTGCGGATTGACCGAGGAGTTGACCCAAATCAAGACCGAGGATGACCGAGCCGGGTAAGATGGACGGCATTGGTCATGGCTACTTACTACGGTCTCTTTCTCGTCGTGCATTTACTTTGCGCGATCGTGTTTGTCGGGGCGGTGTTTTTCGAAGTGCTCGTAATCGAGCCTCTGGAGAAACGGTTGCCTCCCGGAATGGGAGAGCGGATCGCGGAGGAGATTCCGCGCCAGGTGCGCCGTTTTATGCCGGTGGTGGTGGCCGTGCTGTTCCTGACCGGCGGAGGGATGTTCTGGCACCATTATTCGATCCGTCCGGATTTCTTCCAGACGACGTTCGGGGTACTGCTGACCGTCAAGATGGGCCTCGCGTTCGTCGTGCTCGGCGTGTTTACGACCTCGATCAGGGCGGCGCGCAAGGGCACCATGGACCTGTGTCGTTTCCGCCACACCCACCGCATCGTGGCGGGCCTGATGCTGGGCATCGTGCTGTTGGCGAAGGGCATGTTTTACCTGTGAACCGCGCGCTCCTGGCCGTGCGGACGGATGACCTGGCACCCTGCGTTGTCCGGCACCCTGCGTTTCGTCCTTAAACCGGCAGGGGCCGAACCCAAAGCCCCAAAGAGCCACCGAGCGTCCCCCCGGATGACACATGGAGGTGCCTTGGAGCTTCTTTGAAGCTTGGAACTTGGCTTTTGGAGCTGGCGCTCCCCTGTTCCCTCCGCGCTCCCGATAAGGACAGTGTCAAGATGCGCCCGCTCCGCGAAACGTGCTTGAGGCGGACTCGCCAATTCCCTAGCGTAAAGGGGAATCGTCCTTCCAGCCATGCTCCGAACACTCCCGATCCTGGTCTGGTTTGCCTTGGTCCCGGGGTTGGTCGCCCTCGCCAAGAGCGCCTCCCATCCCGACCAGGTCATTCCCCCGCCTCCTCCCCTTCCCGACATCCAATCGCTGCGCTTGGAGCCGGCTTCGTTGACGCTTTCCGATGCTCGGGATGCCCGAAAGGTCCTGGTGTTCGGAGAACGCGCGGACGGCGGGGTCGTGGATTTGACCGGCACCGCCACCTTGACGTCCACCTCGACGAACGTGGTGGTGGGTGGCGACCAGTTTCTCACCGGCCTGGCCGTGGGGGAGGCGCGCATCACCGTCTCGGCCGGCGGTCGGTCCGCTGAACTTCCAGTGAAGGTCACGGAGGTGGCCCAACTTCCAGTGGGATTCGTGCGGGACCTTGAGCCGATTCTGTCCCGGGCCGCCTGTAATCAGGGCACCTGCCACGGCTCCGCCAACGGCAAAAACGGCTTCAAGCTTTCGTTGCGCGGATACGATCCGGCCTTCGACTACGAGGCGCTGATCAATGACCTGAGCGGACGGCGCTTCAATCGCGTGAACGTGGATGACTCACTAATGCTGCAAAAGCCGCTCGCCGACGTGCCTCACGAAGGCGGTCAGGCTCTCGTGCCTGGATCGCGGTACCACCTGCTATTCCGGCAATGGATCGCCGAGGGCGCGCGCTACGAGGATCCCGTTCCAGCGCGCGCCACCAACTTGACCATCCTTCCGGCCACCGTAGAGATCGACTTGCCCGGGCGTCAGCAACAGTTCGTGGTTCTGGCCTCGTATCCCGACGGTTCGATCCGCGATGTCACCCGGGAAGCCATCCTCTCCAGCAACAACGAGGAAATCGCCCTGGTGAAGGACCACACCCTGACGGCGCTGCGGCGGGGCGAAATGGCCGTGTTGGTGCGCTACGAAGGGCTTTATGCGGCGCGCGAAGTGGTGGTGATGGGTGACCGGTCCGGATTCGCCTTCAGCCCGATGCCGGAACACAACGAGGTGGACCGGTACATCAACGCCAAACTGGCCCGGATGAAGATCAATCCCAGCGAACTCTGCACCGATGCGGAGTTCATCCGCCGGATTTACCTCGACCTCACCGGACAGCCGCCCACCGCCGAACAGGTCCGGGCCTTTCTGGCGGATTCGGCCGAAACTCGGGGGAAGCGCGACCGGCTGATCGACGAACTGATGGGCTCGCCGGCCTATGCGAAGTTCTGGGCCAACAAATTCGCCGACCTGCTGCAATGCAATTCGGAAAATCTGGGCAAAAAGGGCGTCTGGGTGTTCCGCAACTGGATTGAACAGCAGTTCGCACGGAACCGGCCTTACGATCAGTTCGTTCGCGACCTGCTGCTGGCCAAGGGCAGCACCTTCGACAACCCGGCCGGCAATTACCTGCGGGCGTTGCGGGATCCGGACAAAATGACGGAGGATGTCTCGCAGACGTTTCTTGGCGTGCGGTTCAATTGCAACAAATGCCACGACCATCCGTTCGAGCGCTGGACCCAAAACCAATACTATGAATTCGGCGCTTATTTTGCGCAGGTGGCGTTCAAGCGCGGCACCCTTGGGCGCGATGTGTTGATCCGCGGCGACGAAACCTATGCTTCGGAACAAGTGTCCGAGGACATCGTGTATCAGAACTACAACGGCGGAGAGGCCAAGCACCCGAAGAACGGGAAAGTCGTGCCCCCGAATGTCCCCTACGGCGCGGCGCGGACAGCGGTCGCCGACCAGGATCGCCGGGAGGTCTTCACCGAGTGGCTCACTTCCCCGGACAACCCCTACTTCGCCACCTCCACCGTGAACCGTTTCTGGAGCTACTTCTTCGGCCGGGGAATCATCGATCCGGTGGACGATATCCGCGCGGGAAATCCTCCGAGCAATCCCGCGCTCTTGGAGGCGCTGGCCACCGGGTTCGTTGCCAGTGGCCATGACGTGCAGAAGCTCCTCCGCCTGATCTGCCAGTCGCGGGCTTATCAGTTAAGCATCGTGCCCAACCCATGGAACGACGACGACACGATGAATTTCTCCCATGCCATTCCCCGGCGCTTGAGTGCCGAGCAAATGCTCGACGCCGTGGCGGTGGCCACCGGATATCGTCCGCCCTTCAAGGACCTTCCCGCCGGCCTGCGGGCCGTCGAACTCCCCGATGGCCTGGTGGGAGGCAACGACTTCCTGGCGCTCTTCGGACGGCCCAAACGACAGAGTGCGTGTGAATGTGAGCGGTCCAGCAACGTGACGCTGTCGCATGCGCTGAACCTGATCAATGGCCCAACGCTGGGAGAATGCGTCAGCCATGCGGACAACCGGTTCGCCAAGCTGGTGCAGTCCGAGCAGGACGACCGGAAGGTGATCGAGGAGATTTACCTGAGCTGCCTGAACCGGCCGCCGACCGAGCAGGAGCTTACCCGCATCCAGCTCGACAACGGTGAGCAACGCTTGGAAAGCGCGCAGGATCTCGCCTGGGCGCTGCTAAACAGCCCGGCATTTTTGTTCAACCGCTAAGACCGTGGGCCGACGAACGTCACAGTCGAGAACTCGTAACTCTGGCAGACCTTTGAGCTTACTATCTAAACTTCCCTCGCTCCCATGATCTCCATCCCTGGAAAGTACGGCGCCACTTGCGACGGCTTCAGCCGCCGCGAATTCCTTCGGCTCGGTGGCGCGGGCCTCGCCGGTCTCAGCCTGTCCGACATTCTGCGCCTCCAGGCGCAGCAGGCCCCGGACGCCGGCCCCGCCCCCGGTACGCCCAAAAACGGCTGGGGACGCGCCAAGTCCGTCATCATCCTCTACCTGCAAGGAGGCCCCAGCCATATCGATATCTGGGATCCCAAACCGGATGCGCCGTCCAATGTTCGCGGTGACTTCAAACCCATCCGGACCAAGGTCCCCGGCATCTTCCTCAGCGAAGTGATGCCGAAGCTCGCCCAGCAGATCGACAAGGCCACCCTCATCCGGTCGATGAGCTACACCCCGGTGGGCCTCTTCAACCACACCGCCGCGATCTACCAGATCATGACCGGCTACACTCCCGATCGCGTGTCGCCGTCGGGCCAGCTCGAGCCACCCGCCCCCAACGATTTTCCACACCTGGGCTCGCAGATTTCCCGTCTCAAGCCCCCCGAAGTGCCGATGTTGCCCTTCGTCATGCTCCCCCGGCCGTTGCAGGAATCGAATGTCATTGGCAAAGGGGGAACTGCCGGCTTTCTCGGCGCTGCTTTCGATCCCTATTATTTTTATCAGGACCCGGCGAAGAACATCAACCTGGCCGACCTGACCTTGCGCCAAGAGGTCAGCAAAGAACGCCTCAGCCGCCGCGAAAGCCTACTCAAGCAGGTCAATGAGGCCATGCCCGACATGGAGAAGGCGGTGGAGAAGTATGCCCTCGACAGCTATTATCAAAAAGCCTTCGACCTCGTCAGTAGCGGCCGGGCGCGTGATGCCTTCGACTTATCACTGGAACCGGACGCCCTGCGGGACCAGTACGGTCGCCACACCTTTGGGCAAGGTTGCCTGCTGGCGCGCCGCTTGATCGAAGCGGGAACCCGGGTCGTGCAAATGAACTGGCCGGCCGTGGCCAACGGCGATCCCACCGTGGATGCCTGGGACACGCACGCCGCGAACTTCGGTCCCTTGCGCAACCTCCATTGCCCGAAGCTCGATTCCGGCCTGAGTGCCCTGATCGAAGACATGGACCAACGCGGTCTCTTGAAAGAGACGTTGGTGGTGGCCCTCGGAGAATTTGGGCGCAGCCCGCGTCTGGGCGTCAGCACCAGCGGCAACACGAACTCCCCCGACGGCCGGGATCATTGGCCCTACTGCTATACCGCGTTCATCGCCGGCGCCGGAGTCAGCCGGGGCGCGCTGTACGGTCGGTCCGATGCCACGGCCAGCAGTCCGGCGGAAAATCCCGTTCATCCGACCCAGATTGTGGCGACCATTTACCACGCGCTGGGAATCGACCCGCACACCATGGTGATGAACCATCTCAACCAACCGCGGGAACTGGTCCAAGCGGAACCCGTGCTGGGATTTTTCAGTTAGCTTAGCGGGCTGTCCGATATCAATCGTTGCGAAAGTACGTGCATGTAGCGTGCGGTGTCCTCACCGCACCAGCGGCGTGCCAGCATCAAGCAGTGTGAGGGTACTTTCGCAACGATTGATATCGGACAGCCCGATGCCCAAGGTTGCGAGAGGTGGAATAACGTGGGGATGGGAGGAAAGGACCGCGGGCTTGAGCCCTCTTCACCGTGTGGAGTGGGGCAACCAGGAATTCTTGGGCGGTGCGAGCCGTCACGGTGAAGCACCTTCACCGGTGCGGTCCAGGCAGGCTTCAGGCATTCAAATCGTCTGCGCCAGGAAACCCCCATCGACCCGGAGATCCGCACCCGTCACGAATCCGCTCGCCGCATTGCTGGCCAGGAAAATCGCGGCCCCCACCAGTTCCTCCGGTTTCCCAAAACGTCCCAGGGGCGTGTGACCCAGAATGGATTGGGTTCGCGCGGTGGGAGATCCGTCCTCGTGGAAGAGCAACCGGCGGTTTTGTTCTGCCGGAAAGAACCCGGGCGTCAGTGAGTTCACCCGCACCCGGTGCGGTGCCCATTCGCGCGCCAGGAACTGGGTCAGGTTCAGCACCGCCGCCTTGGCCGCGGAATAGCTCACCACACGGGACAACGGCAGGTGCGCCGCCACGCTGGCGATGTTGATGATGCTACCCCGGCCAGCAGCGCACAAAGCCGGCCCAAACTCCTGGCACGGCAACAGAACCCCGCCCACCAGGTTGAGATCGAAATTGCCGCGCCAAGCGTCGAGCGACAGGTCTTCGAACCGGTTCGTGTCCGTCACCGTCGCCTGGGGATCGTTTCCACCGGCGGCGTTCACCAGGATCGTCGGCGCCCCCGGTCCGGACCGGATCGTGGCATGAGCGGCCTTCAAGTCGTCCCGGCTCATCGCATCGGCCGCCACAAACTGGGCTTGTCGGCCCGCTTGGCGGATGGCCGCCGCCCGCGCCTCACCCCGTTCGGCGTTGCGCCCGACAATGGCCACCGCGGCGCCGGCCGCGGCCAAGCCTTCGGCGAGCGCCCCGCCCAACACTCCCGTGCCGCCAATAACGACCGCCACCTCGCCACTCAGATCAAATAGCTTCATTGTTTCCCTGCCTATTTCATTCGTCTTTTCGCTCAGCTTTCTTCATCTTACATTATCAATCGTTGCGAAAGCACTTTCACACCGCTCGATGCTGGCACGCCGGTGGTGCGGTGAGGACACCGCACGCTACACGCACGTACGTTCGCAACGATTGATATTCAGCCGTGTGTGCTCGGAAGACTGAGTACAACATAATTCTTTCGGCCCTTCCGCAGGAGGAAATGCTTTCCAAACAAGAGATCGTTCTCGGTTGCCACTTGGTTCACCTCGGTCAGCCGCTGATTATTCAGATAGAGACCGCCTCCTTCCAAATCCCGCCGGGCCTGTCCCTTGCTGGGGCACAGACCGGCGGTGACGAATGCTTCGACCACGGGAATCCCGACATCCGGCGAGAACGGTGCCGACAGCACGCGCGTGGGCACCTCGCCCACCACGTCATTGAAGGTTTCTTCACTTAGCCCCTCCAGGGTTCCGCCCGCGAACAGGATCTCACTGGCGCGGACGGCTTCCTGGGCCGCTTCGTCGCCGTGGATGAGGGCGGTCATGGTCTGTGCCAGTACCCGGTGGGCGGCGCGCCGCCCGGGGTCCGCCGCGTGCTGGGCCTCCAGCGCGCCGACCTCGTCGCGTCCGAGGAACGTGAAGAACTTAAGGTACCGAACCACGTCCCGGTCGTCGGCATTGAGCCAGAACTGGTAAAATCGGTAGGGACTGGTCTTCCGCGGATCGAGCCACACGGTGCCGGCCTCGGTCTTCCCGAACTTGGTTCCATCCGCCTTGGTGATCAGCGGAAGGGTCAGGCCAAACGCGCCGCGGCCGAGCTTCTTCCGGACGAGGTCGATCCCCATCGTGATGTTACCCCACTGGTCGGAGCCCCCGATTTGCAACTCGCATTCCTGATCCCGGGCGAGCACGTAAAAATCGAAGGCTTGCAGCAGCATGTAGCTGAATTCGGTATAGGAAATACCCACTTCGCGGTCTTCCATGCGGGAACGCACCGATTCCTTGGCCACCATCTGGTTCACCGTGAAATGCTTCCCAATATCGCGGAGGAACCCGATGAAGGACACGTCATCCGTCCACTCGGCGTTGTCCACCAACCGCGCGGTGTTGGGGGTGATCTGGAAATCGAGCAGGCGGGCGAGCTGCGGTTTCACGGCCTCGACATTGGCCGCAATCTGCTCCTTGGTGAGCAGACTGCGTTCGGCGGATTTGCCGCTCGGATCGCCGACGCTTCCGGTGGCTCCCCCCGCCACAGCGACGGGGATGTGTCCGGCGTTTTGGAACCGGCGCAGGCACAACAAGGGCACCAGATGCCCGACATGCAGGGAATCGGCGGTCGGATCGAACCCGCAATAGAGCGTGATGCGTCCCGCCGCGAGCCGCGTCCGCAACGCGTCGAAGTCGGTGCAGTCGGCGATGAGCCCACGCCATTCGAGATCGTCCAGGATGTTCATCGAAGGCGCGTGTTATCGCGGG
>CAYYSX010000155.1:2112-14242 GCA_964474315.1 uncultured Verrucomicrobiota bacterium | reverse complement strand
CCGGATTTTGGAGGTCCACCCTTCTTTGGAACTTGGAACTTGGCTTTTGGAGCTTTCGCCCCTGCCTCCATCGCGATCCCGATAAGGACCAATTCAAACTGCGTCCCCCCTTCTTCCCCTCCCCAACAGCTTGTCTCGTTCCTCCAGGCGTCCTAGGATCCACCCATGCCGGCACCACTGGAATTGCCGCTTCCAACCATTGAAGTCGCTCCGGAGAAACGCTCCCATGGGGTCAAGGAACCCGGTTATCTGGTGATCTGCTGGAATGATCCGATCAACCTCATGTCGTACGTCACCCATGTGTTCCAGACCGTTTTTGGCTGGGAACGCAAACGAGCCGAGAAACACATGCTCGAAGTGCATGAGCAGGGGAAGAGTGTGCTGACGCGCGACAGCTTCGAGAAGGCCGAGTTCTATGTACATCAGTTGCAGAAGTACTCCTTGCAGGCCACCCTCGAGCCGGTCGGAGACTGATCCCGCCCCTTCCTTCCCCCCGCGTTCCGTTGAAGATTCTTTCCCACACCGACGGCAAGCTGATCATTCGCCTCGACTCCCGGGAGCATGACGCTCTGTTGGCCGCGGTTGGCCTCCGGGTCCACCTGTCCCGATCCCGCCGTTCGCTAACGACGGACACGGCCACGGATCCCAAACTGCGCGCCGCCCAAGCCGACCTCGACTTGGCCATCAGCGAGCACCGGCAGGAACTCACCACCGCCGTCGAACAGCTCCTTAACGATCCGCAGAAATGCATGCCGCAGGGCAAATCGTCGCGGGTCCTCACGCTGACCACCGAAGAGGTGGACCTCATCCTGCAGGGGCTGAACGATGTGCGGGTGGCGGCGTGGGAGCGGCTGGGATGTCCCGACTTCGAGAGTGGCCAACGACCCGAAGTGACCGAGGAGAACTTTCTTTGCCTGTGGACCATCCAGGCCACCGACTTGTTCCAATCCTTCCTGCTGGCCGGGCTGCAGGGCGAATCCTGATCGTCCGTGAGCGGTTCGATGGTTTGGATGCTGGACGAGCGGCTGTGGTTTCCCGATCCCCGGCAGTCCCGCAGCGATGGCCTCGTGGCCGTCGGCGGTGATCTCACCGTGCCGCGCCTTCTGCTGGGCTATCGTTCGGGCGTCTTTCCCTGGACCACTCCGCCCGTCACCTGGTGGTCGCCGGATCCGCGCGCGATTTTCGAACTCGGCGAGATCCACATTCCGCGGAGTCTGGGACGCACCCTGCGCCAGGGGATTTTCCGCGTCACCTTCGACCGCGAGTTCCGGCGGGTCATTGAAGGCTGTGCCTCCGCTCCGCGAGGAGGAAGCCCCACCTGGATTTCACCGGAATTCGTCGAGGCCTACGTGAAGCTTCACCAGGCCGGCCATGCCCATAGTGTGGAGGTTTGGCGCGGCTTAGAGCTGGTGGGTGGACTGTACGGCGTGGCGTTGGGCGGCTTTTTTGCCGGGGAATCGATGTTTCACCGCTGTAACGACGCTTCGAAAGTGGCCGTATTGGAAATGACGCGTCGCCTCCACGGCGACGGCTTCCTGCTCTTTGACACCCAGATGGTGACCCCAGTCACGCGCGCCCTCGGAGCGCGGGAAATTCCGCGATCGGACTACCTCCGCCGACTGGCCGAAGCCGTGGCCCGACCGGAAGCGTGGGGAAGCGGCAGGAACGCGGGCGACCCCGCCTCGTGCGAATCCCCGGGAGTCGCTTAAACGGGCTGCCCCGGGTCAAACCGCCCCTCTCAGTACACTTTCCTAAGATGACTGGGCAGGACGCTCAGTTCGGCGCGATATTTCGCCACGGTGCGTCGCGCGATCATAATTCCCTGGGCTTTGAGCCGGGCCACCAGATCTTCATCCGATAGCGGCGATGACTTTGATTCACTGGCAATCAAGTCGGCCAACGCGGTCTTCACGCTCTTATTCGACACCTGGTCCCCCGAGGCGGTCGCCAGTCCCGAGGTAAAAAAGTATTTCATCTCAAACACCCCTTGGGGTGTGGACATGTATTTGCCGGATACCGCCCGGCTCACCGTCGTTTCATGGACGCCCACCACCTCGGCTACTTGCAGCATGGTCATCGGTTTGAGGCGTGTCACCCCGTACTCCATGAACTCCCGCTGCCGTTTCACAATCTCCTGAGCGATGTTCAGGATCGTGCTCTGACGCTGGTGCAGGCTCTTGATCAGGAATTTGCCCGCCTTGATTTTGTCCCGGATGTAATCGCGGTCCTCGGGTGTCGTATCGGCACGCGACAGGAGATCCTTGTAGGTGTTGCTAATGCGGACGTGAGGAAGGAAATCGTTGGAGGTCGTGACCAGCAACTCGCCATCGGGCGTCCGCGTCACGGTGACCTCGGGCACCACATACTGTTCCGGCTCCGAGGAAAATCCCCGTCCCGGGCGCGGATCCAGCCGGGCGATGTTGGCCGCCAAGTCCTGGGCCTCCGCCAGGGTGATGTCCAGGTGACGAGCAATCTCCGGGAACCGGCGTTTGCCCAACGCGTCCATGTGATCGCGGAGAAGCTGATACTCCAAGGTCTTCGTTCGGCCGATCCGCTCCAGTTGCAGCATCAGGCACTCGCGCAGATCCCGCGCTCCGACGCCCGCTGGATGGAACGTCTGAATCAGTTTCAGCGCGTTCTCCAGATCCTCCAGCGGAATGCCGGTGGAGAAGGACAATTCCGGAAGCGAGGACTGGAGGTAACCGTTGTCATCGATATTCCCGACCACCAGCTCGGCGACCTGCTGTTCGGTCGCATCGATTTCGGCGGTCCGCACCTGATCCAGCAGTTCTTCCTGCAAGGAGGACTCGGCCGTCAGGGAATCCAGCATGAACTGGCGCCGCTCCTCATCCTCCGGACTGGACCGGGTCGGGGTGTTGGTGCTGCTGAAGAAATCGCGCCACTCCTGATCGAGCTGGAGCACCCGTTGGAGGTCGGCGTCGAACTGGTCCACCGGTTCGGAGCTGGGCGCCTCAGTGGCCGGATCGAAACGAGTATCGGCCGGGGGCTCGGCCGGATCGGCCAGGCTGGCGGCCCCGTCCCGGTCATCGCGCTCCTCCGGATCTCCTTCCAAAGTAGGGGCCTCTTCCAAGACCGGATTCTGCTGCAACTCCTGCTCCACCATCGCTTTCAGCTCCAACACCGGGGCCTGGAGAAGCGCCAGAGACTGCTGCAACTGCGGCGAAAGCACCATCTGCTGCGATAACCGCTGCGACAGGTGCAATCCTTGAGACATGGCCGGCAATCCTACCAAGCCAAACGGAGGAAACAAGCCAAGTACGCAAGAAAAGGGCCAAAGACACGGCTAATTCATGAAGGGATATTGAGGTGAGGGTGCTTGGAGGAGGCAAGAGTTGCCGGCCCAGCAGGGACCACAGGGGCTAGGATTCAATGTGGGCCCGCAGGTCGGGCACCGCTTTCAACTGATCGATGAGGCGGCGGATCTCCCGCACCTTGAGCCGGGAGCGTGGCGGCACCGCCGCTTCCACACTGGCCAGCATCGATGGTTGAGCGGGGTTGGGACGGCGAGAGACCTTCGGCATTCCTCACGTTTTCAAAATGGGCGGGCACTTGTTCCGCCCAATCACCTTCCCCATTCACTCGCAGCCTCCTACCACCCATCACGCATTGGTCGTGCGAGTGGATGCTCCAAGACCCAGGCTCCAAATCTCAAAAAAAGCTCCAAGTTCCTCGGCCGGGCCGCGCCCTTCAGCAACGGTGCTTCACCGTCGGGTGAGGCGGGCTGAAGTCCGCGCTCCCGCCGCGACCTGGCGCTTCGCGCGCGCGACTTCTTTCGAGCTTTGAACTTTGAGCTTTCTCCCTACGACCGATGCCCTGTCCTCTCTCCTCTATGAAACCACATTGGTCCGGCGTCTTTCCCGCCATCACCACTCAGATGCACCGCGATGGCGCTCTCGACCTGGAAGCCACCGCCGCTCACGCCGAGGTCCTCATTGCTTCCGGCATCAGCGGCTTGATTTTCCTTGGTTCACTGGGCGAGAACCAATCACTGACGCCCGAGGAGAAGCGAAGGGTCCTTGAGGCCATGGTGAAGGCGGTCAACGGGCGGGTCCCCGTGCTGAGCGGCGTGGCCGAATCCAGCGTCACCGAGGCGGTCCGCTATGTTCGGGACGTGACCCGACTCGGGGCCGACGGCTTCATGCTGATGCCGCCGATGATCTACCGGTCGCCGGATCCGCGGGAAACCCTGCATCATTTCCGCACGGTGGCCCGCGCCAGCGACCGGCCGCTGATGATCTACAATAACCCCATCAGTTACGGCCACGATCTCACTCCCGAGCTGTTCGCCCAATTGGCCGACCAAAAAAACTTCGTCGCGCTCAAGGAGAGTTCGGGCAACACCCGGCGGCTCACCGACCTCCGGCGGGTTTGTGGCGACCGCTATGCGCTGTTTACTGGCGTGGACGACCTCGTGCTGGAAAGCGCTGTTCTGGGAATCGATGGCTGGGTGGCCGGGGCCGGGATTGCCTTTCCAAAGGAAAATCAACGGTTTTGGGAACTGACCCGTCGCGGTCGTTGGGACCAGGCCCGCGCGCTTTATCAGTGGTTCACCCCCCTGCTGCACCTCGATGTCCATCCGAAATTCGTGCAGTACATCAAGCTGGCGGTGCAGGAGGTCGGATTGGGTCGGGAATGGGTACGGGCTCCCCGCCTTCCGCTCGCGGGGGCCGAGCGCAAGGCGGTGTTGAAGATCATCCACGAAGGAATGGAAGCACCGAGGCCGTAGCGTCGCCTGTCTCAGGCGAGCTGGGCATGTGGGCAAAGAGAGCAGGCTTCCTCAGAGGCGCCTCTCAGTTTTAAGCGAGGTCGTGGAGCCGGGAGAGAGGACAGAGAACGGAGGACGGAGGACAGAGGACGGCGCTGTAGCGCAGACCTCTAGGCCTGCTGTTCCGCAGGTTTTTAACCTGCCAGTGGGAGCCAAAGGACAGAGCACAGACCCCGGACTTCAGCCCGAAGGCTCGCCCCAAGTGTCAAGAATTCCGACATTGTGCTTGCTCCTGGTCGGCGGTTCGAATTATCCGTTCAATCCGAATTGAACGATCTGCCTCGTTCAGCCCAAACATCGCTCGTAGCTCCGCCCCCGCGAAGTGACCGGCACGAAGTGCCACTCGAATCGCATCCCACTAAAGACGTGGGTGTTACGCTGTCCAGGACTCGCCTGGAGTTTGTGGAAACGGTGGGACGCATCTGCCAGCAGTTGGGCCTCCCCCGGTCGATCGGCCAGATCTACGGCCTGCTCTACCTGTCCCCCACCTCCCTGTCGCTGGATGGCATCGTCGAACAACTGTCGATTTCCAAGGCCAGCGCCTCGACCGGGACCCGCCAGTTGGCCTCCTGGCAGGCTATCCGGCAGGTGTGGGTTCCGGGTGATCGCCGGGACTATTTCGAGGCGGTCGGGGACCTCCGGGAGCTCTTGGAATCGATCTATTACAACTACTTCAAGACCAAGTTGGAGAAAGGGGGGCGCAAGTTGGAGGCCCTGCTGGCGACCTTGGAAGCCGAACGCCAGGAAGGCACCGTGAACTCAGAAGATTATGACTTCTGCAAGAAACGTCTTAGTAATATCAGTCGTGTCGATGCCCGCCTTCGGACCCTCCTTCCGCTCGCTGAGAAGCTTCTGTGACGAGCCCCCGGAACGGTCACTGGGACAGAAAGCAGAGGACGAGGTGAAGTTCCAAATCCGAAAATCCAAGCTCCAAGAGAGGGCGGCGCGGACGACGTCGCGGTGCAGACATCCGATGTAGCGCAGACCTCTGAGTCTGCTGTACCGCAGGTTTTTAACCTGCCCACAGTGGGAAGGACAGAAGACAGAGGGCGGAGGACGGACGACGGACCGTGTCCGAGTGCAGAACACAGAAGAGGAAGCCACGGGTAGAACCACCGCTGGGATGTCGCTACCTGACCACTGACAACGAACTAAAAACCACGGACCACGGTCAAATCAAAGTATGCTTCACGGCCATCTCCAGGAACCCGAAACTTATTCCGCGTTCACCACCCACCCGACGTGGCAACGCGCCTTCGATTGGCTGCGGGCGTTGAGTCCGGATGCCTCTCTGGGTGAGCAGGAAATTCTCGGCCGCGACCTGTTCGTCTCCCTTCAGGAATATCCCACTCTTGCCCGTCACGAAGCTCGCTTCGAAAGCCACGAGGCTTATATCGATCTCCAATACACGCTGGCCGGCGCCGAAGGCATCGACTGGATCCCTCGCTCCGCTCTGCAACCCGACGGTCCTTTTGCCAATGACGTTCAGTTCTGGCTTCCGCCGCCGGAACCGGTGACCACGCTCGCGCAGACCGCTGGCCGCTTCGCCATTTTCTTTCCGGCGGATGCCCACCGCCCCAAGGTCCGCCTCCCCGGACACGACCGCGTTCGCAAACTGGTAATCAAGATCAATCAGCGTTTGCTGAACTGACCTCCCTCAGCGGGCGTGCTTCCCACTCACTCCGCTCGGGCAGGTTGAAAACCTGCGGTACAGCAGACTCGGAGGTCTGCGCTACCACGCCGTCCTCTGTCGTCCGTCCTCTGGGTCTTCGGATCAGTTCCTTTCCGCCTTCATGCCTAAAAAAGCACTTCTCACTGGTATCAGCGGCCAGGATGGATCCTATCTCGCCGAACTCCTGTTGGAAAAAGGCTACGAAGTCCACGGCATCGTTCGCCGGCAGAGCAGCACCTATCGTCCCCGCCTGGATGCCGTCCAGTCCCGGACGGACCTGCCGCTCGACCACCTCCACCTCCACTATGGCGACTTGGCGGACGGAGGCGGGCTCGTCCGGCTCGTGGACAAGATTCAGCCCGACGAAGTCTATAATCTCGCCGCCCAGAGTCATGTCCGCGTCAGTTTCGACACTGCGGAGTACACCACCGATGTCACCGCGACCGGCTGCATCCGACTGTTGGAAGCGATTCGTGACGTCGGCATCAAGCCCCGGTTCTATCAGGCCTCGTCCTCCGAAATGTACGGCAAAGTCCGCACCGTTCCTCAGACGGAGGACACTCCTTTCTATCCGCGCAGTCCCTATGCGGTGGCGAAGGTATTCGCTTATTGGGCGACCGTGAATTATCGGGAGTCTTATGGGATGCATGCCAGCAACGGCATTCTCTTCAACCATGAGTCCCCCCGCCGCGGCGAAACCTTTGTGACCCGCAAAATTACGCTGGCGGCCGCCCGCATCAAGCTGGGGCTCCAGAAGCGGCTCACTCTGGGCAACCTCGATGCCAAACGTGATTGGGGTTATGCCAAGGAGTACGTCGAGGCCATGTGGCGCATGCTGCAACA
The DNA here is from genome assembly GCA_964474315.1 of uncultured Verrucomicrobiota bacterium. Classification (GTDB taxonomy): domain Bacteria; phylum Verrucomicrobiota; class Verrucomicrobiia; order Limisphaerales; family UBA9464; genus UBA9464. The sequence goes on along the minus strand of CAYYSX010000155.1, from coordinate 6,941 downwards.
GTCTGAGGGTGACGACTATGTGATCGCCACCAACGAGACCCACACTATTACCGAATGCTTGGAAGTCGCCTTCGGAGCCGTTGGTTTGGCTTGGCGTGACTATGTCGATATCGACGCTCGTTTCTTCCGCCCGGCCGAAGTGGATTTGCTCATCGGGGATCCCTCCAAGGCGCGAAGCAAACTCGGTTGGGAGCCGAAGACCAAGTTCAAAGCTCTCATTGAGCTCATGGTCGAGGCCGACCTTCGTCTTCTCAAAGACCAGATGTCCGGCAAGCCCATCTTGTCGTATTAGACCCCCCGGGAAGGCAGGCTTCTCAGCCTGCCCGGCGTCTGTACCGCAGACCTTTGGGTCTGCTGTTCCGCAGGTTTTTAACCTGCCCGTGAGGAACGACCAAGGGGTAAGGGGTAAGGGCAGAAAGGAACAGTCAGCATTTTTAGGGAGGTGACGACGATGGTGATGGGTTCCAAGATCGTCCGATGGAACGCCACGATGTACCGCACCATCCTCACCAAGGCCAAAGCCTTCGATCCCGACCTCACTGGCGATTCGAGGACCTCGAAGTCTAAAGGTGATTCAGCAGGAGGAATCTCTTTCGCTCCTGATCTCGGCCGATCAACTCAGCCGGCGGATCTACCAGTTCCGCTAGTCCCTCAAAACTTAGCCCATACCCCTCTTCCCTTTCCCCTTACCTCCGCGCCCTTCCCGCTTCCCTCTTGCCCCGCGCCTTCATCACCGGCCTGACTGGCCAGGACGGTTCCTACCTCGCCGAATTGCTGCTGGCCAAAGGCTATGAGGTCCATGGACTCATCCGCAGTCAGGCCCGTTTCGACTCCTCGCCCCTCCAGCCGGTGGCGGACCGGATTCAGATTCATGTCGGTGATCTCGCCGCCCCAGGGCTGCCCGACCTGATCCGTTCGCTCGAGCCTGACGAATTCTATCATCTCGCGGCGCAAACTCACGTTGCTCCCAGCATCTCCGACCCGTTGCCGACCCTGGATTTCAACGTCCTGGGAACCGCCCGCCTTCTTGAGGCGTGCCGGAAGTGTCCGCGGCCACCCAAGTTCTTTCATGCCAGCAGTAGCCTGGTGTTTGGCGAGCCGGCTACGGTTCCACAGGACGAATCCACTCCGTTCCGTCCTGTTAATTCCTATGGCGCGTCGAAAGCCTGTGCGACGGATCTCGTCCGCATCGCCCGGGACACCCAAGGACTCTTTGCGGTCAATGGAATCTGTTTCGGTCACGAATCCCCGCGGCGTGGTCTTGAATTCGTCACCGCTAAAATCTGTCGCGCCGCGGCGGCCATCCGAGCGGGACGGCAGAAGCGAGTGACGCTGGGAGACACCTCGGCCCAGCGGGATTGGGGGGATGCGCGGGACTTTGTCGAAGGCTTCTGGCGTTCGCTCCAGGCGCCCCACCCCGGCGACTATGTGTTCGCGACCGGGATTCTTCATCGGGTCGAAGACGTGTTGACCATCGCCTTCGAAGCGGTTGGCCTGAACTGGCGCGACTATGTCGATTCCGATTCCGCTCTATTTCGAGTCGCCGATCCGACCCGGCTCGTCGGGAACCCCGCTCGGGCGCGGACCGTTCTCGGTTGGGAACCCCGCACTCGCTTTGAAGACCTTATCCGCGAGATGACTCTGTAGCGTCGTCTCTCCGGAGACGACCGCTCTGATCACGTTGATTTCGTCAGATCACCTGAGACAGGCGACGCTACATGCGTCGTCTCTCCGGAGACGACCTTCTCCATTTCGCAGGGATCTCCAGACAATTCGGATCGTTAAATCAAGCGATAGGCGCACGCGCTGGAACCCACGCATCCTCCTTGCGTGGATCGCCGTTTCAAACAATGCCCGCCCCGTCTTGCCCGTGTCTTCAATCCGACGGATGCGGTCTATTTTATCACCGCCAACACCCACGGCCGGCGTCCTTGCCTGGCTGATCCCGGCGTTCAGGCCACGTTTGAGGGTTACTCCCGCGCCGCTGCGGAATTTGGCGTCCTGGTTGGCCGCTATGTGCTCATGCCGGATCATGTTCACTTTTTTGTGGCTCCCGGACTGCAAATGCAGCTCGGACGCTGGATGAAGGGACTCAAACGAGCCCTCAATCCGGCCATTATGGCGGCGGGGCATCAACCCCACCGAATCCACGATCAAGCACTGGTGAGTTTCTGGCAGCCAGGTTTCTTCGATCACAAGTTGCGACAAGCGGAAAGCTACGCCGCCAAATGGGAATATGTGCGATACAATCCGGTGCGGGCCGGGCTGGTTTTGGAGCCGGGTCTGTGGCCTTACCAAGGCGAGGTTTATCCCCTGCGCCTGTAGCGTCGTCTCTCCCGAGACGACTCTTTCCTACGACCGCCTTCCCAACTATATCGATTCCAATCAGGTCGCCTGAGACAGGCGACGCTACATGTCGTCTCTCCCGAGACGACCTCCCGATTTCATAATGACTAACAACGATCTCATTGTCGTTTGCGGCGGCGGCGGGTTCATTGGTGGCCACCTGGTGGCCGACCTGCGCCGGCAGGGCTTCACCCGCCTGCGCAGCGTCGATGCCAAGCCCCAGACCCAGTGGTACCAGCGGTTTCCCGACGTCGAGAACCTCGTCCTCGACCTGGAGCACAAAGACGCCTGCTACGCCGCTCTCCAGGGAGCCCACACCGTTTATAACCTCGCCGCCGACATGGGCGGCATGGGCTTCATCGAGCTCAACAAGGGCCTGTGCATGCTCTCGGTGCTCATCAACACCCACCTGCTGATGGCCGCTCGCGATTTGGGGATCCAGCGCTATTTCTATGCCTCCAGCGCTTGTGTGTATAATGGGGACAAGCAGAAGAACCCCGACGTCACGGCCCTCAAAGAAGAGGATGCCTATCCGGCCCTGCCGGAAGATGGGTACGGCTGGGAAAAGCTCTTCAGCGAACGCATGTGCCGGCATTTTCGCGAGGACTTCGGCCTCGCCACCCGGGTGGCCCGCTACCACAACGTCTATGGCCCATTTGGCACCTACGAGGGCGGACGCGAGAAGGCGCCCGCCGCAATGTGCCGCAAGGTCATCACCGCCAAGCTGAGCGGGAAGCACGAGCTGGAAATCTGGGGTGACGGAAAGCAAACCCGCTCCTTCATGTACATCGACGATTGCCTGAAGGGGACGCAGATGCTGACGGCCAGCGACGTGGTCGATCCGATCAACATCGGCTCCAGCGAACTGGTCTCGATCAACCAGTTGGCCGACCTCGTGGAGGAGATCGCTGGGATTAAGCTGCAGCGACATTACAAACTGGACGCGCCGAAAGGGGTCAACGGCCGCAATTCCGACAACACCCTCATTCAAAAAGTGCTCAACTGGGAGCCGAACACCCGCCTCCGCGACGGCATGGAAAAGACCTATCGCTGGATTTACGATCAGATGACTGAGTGAAGTGGGGAGGAGTAAGGGCAACGAGGGCTGGCTTCTTAGCCTGTCCGGTTCGCCGGAATTCCAGCTTGGCGCTTGTATCGACCTCCTGAGTCTGCTGTTCCGTGGATTTTCAACCTGTCCGTGGCGAAGGGGAAAGCAGAGGACGGACGACAGAGGACAGCTTGAAAAACGCGCCTGCCCTTCCGCCTTCCGTCTTCCGTCCTCCGCCTCCGCCTCCGCCCCTTCAGTTTAGCTTTTGGGATGGCAGAACCTCTCGGGAGCAGAGATCATCCTGCCGAGCACGCCAAGCCGGCGCTTGTATCGCAGATCTCTTGATCTGCTGCACTGCAGGTTTTCAACTGACCCGTGGGCCCAGGGAGGAAGGCTGACGACGGCGTTAGAAGGGGGACCTTATCACTAAATCTAGCTATCGTCGTCCACCCGAAATCCGGCGTAATCTGGTGGCGCGTTGCAATACCAGCGAACGGTTTTGGGATATCACGGCTGCGATGCCAGGATTGTTGATTCCGTATTGAGTGGGCATACCACTCTCCGCCCCAGCGAGAACGACTTCGACTGGCTGGGCAAGGGAACCTATTTTTGGGAATATGGCCCCCAACGGGCGCTTCAGTGGGCCGAAGAGGCATCGAAGCGAAAGCCGGATGCCATCCAACGTCCCGCAATCCTTGGCGCCATCATCCACCTTGGAAATTGCTTCGATCTCCTTGATACCCGATTTACCGAGTTTCTGGCCGGGTCTTTCTTTGAATTCCGGACTGCCATGTCAGGCGAAGGCAGGAGCCTTCCCGCCAATTCGTTACGCCGGCACGGAGAGGCCCAACCATTCATCCGCCGCTTGGATTGTGCGGTGATCAACTGGGCGATCGAGTTGTGGGAGCAAGCACGAGGCAACCGGGTTGACACGGTCCGGGGAATGTTCCAGGAGGGCGAACTGGTCTTTCCTGGTTCGGCCATTCACCGGAAATCGCACATCCAGATCGCGGTAAGACGGTCGGATGCGGTCGTTGGTTTTTTCCGGCCGGTGCCGCTTCATATCCTCTAAGACTCGAAAAGCATGAAACCAAAGGCTCAATTCCCGCCCCGAAGTGCCCGGTCCGTGCCCGATCCGATCCGCGCCAGCCTGAACCGCGCTCTGGCAAGAATGCGGCGCATGACGGTCGAAGAGCGACGGAAGGCTCTGGTTCGGGCCGGCATACTCACACGGTCCGGTCAACTCACCCGCCCGTATCGTTCGCTCTCGCAGGAATAAGTTGAGAATCACGGGAGGGCCGGCTTCTTAGCCTGTCGCTTGTATCGCAGACCTCCTGATCTGCTGCACCGCAGGTTTTCAACCTGTCCGTGGAGCAGGAAAAAGCGGAGGACGGACGACAGAGGACAGAGGACAGCTTGAGAAACCCGCCCACTC
>CAYYSX010000155.1:0-2012 GCA_964474315.1 uncultured Verrucomicrobiota bacterium | reverse complement strand
CGTCATGCCGTACGCCACGATCGAAGACCGCGTGGACCGTCTGGAGGCGCTGTTTGGTCAGTTCCTGACCCAGGTGGCCCTCCTAAACAAACGGGCCGATGAACGCCACAAGGCAGCGGAGCAACGTCAGCAAGCCGCTGAGGAACGCGCCGAAGAGCGGCATCGTACGGCGGAGGAGAGGAATCGCCTCGCGGAAGAGCGCATGACACGGTTCGAAGCGGAGATGCGGGAGTTCCGCGAGGAATCCCGGGCGGAACGACGGGAAATGAACCGACGCTGGGGTGATCTGGCCAATAAGCTGGGCACCATCATTGAAGACATCCTCGCCCCCAACCTTCGCCGCCTTGCCCGTGATCACTTCCACCTCGACCCCATTGACCAGTTCATCACCCGTTGGGTGGTCCGTAAGCCGGGTCCGGGCCGGATTCAGACCGAGTACGACGTGGTCGTCGTTGGTCCGGAGGCCGTCATCCTCGGCGAGGCCAAGTCCACGCCCACCCTCCAGGATGTCGAGAAGTTCGCGGCCAAAGTGGCCACTTTCTTCGAATTCGTGCCGCAGTATGCCGGACGCCGGCTGATTCCCGTATTGGGCAGTTGGGCCATGTCGGATGAAGTGGTGGACGCCCTGACGGTACAGCGGATCTATGCGCTACGGATGGGCGAAGAAGCCATGGAACTCGCCAACGCTACGACCCTCGAAGGCCGCTAAATCAGAGGACAGACGACAGCTTGAGAAACCCGCCCACTCATCTTTCCTTCCGTCCTCTGCCCTCCGCCCTCCGCTCTTTCCCCCCCTATGCGTTTCCTCGTCACCGGTGCCGCCGGCTTCATCGGCTTTCACGTGGCTCGCAAGCTATTGGACCGCGGTGACGAAGTCTTCGGAATCGACAACCTCAATGACTACTACGATGTGCGACTCAAGAAGGCCCGGCTGGAGCGCCTGACCTCACACCCCGCCTTCCAGTTCCAGCGGTTGGACCTGGTGGATCGACCGGCCATCGCCGACTACTTCCGGTCGGTGCGGCCCCAGCGGGTCATTCACCTCGCGGCGCAGGCCGGTGTCCGCTACTCCCTGCAAAATCCCCACGCCTACGCCGATGCCAACCTGGTCGGATTTCTTAATGTCCTCGAGGGCTGTCGGCATGACCTAGTCGAGCACCTGGTCTATGCGTCTTCGAGTTCGGTGTATGGGGCGAACACGACCATGCCCTTCTCGGTCCATCACCATGTGGACCACCCGTTGAGTCTCTACGCCGCCACCAAAAGGGCCAACGAACTCATGGCGCACAGCTACAGCCATTTGTTTGCCCTTCCTGTTACGGGACTCCGCTTCTTCACCGTTTATGGTCCCTGGGGACGGCCCGACATGGCCTTGTTTCTGTTCACTCAGGCGATTCTGGAAGGCCGGCCGATCGACGTCTTCAACGAAGGGCGTCTGCGCCGTGACTTCACCTATGTGGACGATATTGCGGAAGGAGTCGTGCGGGTTGCCGATCGCGTGTCCGCACCCAATCCCCGCTGGAACGCAGCGAAGCCTGATCCCAGCACCAGCCGCGCGCCCTACCGGATCTATAACATCGGCAACCATCGGCCGGTTGAACTCTTGCATCTGATCGGCTGCTTGGAAGAGGCGATTGGAAAGAAGGCCGAGAAACGAATGCTTCCCATGCAGGCAGGAGACGTCCTGGCCACTTATGCCGATACAGATGAACTGCCCGAAGCGGTAGGATTCCAACCCTCGACGTCGATCGAAGATGGGGTCCGGAATTTTGTGGCATGGTATCGCGAATTCTATTCGTTTCAAGGTTAATCTCGTTTCGCTAAAGGTCGATGAACGGTCAGGAGTGAATAATTTTCCTCCGACCTTACCATCCCTTCGGCGTATCATCATCTGTATTTGCAATGCCGTTCAGTCTCTTTCATTAACTAAATAATCTGCAAGAAAGTACTTCCCGTTAACCTGACTTCCACCTCAATTTTGTACACTAGGATCGCGTGATCTCATGGCGAGG
>CAYYSX010000154.1:0-14272 GCA_964474315.1 uncultured Verrucomicrobiota bacterium | reverse complement strand
GGCCTGGGGAGGATTAACTACCCACCGTGCGTTCCCGTCGGCTCAAAGCTCCACCCTCCCATCCGCGGGCCTACTACCATTGCCTCTCCCGCGTCGTGAACCGCGACTTCGTCTTTGGTCCTGTCGAGCGCGAACAGTTCGTCCGCTACCTCCGCGAATACGAGGCCTTCTGTGGGGTGCGCGTCCTCACCTACTGCATCCTCTCCAACCACTTCCATCTCCTGGTCGAAGTTCCGGCCAAACCCACCCAGCCCCTCTCCGCCGAGGAACTGATCGCCCGCCTTGAAGCCCTCTCCAGCACCACCCTCACCGCCGCCACGGCCCGCCAGCGCCTCGAACAGTTCCGCCAAATCGGAGACGCCCCAGGCGAACGCGAGTTCATCGAAGGGATGTGCGCCACCATGTGGGATGTCAGCGGCTTTCTCCAACGGCTCAAACAACGCTTCACCCAATGGTTCAACCGTCAGCAGGGACGCAAGGGCACGCTGTGGGAAGAACGCTTCAAGAGTGTGCTGGTCGAAGGGGCGGGGGAAACCCTGGCCACGATGGCTGCCTACATCGATCTCAATCCAGTGCGAGCGGGGTTGGTGGAAGATCCCGAGGACTATCGGTGGTGCGGGTACGGCGCGGCGGCAGCGGGTCAGCCTCAGGCCCAGATTGGCTTGCGGGCGGTGCTGGCTGGGGGCCAACGGATTGCCGAGGAGCAGGACACCCCGACCAACGCCTTGGCCACCTACCGCCGGTGGCTCTTTGGGCAGGGGGAACAACGGGAAGGAACGACCGAGATGGGGCAACCGCTGCGGAAAGGATTTACGCGGGAAGCGGTGCTGGCGGTGATCGCGGCCCGGGGCCGGCTGGCGTTGACGGAGTATCTGCGTTTGCGGGTGCGGTACTTTGCCGATGGGGCGGTCTTGGGCACGCGGGGCTTTGTGGAGGGAATCTTCACTGAATTGCGGGAGCGCTTCGGTTCCAAACGCACGTCTGGGGCGCGCCGGATGGATGGCCTGGAGCCAGAGCTATTCACCCTGCGCCACCTGCGCCGACAGGTCTTTTGGGTAACTTGACCCGCGCCTGAATCGCCGGCTACGGCTGCGGAGAGGTCGCCACGTGGATGGTGACCGGCCCTGAGTTGCGCCCTGATTCGCCAATCCTCCGGCAAAACCAACACCGACGGCCGATCCTCCTGGTTCGCGCCGACTGAAATCTCCCCTCCGTCCACCAAGCTTACGCCTCCAACCTTCGATTGCCGATGAGCGCAAACCAATTTCGCTTCCTTGCCGATAGCTGCTCTGTCCCCTTTTCCTTCTGTCCCCTTTCCCTTCCCCCTTCCCCCCGGTCCATTGCCAGCGGGGCGGTTTCGTGGGTAGCATCGGGCCGATGCCCCGACGTTTCTTCTGGTTCCTGTTGCTGTGCCTCCCGGGATGGTTGACGGCCGCGTCCCTGCCTCCCCCGGAGTCGATTACCCGAGGACGCATTCTGTATTTGGCCAACTGTTCGATGTGTCATCAGGTCAATGGCCGGGGTGTCCCGGGAACCTATCCGCCCGTCGCGGAATCGGATTTTCTGCGGGACCACCGGCGGGAATCCATCCTGGCCATGGTGGAAGGATTGAGGCGCGAAATTACCGTCAATGGCCGCACCTATCAGGGGCAGATGCCCGCCGTGGCGCTGAAGGATGAGCAGGTGGCCGATGTGATGAACTTTCTCCTGAATTCGTGGAATAATGCGGGCGGTATCGTGACGGCCGAGGAAGTGCGGGCCATTCGGGCAAAGTCGGCCTTTCCTACCTACGAGGTATTAGCCGCAGCCAATGCGTATCAACCGTTGCCGCCGGCGCCTCCGGGATTCGTGCTGCGCGAACTGGTCCGGTTGAATGAATTCGCCACCCGCCTGACGGGTGACGGCCGGGGCGAACGCGCCTATGTCCTGGGCCAGGGTGGATCCGTCGAGCGGTTGGATCTCGGCGCCCGCAAGTTGACTCCCCTTATCGTTCCCGCCGATTACCCCGATACGCTTCCGGGAGACTTCGGCACGCTCGGCTTCACGCTGGGACCGCAGAACCGTCTTTGGATTACCATGAACCAGCGTGTAGAAGGTGGTCCACTCGTCTCCAACGTGGTCTCCATCTATCGCACCTCCGCCACCAACGCTTCCGGAGATCCGGTGGCCCCGAAGCTTTGGTTCCGCACCGGTTATCCTTACGGCATCGGTCCTTACAACCATGGCATTTCGGAGATTCGCTTCGGTCCGGATGGCCAATTGTATGTCAGCAGCGGTTCGCGCACCGATGGTGGCGAAGCCGGTTCCGACCCGGCTTTGGGGACCATGGGCGAAACCGATCTAACTGCGACCCTCTGGCGGCTAGATCCCGAAGCGCCGTCTCCGCAGATCGAAATCATCGCCCGGGGGATCCGTAATGCTTACAGTTTCAACTGGGATCCCCAGGGGCGCCTTTTCACCGTGAGCAACGGACCTGATGCCCATGCCGGAGAAGAGATGGATGTCATCATTCCGCCGGCCCCGGGCCAGCCGGCCCGGCATCACGGCTTCCCCTATCAATTAGGACGACGGCCGGCGGCGGAGAAATGGTACCCGCACACCCCGGACGCACCGCCCGGCCTGTCATTCGTCCAGCCGGTGGCCAACCTCGGACCGGACGGCTGGGCAGGGTCCAAGCCCGGCTCGACTTTTGATCCGCACAGTTCCCCCGCCGGGTTGACCTGGCTGGGTGACGATTTCCCGGAGACGGTTCGGAATGCCTTTGTGATAGGACGCTTTGGCAACCTGATTCCGACGGGCACCCAGGAGGACTGTGGATTCGATCTCCTGCTGGTGCGGCCCCAGCAGCGGGCTGACGGATCCTGGGAAGCGACGGTGAACACCTGGTTGGCGCCGTTGGCCCGTCCTCTCGATGTGTTCCAAGCCGGGCCGGGCCGTCTGCTGGTGTTAGAATACACCCGGCCCACCAGTTTCAAGAATCAGGTTGGCTGGCTGCCCGGGCGCATTTTGGAAGTGGTCGCGACGCCGGCCCCGCGCTGATCCGACGGCCATACTACGGGAGCGCGGACGGCTTCGTCCGCCGGGGGGTTCCTCCACGGGACGCTTCAAGATGGTCGGCCCTTTTCCAAAATCCCTCGCCGCAGGACCCCTTGGAATTTCAAAACAGGCTCTAAGTCCGATCGGCCCAGGCGTTGCATCGAAACCTTAGGGTGACGCCAGGGCGCGATAAAAACGGATCGGCGTGTCGGTGTCGGGATCACTCAGGTAGAGTGTCATGCCGGTGCCGGACTGATTGGTGAGAGACTGCCAGGAAGCTAGGTCGCTGGAGGCTTGCACGTCATAGGTCACGCCGGGCTGGGTGCCGACTTCGACGGAAAAGGCCTGCTGCAGCACATCGTAGGAGATCCAGAGCGTGTCCGGCGACAGGGGCGGGCGAACCTCGATCGGGCGCATCATGTCGTTGTCTTCGTGATCCAGGATGTGACAGTGATACACGTAGGGTCCGAAGAAGAGTTCATTGGTGGGCCAGCGCATAACGATGCGGGTGACCGAACCAGGAGCGGCATGCACGACGTCCTTGGGACCGAGTTCGTTGATTTGCGGCGGGCGGGTGCCGCTGGGGGAGGAATCGAGATAGGCGGAGAGGTCCTTCAATTGGCCCGCCTCCCGGTCGAGGATGTAATTGGCGACGCCACCCGGGACATAGGAGGGGTCCTGGCCGTTGAAGTCGCGGAACCGAGTGCGGTCGAGCACCAGGAAATCGAGCAGGTGGACATGCATGGGGTGCGGCTCGCCGGTCAGGTTGATGAACTCCCAGATCTCGATGTCGCCGGCCCGCGGATTCTCGGTCACCGGATCGTCGAAGGTCATCAGGTTGAGAACGGCAAAGAGGTGGTGGTCTTGGTTGAAGATCAAGCCCGGGGCCGGCTTCTCGTTCGCGAGGTCGAGGGTGATTTGGCGGGTGCGAACCGCCTCGCTGGCGAGGTCCTGCGCGGTGGGCGAGTTGGTATGGATCACCGCCGGAAGGGTGCTGGTATCGGTGCCCGAAAGCGGTTTGACGACGCGGAACTGGAGAAAGGCGCCGCCCACGACATTCACCGGCGCGCTGGGAGGCACGCCGAAGCTCCCGGGCGCAAAACTGTTGGCGACGACGATATTGGTATAGCCATCCCAATCAGTGAAATCGACGATCACATCGGCGCGTTCGCCCGGCATCAGGCGTAGGGCAGGAAGGAAGGCGTTCGGGTCCGCGGGTGGGATTTGGACCGGCGCGGCGAGGAATCCATCGTCGGTGCCGATCTGATAGAGAGGGACGTTGGTTTGAACGGAGGGCGAGTCCATGGTCTGGGTCTGCAGGACGAGCCCGATGGTCCGGAAGCCGCAACCGTTGAGGATTCGGAACCGATAGCGCCGGGGTTCGACTTCGAAGTACGGGGCGATCCGGCCGTTGACCACCGGGAGGTAGTGCCAGGGAACGACATTGGTGCTGACCGCATCGGAGAGCAGAGTGGGCGGGTCGAATTCAACCTGGATGTCGCGATCTTGGAACACCAGCGGCACCTCGTACGGACCCGAAGGCAGGTTGAGGTCGTGCTCGAATTCGGGGTTGCGCAGGATATACATCCCAGCCAGGCCGGCGTACACGTTGTTGGCGGTGACCCCGACGGCGTGGTCGTGATACCAGAGCGTCTCTCCGTCCGCCCCGGGGGAAAGATCGATGTTGTCGTAGAGATAGTTGGTGGTGACCCCGGGCCGGAACCAATAGGTAGGATTCCCGTCGAAGAGCGGCCGGTTCGCGCCCCCATGGAGGTGAACCACATTGCGGACATCCTGATTCTCCACCCCATGGTTTTGGGTATCCGCGGGAATCCAATCGGGATACTGGTCGGGCAACTCGTCGATCCAGCGCACGATCACCGGAACGTTATTTGTGGCCTGGATCGTTGGACCGGGGGAAGAGCCCGGGCGGTCGGGCGAATCCGAGTAACCCCAGATGGGCACAGCCGGCAGGTCCGGGTGGAACTGGTTCAGATTGGTGCGCATCCGGATCTCGTAAACGAGGTAACCCTCCGAGGAAACGGAGGTGGGGACGGCGTTCGAAGGAATCGTCAGCTCCGTGACGAAGAGACTCACGTTGGTCACCGGCATGGCCGACACCAAAGGGTTGTGGGTCTCTCCGCCCGACATGGGGCCTCCGTCGTGTCCGTGCGTTCCGGCGCGGAGCCAACCCAGCAGGGCGGTCAGGACGAAGAAGAGGGCGACCAGAGTGGGTGTCACCCGCCGGGAGCGAGCCGGCGATGAAGTTGGGGTGGCAGGCATATGATTCGATGCGATGCGAGGTTGGAGTGGGCGTGGATTTCCAAGGCAGAGCCTTAGAAATAATTGGGAGTGTGACAAGTAAATCCTGATCGCTAAGAAGCTCCATTAAGCTACTTCCCAGCCACCCTAACAAGTTCCGGTATCTCATAGCTCAAAATAGATTTCGGACGAGATTCGAACCCACGCGCATTCTGATTTTGTCCTTAAACGGGCGGACCGCATCCAAACTCCAAAGGCCAGAACCCAACGAACCTCCCCAAGGCCTTGGGGAAGCGAGTCCCGCAGACGCTGGAAGTCCGCGGGCGGCGCTGCACCGTCTGGGCGGCGGGATTTCGCACTCGCCGCCTCAGGCGGGTCACCCCCTGGTGGATCCGGTGGCTTACCCGGCCGAACAGTTAGCCGCGCTTTACTTCCGCCGGTGGCGGATCGAACTGGAGTTCCGCGACCTCAAGACCACCCTGGGAAGGGAGAGCTTGCGCTGCACGAGTCCCGGAAGGGGTGCTCAGGAACTGGAGATGGGTCTGATCGCCTCCACAAAAACTACCCCCTGCTCAACGATCCTCGCCACCGCTACCAAGAAATCCCTCATCGAACACGCCATCGCAAAAATCGAGGCCCTATCTAAGCGCCATTCGGCCCTGTCCCCAACTCGATATCCCGGAGGGAGAGGGCCGGGGGGTGAGTTCTGAAAGGCTCCAACTCCTTCCCTCGCTTTTTGCGTTGCCACGTTGCTGCGGGTCACAGACCCGCGCTCCGAACGCGCTTCGGACGCGAGCCGGGTGCGGTCCCCAAGAGGAGATCGTTGCCTCGGTTGACGCCGGCTCCCATCCTCGACCCGATGTGGGTGCCGCTCGCTGGTTTCGCCGCCGGATTTTTGCATGTCGTGTCCGGTCCGGATCATCTGGCGGCCGTGGCCCCGCTGGCAGTTCGCGCTCATCGCGGCGCTTGGCAGACGGGGGTTCGTTGGGGCGTGGGGCATTCGGCGGGGGTGGCGTTGGTGGGGTTGCTGGCTTTGGGACTCCGTGAGGCCCTGCCGGTGGAGGCCATCTCGGCTTGGAGCGAACGCCTGGTCGGCGTGCTACTGATCGGCATTGGCCTTTGGGGATTGCGCCAGGCCCTGCGGGTCCGGATTCACACGCATACCCACACCCATGACGGTGAGACCCATGAACACGTCCATCTTCATCCGGCCGAATCTGAACCGGAACCCCTGCACCAGAGCCGGAGTCATTCTCACGGGCATGCGGCCCTGGGAATCGGGACCCTCCATGGGTTGGCGGGGAGTTCTCATTTTCTTGGTGTTTTGCCCGCCTTGGCGCTGCCGACCACCACGTCGGCTGTTCTTTATCTGCTCTGCTTTGCGGTCGGAACGGTGCTGGCCATGAGCGGCTTCTCGACGGTGTTCGGATTCGTCTCGCGCCGGACCGGAAGCAACGGCCGGGCCTATCGCAGCCTGATGCAAGCCTGCGCGGCGGCGGCGATTGGGATTGGCACGTGGTGGTTGGTGGCGGCGCTGTAGCGGGGTGGTCCGGGCCTAAAGGCGCCCAAGGCGCGACTCCGAACTTTCCGCGGGCTGTATGGTGTTAGGGCTTGGCCGAAAGCGCTTCGAGATAATCGAGCAGAGAGGCCAGTTCCTTGATTGTCAGACCCGCTACCAACCCTTCCGGCATCAACGAACGCTCCTGCTTCTCGCGCCGGACGATGCTCGCCACCAGAAGCGTCTGCTCCTCGGCGGTGACGGTGCGGATGGTGACGGCATCGGCGGCTTCGCGGACCACAAACCCGTCCACTTCTGTCCCGTCCTTCAGCTCGAAATGGTGGGTGACGAATCCCTGCGCCAGCGTCTTGTCGGGAATCAGGATCGCCTCGGCCAACTCCGGCCGGCGATAGGTGGTGGCGATGGTGCCCAGGAACGGTCCCTTGAGCGGTTCGTCCGGCTTCACGGTGTGACAGCCGTTGCAACCAACCTGAGTGAAGATCTGTTCCCCACGAGCCGGATCGCCCCGGGTCGAGAGGACGGCCGCGAAAACATCGTCGAGGCTGAGGTCACCGACGCGTGGGGATTGGGCGTCGGCGCGGAATTTTTCAGGATCGATCTTCAGGCGCTTCACGGTGTCCTGCGCGGCCTTGGCGACGTCTGGATCGGGATCATCGAGGGCGGCAACGAACTGGGCGGCCCGACTGGAATCCTGAACCCGGCCGGCCGCGCGCAGGATTTGGATGCGGCGAGCGGGAATGGCCCAGCCGGAGTCGAGCGATCGAGCGGCCGCCTCTCGTGGTTCCGGCGCGCCCACCTGACGGGCAGCAAGTCGGAGCAAGATTCCTTCGGCGACCAGAGAAGGCTCGCCTTCGAGCCGTGCGGCACGTTCCTCGAAAACTGAGTGGACCTGGTCGAGGGACGGGGCGTTGGCCACGGCGTTCCGGGCCTTTTCCGCCAGATTGTTCTCGGTGCGCGTTCGTTGTACGAGCGGCAACGCGGTCAACACCGCCTGCCACGCCTCGGGACGGGAGGTCTTGGCCAAGGCGATGACGGATTGGGCGCGGGCGGCATCCGGCGTTCCGTCGGCCGTCGCGGTTTGGATCAGTAGGGGAATCGCGTTGGTGGGCACGGCTTCCGCCTCCGCCAGTTGGGCGGCAATCGCGGGAAGCAGCGCCGGCTCATGAACCGCACGGGAAATCAGGGTGTCGAGCGCGTCCCCGGCGGGAATGCGATGGCGGGCCAACTCCCGGCCGATGAACACCGCCTCCGAGGAATCGGCTTGGTCGAGTGCGGCCTGGAGACGGGCCTTGATCCGCGTGGATTCGCTCCAGCTCTCGGGTTGGTAATAGGGTCCCCGGGTGTCCGGTCGGGTGCCCCACGAGTCACCCGTCCATTCGCCTTCGCGAAAATGCAGACGGCACAGCGCGGTGATCAGGCCGGTTCGCCGTTCGGCCTCGGGTTCCTTGGCCAGACGCTGAAGCAAGGCCTCGACTACGGTGGCGGAAGGCAACGATTGCAGCACGCGCAAGGCCCCTTGACGCCGGGTGGTCGGTGCATCGCCGTCGTCCACCACGGCCAGACAGGCATCGGCCGCTCCGAGCTGGATCAGAGACTGAACCGCCGTATGGGTCACGACGGGATCGGAATCGGCCAGCAACGGAATCAAGGCCGGCGCCTCGTCGGGTTTGCCGAGACGCGCCAGTGCGATCGCGGCTTCCCGACGAACTCGTGCGTCGGACGATTTCAAACCACCGAGGATGGGAGCCGTGGGCACGTCGATGAGTTCGTCGGAACGGTCGGTCAGCGCGCGAATGGACCAGGCGCCCAGCGTCTCATCCACGGCCAGCCGGGCGAGGGTTCCGTGGGCCTTGGCTCCCAGCCATTGCTTCAGCGTGAACACCGCAGCGACCCGTGACGCGATCGGCTTGCTGGAATCCTCGGCCAATCGAGTCAGCGCCCCGATGGCTTCGGTGTCCGATGCCGGAACGGGCCGTCGCAACAGCGTTCGTTGCGCTTCCAATCGCCGCCGGTGACTCGGTGATTCGAGCAGCTTCACCAGATCCGCTTCGCTCGCTTGCGCGAAATCCGGCAACGGTTCCGACCGGAAACCCTTGGGGGTGGCCCGCACCAGGAACCCGACCTCCGGCCCCACCCAGGTGAACGACGCTCCCTTCCAACTCGCCGCGTAGATTGCGGAGTGGGCATCCACGTCGAGGTCCGTCACCCGGGGGAGCTTGGCGAACGGCTCCTGGGTCGCCGTGAAGGTGGCGCCTTTGGGTTCCAGCCCATGATGGTAAATCCATTCCGTGCCCCAGTCGGCGGTGAAGGGCGCGTTGTTCCACTTCGCCGGAATGCCCGGTTCGTCGATCCACGCCGCGCCGCAGCCGGAACCACCGCCATAGTCGGCCAGCGGCTGGATGATCTCGTCGGGGAAGTTCTTGAAGAGGCGCGGGTAGCCGTGCTGGGTGAATCCGCTGAAGTGATGCAACCGCACGTCCCAACCGCCGCCGTCGTTGGTGTTGTCCCGGGCGAATCCGTCGAGCAGCGGGCTGACGGCTACTTCGAGGATGTTGCGCGTGCCATCGGCAAACAGCTCCAGCCCGGACCCATCCGGTCGGACCCGCACCACCCCGCCTCCACGAAGCTGGAGCTTCCGTCCGTCGGAACCGGTGGCCTCCAGGAAGCCAAAGTCGCCAATCGCCGCGTACAGCCAGCCGTCGATGCCCAGTTCCAGCCCGTTGGAGGAATGATCCGCCGGCCGGTCCTGGAAGGTGAAGGCGATGCCGGATACCAGGGTCTTCTTCTCCTCGGCCACCCCGTCGCCGTCGCGGTCGATGAAAGTGCTGATGTCGGGCGGATGAAGCAGGTACAGCCGGTCGTGATCCCAGACCAATCCGCGTGGGGAATCCACGTCGGGGACGAAGGCCTTCACTTCGTCCGCCTGGCCGTCGCCATTGGTGTCGCGGACCCGGAGTACCCGACCCAGATGCGGCTTGCGGTCGAGCGAGCCGTTGCCGTCACTGGAGACATAGAGCGTTCCATCCGGTGCGGCGGCGACGAACACCGGGTAATTCACGGCAGGAGGAGTCGCGAAGATGGTTACCTCGAACTCCGGAGGGAAGGTGACGTCCTGGAGCAACTTCGCGGCTTTTTCCTCCGATGCCACGGGTGGGATGGTGCTCAGTTCGGCGGGAGTGGGCTGCCGGTCGGTGGCGGTAAATTCCGCGGCGCCCAGTCGGATCGTCAGCACCGTGGTGAGAGCGAGGACGGGAAGAGAAGACGAGGGAAGGCTCATGGGCGTTGCCGGATCAGCATGGGATGAATTGGGCACGCAGGGAATGCGGAATGCGGAATGCGAACCCGGCGCCGCCGGGGGCGGGTAGGGCCGCCGCGCGGCGGAGGCCCCGCGTTCCACGCACAACGAAACGAGGGGCAAGACCCTCGGTCGGAGACGAGAGCAGATGGGTCGGCGGTCTCAGCGCCGCTTTGAGCTTTGAGCTTTGAGCTTTGAGCTTAATTTTCTCCGGCCATGGTGTTCCGGCTTCTCCTCCTACTTTCGCTGGGGATTCCCGCCTTCGCTCAACACAGTACCAACGAGCCCGCCTTTGCCGCGGCCACCGAAGCGACCAGGAAGTTTCAACTGGCCCCGGGACTGAAGCTCGACGTCTGGGCCGCCGAGCCCCAGTTGAGCAACAGCGTCGCGTTCAGCTTCGACCACCGTGGTCGGGTCTTCCTCGCGCAATCCGACCGCTGGGCCATCAGCGTTTTCGACATTACGGCGCACACCAACTGGCTCCTTCAGGATATGTCGTTCCGGACCGTCGCGGACCGAACGGCGTTCCTCAGCAACCAGTTCGCCACCAACCTCGCCTTCCTGACCCGGGAGAGCGAGGTCATCCGGATGGTCGAGGATTCGGATGGGGATGGCCGCGCGGACTTCAGCACGGTGGTGGCGGATGGCTTCAACTCCGTCGCGGACGGCACGGCGGCGGGAATCCTGGCGACCGGACCCCACCTGTACTTCGGGAACATTCCCAATCTCTGGCGTTTTCCAGCTCCTCCGTTCTCCCGCGACTTCGCTGCGCGCCAACCGGTGGAGGGCGATCGGCTCGCCGACGGTTTTGGGGTTCACATCGGCGTCTCTGGACACGACCTGCACGGCCTGATCCGGGGACCGGATGGACGGATTTACCTGAGTTTCGGTGACCGGGGGCTTAGTCTGACCAATCGCGAAGGGATGGTGATCAACCTGCCGGACACCGGTGGCGTGCTCCGTTGCGAACCAGATGGGCGGAACCTGGAAGTATTTTGTTTCGGATTGCGGAATCCGCAGGAGCTGGCCTTCGACGACGAGGGCAACCTGTGGACGGTCGATAATGACACGTCCGGAGCGGACCCCTGCCGCGTGCTGCATCTGGTTGAGGGCGGGGACTACGGCTGGCGCACGAGTTACCAACACCTGGAGGGATTTGGTCCGTGGGTGCAGGAGGAACTTTGGAAGGGAGGCAAGGGCGGGATTCTTCCATTGGCGGGCACGGTCAGCCAGGGACCGAGCGGGTTGGCGTATTATCCGGGAACCGGGTTTGGGGACCGGCTGAAGGAAAAATTTCTGCACTGCGATTTCCCCGGGGGCGTTTGGGAGTTTTCGGTGAAACCCAAAGGCGCGAGCTTCGAGGTGGATGCCAAAGACAAGTTCCTGTGGAACTGCTGGCCCACCGACGTGGATTTCGGACCGGATGGCGCGGCCTATATCCTCGACTGGGTTAGCGGATGGGGACAGACCCCGCGCGGACGGATCTATCGCATCGAGCCGAATTTCCCGGAGCCCGACGCCGAACGGCAGACGAGCCTGGTTTCCGAGGTCAGGCGCCTGCTGGCGGAAGGAATGGCTCAGCGCCCGGAGAAGGAACTGCTCCAGCTCTTGGGACATGTGGACCGGCGAGTGCGACTGGAGGCGCAATGGGGACTGGCGGATCGCGGACTGGGTTCTTTGGCGGGTCTGGGAAAGGTCGCCGAAGAGGAAACGCTGCGGCTCCCGCGGCTGCACGCGCTATGGGCTATCGGACAGATCGCCCGCGCCCAATTCATCTATTCCTCGCCGCGCGAACTGGAGCTGGCGTTGGTGCGGCTGCTGCATGTGCTGGGAGACTCGGACCGGCTCGTTGCCGCGACGGCGGCCCGCAGTCTGGCTGAAGCCTCCTCCTTGGAGGGAAAGGAGGCCATGACACCGCTGTTTTCGGATCCCGATCCCGCTGTCCGCCGGGTGGCTGGGCAGGCCTTGGCAATCATGCCGATGGGGCGAGGCGTGCGGACGTTGCCCGATTCGCTGGATCATCTGACGCGCTTGATCGACCGACCCTGGGCCAATCGGTTGGCGGCGCAGCTTCGGTCTCCCCGCACGACCTCGTGGGTGGGACCGTTGAAGGCCGTCGAGCTGTTGCTGGCCGGCTACGAAGGAGACCTCTTTCTCCAGCA
The DNA here is from genome assembly GCA_964474315.1 of uncultured Verrucomicrobiota bacterium. Classification (GTDB taxonomy): domain Bacteria; phylum Verrucomicrobiota; class Verrucomicrobiia; order Limisphaerales; family UBA9464; genus UBA9464. The sequence continues at coordinate 1,998 of CAYYSX010000154.1, read as the reverse complement.
TGTGGCGCGGATGATCCTCCAGCAGGGCCTCGGGATGGGCTCTTACTACACCGACCAACTGGTGGCCGCGGAGACGAACCGCTCGCCTACGATTCGCCGGGTGGCGTTGCTCGCTCGGCGCCGCGTCGTCGAGCGGGCCTTCATCACGCCGGAATGGCCTGGGTTTCCTCACTTTCCCACCCAGGCCCTGGCGATGGGAGGAAGGATCACCGAGTTTCTGTCCGACCCGGATGTCAGCTTGGTCGAGGAAGCGGGCCGGGCGATTCACGACGTGCCCGTCGCCGAAGGATTCCCGGCCTTGGCCTCGTTCATCACCAAGATCGACTGTCCGACGAACCTCCACGCGCGGGTGATCGATGCCTGTGTCCGGCTCGGAACCCAGCAACACGCCCAGATGCTCGCCAGTTTCGCGGTCCGCGAGGATGTGCCGGATCAGGCACGCGTGTGGGCGGTTCGGACCTTGGCCGACTGGCCGGAGCCAAAGGCCTTGGACCGGGTGAACGGATTGTGGCGACCGCTGGTGAACGTGGAACGCGGAAGGCCCGACCCGGGAGCGAGAACGCCGGATTCCACGGCGACCCGCCCGGATACCGGAACCATGGCTAATCCCCTGCTGGAACGAGCGGCGCAAGCGGCTCGGAATCTGGGACGCGCGGCGGAACTGCCGGAGTTGCGGGCGGATCTTGGCCGGGCCGTACCGTTCGAGGAAGGCCGGGAGGTGAAGCGCAGCCCCGTCCCGGCTCGGCGGGCCTTTCTGCGGGTGGCGGGGGACTTGATGAACCCGTTCAACTTGACGGAGAGCGGCGTTCCGGCGGGTACCCGGGAAGTACTCGCGCTGCAAATCGCGACGGCCGAGGCCTCGGCGAAGCTTCAGGTCAAGGAAGCCGGCAGTCCCTTGTTCGACCGGTTGGCCAACACCAACAGCCCAGCCGAACTGCGTCGCGTCATCCTGCCGGTCCTGGTGGCGTTGCGCTCCGCCCAGGTTCCCGAAGCGGTCAAGGTAGCGCTCGCCGCCTCCGATCCCGGCCTTCGGGCCACGGCGCTTCCTTATCTGGAGCGGATGGAAGGGGGCGACGCTCTCGGGCGTCTCACGGCGCTGCTTCCCACCGATGGGCGTGAGGTGACCGGCGCCGAGCTGCGCCTGGCCCAGGCCGCACTGGCTGCGTTGGCCAAGCTTCCCGAAGCGGCGGCCGATGAGGTGCTGGCCGGCCAACTCGACGCCCTGCAAGCGGGAAAGCTGCCCTTGGCGCTTCAGCTCGATGTTCTCGCGGCGGCGCGGGAACGTTCGACCAACAGCCCCTCCCTGGCCCAGCGGTTGGATGATCTTCCGGAATCCGAAGCCGGATTATTAGCTAAGTGGCGGTTCGCGCTCGAAGGAGGGGATGCGGCGCGGGGCCGCGAAGTCTTCTTCCAGAATCCTACCGTCCAGTGCCTGCGGTGCCACCAAGTGGGCCCGGACGGTGGTGGGGTCGGGCCCGGTTTATCCGACATCGGCCGGCGCTATTCCCGGGAGTATCTTCTCGAAAGTATCATTGATCCGAACGCCCGAATCGGCGCGGGCTTCGAGAACGTCATCGTGACCCTGAAGAACGGCGAAGCGGAGGCCGGCCTGGTGAAGCGGGAGACCAACAACACCCTGGTCCTCGAAGTCACCGACCACGAAACCGGTGAGAGCCGAACGGTACCGTTGCGGAAGAGTGACATCGAACGGCGTGAGCCCGGACTCAGCGCCATGCCGGAGGGATTGGCCGACCTGCTGACCCCGTTCGAGCTCCGCGACCTGATCGAGTTCATGGCGAGCTTGAAGTGACTGGCGCCGGTTGGTTTCGGCGCATCTTGAAATTGTCTTTCAAGCCGCGGGCCGAACCCTTTCCTCAAGCTCCAAAACCCAAGCTCCAAGTTCCAAAGAAGGGTGGACCTCCAAAATCCGGACGTGAATCGAGGCCCCAATGTCATTAAGTTAGCCTTGAGTCGTGCGACTCAAGCAAAGGCTTTGTA
>CAYYSX010000153.1:5641-14370 GCA_964474315.1 uncultured Verrucomicrobiota bacterium | reverse complement strand
ACCGACCTTGACAGGATCCTTTATACTGTAAAGCATTTAGGGGTCAGTACACTAGCGCTAGCCTTGTTGCCCACGGCCCACGCCTCGGTGCTGTTCAGTTTCAATTACGATTATGACACGGGAAATTTTTTCGGTACCGATCAACGCAGCATCCTGGAGTCGGCGGCGACGACGCTGACTTCGCGGCTTCAGGATTCGCTGGCCGCCATTCCAGCCCCCTCGACCTTACCATCTCCCCCGTCCCCGAACCACAACACTTGGACGGCGAGTTTCACCCACCCGTCAACCGGCGCCAATGTAGAGTTGGATGATCTGTTGGTCGGCGAGAATAGCATCCTCGTGTATGTCGGAGCCCGGGATCTGCCGGGATCAACTCTGGGGCAGGCCACCAGCGGAATCTCCTTTGTCAGGGGCGGATCGGTCTGGTTCGACACGGTGTTGTACCGCGGTCAAACCGGGGCCACCGATAACCCGACTACCAGCACGGATTACGGACCTTGGGGTGGCAGCATCTCCTTCGATAGCGCGACGGATTGGCATTTTGGTTACGACACCGTACCGGCCGATTCCTACGACTTTTACTCGGTGGCATTGCACGAACTGGGACATTTGCTCGGCCTCGGAGCCGCGGAGTCCTGGAACCATTGGGTGGAGGACGGCCAGTTCATCGGTCCGGAATCGACTGCGACCCATGGCGGGAATCCCGATCTGAACCTGGGCGGTGATCATTGGGCGGAAGGCACGACTAGCGTGTTGCCGGGCACGGCGTTCGGCCAGGAAGCCGCGATGACCCCCAGCATTGCCGATGGCACCCGCAAGCACTTCACCGACCTGGACTGGGCGGGGTTGACGGATGTCGGTTGGCAGGTAGCACCGGTTCCGGAACCGCAGGAATATGCGATGGCAGCCTCGATTGCGCTGGGTCTGCTGGCCGGAATGCGCCGCCTGCGTCGTCGCTAAGCAACGGAGCAATCAAGCCGAAGCCCGCCCTACGCCCTGGGTCGGGTGTTTCGGACCCGGGTGTTTGCGGTGAATCCCGCCCACGGCGCGGTGGGCAACAGTTTGAGCAACGATTTCCGGTAGGATGCTCGTGATTGGCCTACGACCAACTGGGCCGGCTCATCCATGACCGAGTCACCGCCTTCGGCACGGGGGACCGGTCAGGCAGGCTAATCATAGCCGAAGGCACGCCCGTATGGCTGGAGGAGGTCCAGGTGTGGCGCCAGAAATTCCTCATAGTTCTTCCACCGGCCGATGGCCCGCTGATAGAGCGGCTGCGCGACGTCGGCATAGGTCGGCGTGCGAATGCCCTTGGAGCGGGATCGTTCCGCGAATTGCAAGACCGCGGGCGTCCAAGGAAGCTGGAGAAAGTCCAGCACGCGTCGGATTTCCCGCTCCGGATCGGTGACCAGATTTTCATAACGGGTTTCCAGAAGGGGGTGCGGCAGCACACGTTTCCAATGGCTCCAGAGTTCCAGGGAATGAGCACAGCTTTCACAGGTGGAGCGCCAGTCCAACGCCGCGGCACTGGGCGCCGCCAGCGGAACCAGCGTAAAGAAATAACTAAGGCACACGTCGCGCGGATCGCGGAGCGGGAAGATCACCTGGGCCTCGGGGAACAGGCGCAACGGTAACGGAAGATCCGGGGTCAAGGCGGGATCCTTTTCGATCAACCACCTGGACCCGACCGGTTGGCCCAAATGGGCCTCGGTGAAGCGCAGATAGGCCGCTCGACCGGCCTCGATTTGCTCCCGGTCGAGGCCGCGGAGCTCGGCGGCGGCTTCGCTCGCGGAGGCCGGTTCGCGCAACAGAGGCCGAATGAATTCCCGGACCAGAATACCGGTTTCATCGGTGGTGACCACCTGGTCATGCATGCCCAGGATCTGTTCCAGCAAGGTCGTGCCCGAGCGGGGATGGCCGCAGAGGAAAGCGATGGATCGCGGGCCTTCCTCGAGCGGCGACCCGGAACGCCAGGATTCGAAATCCGCCCGCCGAAACCAGCGGGCGAGCTCGTGCTGGCGTTGACGGATCGCGTGCGCTTCGGCCCGAGCGGGAAGGGCACGCTCCCGCAATTGCGTCTTGGCGGTGAGCAGTTCCTTCCAAGCGGCCCGGTACTGGCCGAGTTGATCGAGAATGGCCGCCCACTCATACCGCAACAACCAGTGGTCGGGTTGGGAACCGCGGGACAAGTGATCGCGAAGGCGCTGGCTGGCCGCGTCTAGTTTTCCCTGACGGCGCTCGAGGTGTGCCATGATCCGGATCGCTTTGACGTGTCCAGGATCCCGGGCCAGGGCGGCCGTGGCAGCGTGCTCGGCGTCGCTCAAGCGATTGCAGCGTTCATACACCTCGGCTTGCATCGCCAGCAGCGGCACCTCGTCCGGTGCCCAGGTTCGGGCTCGCTCGAGCCATTGAGCCGCGGCGGGGAATCGGGCGATGCCGAACAGCTTTTTGGCCGCGAGCAGGCAAGTGGCCACCGAATCCGGCCGGAGGCGATGCGCTTCCTCATAGGTAGCCAGGGCCCGGTCCAAGTCGTAGGCCGTCCAGTAACAGTCCGCCACCTCATGATATAGCTCCACTTCCTCCGGCTGGAGACGGATCGCGGCGGTGAACGCATCCACGGCCTGCGCCAGATCTCCACGCTGAAGCGCCGCAAGGGCTCGCTGGCGAAGAGTGGCGACGTTCATGCCAACCGGAACCTTCCCGACGTGCGTCTCCGTCAGGTCGTGGGGAGCGCGTTGGGCGGGCCATTCCCGTGATCTGGGCAAGAAAAAACCCCCTGTTCACGAGGGGGAAGGGAGTGGCCAGCGATCATTTCTCTGCTCATTGGCGCCGGCGTCGCATGGCCAGCGCTCCCAATCCGAGCCCGACCGCGCACAGGGCGGCGGTCGTCGGTTCGGGAACCTGGTCGAAGGTCAGGTTGGCCAGCGCGAGGTAACTCGGCGATCCGGAATTCAAGGTATATTGGAGCGTGACTGGTTCGCCGATGCGGATGTCGGCCGGGGTCAAACCGGTGGTGATCGTATCTCGCCCACCCGTGCTTCGTTCCCAAACCCCGGAGGCCAGGGTCCCCCCGCTGTCATAAATATTCCAACTGACACTGACATCCGGATTGGGCGCATCGGCCCAGGCGTCCAAATCGAAGGAGCGGATCAAGACTCCGGCGCCGAGGGCCGGAGTGAACACCAAGTTGATGTCGGGGCCAGAATTGTAATCCAACTGGGCTACATTGCCGCGACCATCCCATTCGGTATAAGTTTGATACCCAGCACCCCAGGTGAGCGCGATATCGGGCGTGCCGGTAATCCCAGCGACCCCGGGGCTCACGATATAGTCAACACTGCTAAGGGTGACGTTGCTTCCGTAACCGGCGATCGTGGAGATATCGACGTTGTCCGTGGTAAAACTGCCGAAGGTGATTTGTGTGGTCGCTTGCGCGGAGTGAAGGGTCGCCAACCCGACCATACCGATGCCAACGACGCCCAATCCGGTGGATTTTCCCTTGGCCTTCATTGGAGGCAGCTTGGCTAGTGCCGGAGACGGTCGTCAACCGCTATTTGGAAAGTGAGGAACGCCGCGGGCATGACTGGCGACAAAGTCAGGTGGGGAAAAGAGAGGAGAGAGAGGAAAAGGACCGAAAGCGGGAAGAAGTGGGAGAGAAGAGGAGGCGAGCCGGTGAGATGGGGACCCCAGCGGGTGGAATTGGCAGGCGGTGGGCGGAGCGGAGCCTACGGCGAGGGTGATCGCCGGGATTCTGGTGTGGGAGGATTGGAAGGGGGGCTTTAGCCGGGGGAATCGGCACCGGCGGCGGGGCCGGAGGACGTCCCCCGCTCAGTTCGGGGGCCAGCTCCGGAGCCTGCCTCTGGCGCAGCGCCGAGGGACTGAGCGGCTGGACCCCCAGTTCATCCTCGCCCCACCTCCAAACGTCAGCAGAATCCAACTAACCCTCTCCACTTCAATCTCTCAGCCTCCAACTTCTTTGGAGCTTGGACTTTGGCCTTTGGAGCTTCCCCAGACTGTCCCTCTGGCGGGCCAGCGCCTAACCTTCTCCGACGTGAACCGGCTCCTGGTTATTTCCTTGGCAGGCATCGGCGATACGCTGATGGCCACGCCCTTCGTCCATGAGCTGCGGCTGGCTTTTCCGGAGGCGGCCATCGAAGCGCTGGTCATGTGGCCGGGCGCCCGCAGCCTCCTCGAAGACAGTCCCCATCTCAGCGCGATTCATCAGCACTCGTTCATCAAGGCGTCGAAGTTCGCTTCGCTGCGGTGCCTGTGGCGACTGCGTCGCCGGCGGTTCGACGTCTCCTTCAACGTGCATCCCCAAGGCCGGCGGGACTACCGGTGGGTGGCGTGGGCGATTGGGGCGCCCCGCCGTTTCAGTCACCGGTACGAGAATCATCGTCCCTTCGATGACCGACTGGTCACGGACACGCTTCCGCAGGACTACACCGTCCATGCCAGTGAAAACAACCGGCGCTTCCTGGATCTCCTGGGAATGCCCTCCCACCTCCCCCGTCCCGCTTACGAACTGTACCTGGCGGCCGCCGAGGCCACTTGGGCCGAGGCCTGGCTCACGCGAAATCAACTGCACGGTGAGCGCTGGCTGGGGGTGCATGTGGGCTCGGGCGGGACCAAGAACCTGGCCCTGCGGCGCTGGCCTCTGGAGCGCTATCTGGAACTGTTTCGCGAGCTGGAGGAGGTTCACCCGGAATTGGCCGTGGTCTTCTTCGGCGGACCGGACGAAGCCGAGGCGCATGGGCGGTTGTTCCAGGAACTTCGCGGTGGCCGGGTGTACTTTGCCGAGGCGCCCTCGCTCCGCCATGCGGCCGCGTTGCTCGGGCGGGCGCACGCCTTCCTCAGCGTGGACACCTTGTTCATGCATCTGGCGGCGGCCTTGGCCGTTCGACACCAGTTCGTTATCGAGACCCCCACCCTGAACCCTTGCATCCTTCCGTTGCGCCCGGACTGGACGTTGATTCCCAATCCGGCCGTGGCGGGCCGCCATCTGGAGTTCTATCGCTACGATGGCCGGCCGATTGCGGGCAGCCGATCCGAGATCCGGGCACTGATGGAAGGCGTCTCCGTGGCTTCGGTGCTGGAAGCGGTGAGGACGGCCTTCGAATGAGGCGCGGCCGCGCGGCGGCCTACCGGTAGGGGGCACCGTTCTCTCCCTGCGGAGTTCCTGTTTCCCCCTTGGTCAGATTCCGATGGCGGCGCGAACGGCCTCCTGAGTGGCGGCCGTCACCATCGGTTCGAAGCCAGCGACCTTGATCGCCGTATCGGGGTCCTTCAAACCATGACCGGTCATGGTGGCCGTGACGAGCGAACCCTCGGGGATCTCGCCGGTGGCGACCGATTGAATGAGGCCGGCGAGCGGAGCGGCACAGGCGGGCTCAACCATCAGTCCTTCGGTGCGCGCCAACAGCCGGTAGGCGTGGAGAATTTCTTCATCGGTGACGCTGCGAATGGCGCCCCGGGAGTCCCGGGCGGCGGCGACCGCCCCCTGCCAGCTTGCCGGATTTCCGATTCGGATCGCGGTGGCCACGGTCTCGGGGTGTTCCACCGGATGCCCCAAGACGAGCGGGGCGGCTCCGGCGGCCTGCCATCCCATGAGCCGGGGAAGGGTGTCGGATTTCTCCGCCGCGTGGTATTCGGAGAATCCTTTCCAGTAGGCGGTGATGTTGCCGGCATTCCCGACGGGCAGGTAATGGAAGTCGGGTGCGTCTCCCAGTGCATCGCAGATCTCGAACGCCGCGGTCTTCTGGCCTTCGATGCGAGCCGGGTTCACCGAATTGACGACTTCGACCAGGCCGGTCTCGCCCAGCTCCCTCACGATGCGGAGGGCGGCGTCGAAGTTGCCCTCGATGCTCACCGTGGTCGCGCCATAAAGCAGTGCCTGGGAGAGTTTTCCGTGCGCGATCTTGCCTTGGGGCAGGAGGACCACGCATTTCAGGCAGGCCCGGGCGGCATAGGCGGCCGCGCTGGCGCTGGTATTGCCCGTGCTGGCACAAACCACCACTTGGGCGCCTCGCTCCTTGGCTTTCGAAATCGCCACCGTCATGCCCCGATCTTTGAAGGAACAGGTGGGATTCATGGCCTCGTACTTGAGACGCAGGTCGAACCGTCCTCCGATGGCCGCGACAAAGTTCGGCACCGGAATCAGCGGGGTATTGCCCTCGAGCAAGGTGACCACCGGTGTTTCGGCAGTGATCGGAAGAAACTCGGCGTAGCGGCGGATCACGCCGGGCCAGAGAGTGGAGATGGAAGTCATGAACAAACCGGACACCGACGGTAGTGGGAACCGGGCCTTCGGGGCACGGGAAATCCGGAAGGGACGGCACGACGGGGCGCCTCTTCACACGGTCCGTACCGGCAGGAGCGCGGGCGGCTCGCCCGCCGGACAGCCCCAGGGGAAGCTCCAAGGTCCAAAGCCCAAGCTCCAAAGAAAACTCAAGCTCCAAGCTCCCGGATTCCACCCGCCCGGTCGGCTAAGGATCGCCGACGCGACGGGCGTCCGCTTCCGCCACCCGTTCCAGAATCACCTCCGTGATGCGCGAATCGCGGCCAATGCCGGGCGTGTACCAGACCCGCTTACCCTGGCTCACCGTCGGGTTGATCCAGGTGGGCTCGCCGGCGCGGAACCGGGCCTGCACTTCGGCCTCGGGGGCGCCCAACATGACCGGGATATCCTCGTAACTGTGCAGGCCATCACTGATGAAGAAGGGCACAATCACCAGATTGGTCGTGTCCGTCATCCGGTAGCATTCACCGATCCGCGGTTCTTCCTCCATGAACAACGGGTGAACCGCGGCATAAGACCCACGACGGCGAATCGACTCCACCTGGTCCTCGATGGCCTTGCGGGAGTTTTCGTTGTTACCGGTGCCGTGCCCGGCAATGAAGAGGGTGGTGGCGGTCGCCTCGGGAATCTGACCGGTGTCGGTGGGGAACTGAGTCACCACGTCCCGAGCCCGATCCAGGATCAAGTCCGCCATGCGGGGGTGGGTTCCGACGGGCTCGCAATAGTGAATGAGTTGGGAACCACGTCGTTGTACCCGTTCCACGCCGCGCTCTGCGGAAGAACGCAGGCCGAGCTCGCGGGGAATCACCTCCTCGGTGAAATAGCCGTCGCTAATGAAGAGGGGTACGACAAAGACCCGCGGGGCGAGGGTCTGGCGGAGGGCGCCGGCCAAGGTGGGATGTTCCTTCCAGAAGGCCGTGGCCACCTCGGCGAAGCACCCCAGGCGTTGCAGTTCGCGGGCATGTTCGCGCGTGGGAAGAGCCGAATCGGCATTCAAGGTGGATCCATGCCCCACCAGCAACAGCGCGGCATCCGGATACTCGATTCGCATCGCATCCGAGCGTGTCGTCAAAGTCGTCTGACGCAAGCACGGTACCGGTACCTTGTAGCGCCGGCCTTCGAGCCGGCTGTGACGCCGGTTTTCAACCTGCCCGCCCGGGGGGGGGCCACGGGCAGGCTAAAAGACCTGCGGAACAGCAGACCAAAGAGGTCTGCGGTACCTTGTAGCGCAGGCTTCTGAGCCTGCTGTGGCGCAGGTTTTCAACCTGCCCACCCGGGGGCCACGGACAGGCTAAAAGACCTGCGGAACAGCAGACCAGAGAGGTCTGCGGTTCGCTTTCTTGTCCCTTTTCTTCCGCGGCGGGAATGAAGGGAAAAGAGGACCCGTCATGAACGATTGGAATTTGTTGCAGGAATACGTGGAACACCGGTCGGAAACCGCCTTTGCCGCCTTGGTGCGACGACATGTGGATCTGGTGCATGCCGCCGCCGTCCGGCAGGTCAGGGATCCGCACCTGGCCGAGGATGTCACCCAGGCCGTGTTCGTCCTGTTGTCCCGCAAAGCTACCGGACTCAGCTCGGGGGTCATCCTCCCGGCCTGGCTCCACCGGACGGCCTGTCTGGTCGCCCGCCGAGTTCAGCGGGACGAAACGCGCCGACACCTTCGAGAACAAGAAGCCCCTCCGATGACTCATCATGATCCTACCGACGAAGCCTGGTCGGCCCTGGAACCCCAGGTGGACCAGGCGCTCAACGACCTTCGTGACGCCGACCGCCAGGCGGTGGTGCTCCGCTACCTCCAGCGGTGCAGCTTTCGCGACATCGGCACGGCCCTGGGCATCAGCGAGGAGGCCGCCAAGAAGCGGGTGACCCGGGCCTTGGAGAAACTCCGGGACCGGTTGAGACGTCGGGGCATCGCGGTTACCGGCGGCCTGATGGGAGCCGCCTTGTCCGCGCACGGTGCTGGAACCGCGCCCGCGCACCTGACGTCGGCTATCCTTCAGGCGAATCCGGCGGTGGGCGGGACGGTGAGTTCGGACGTGGCGGCGCTGGTCGAAGGCGTGGTTCGGGAAACGGTAGTGGCGCGGATGGGCTGGGGAGTGGCAGCCCTGGTGGCGGGCGCGGCGCTGATGTTCAGCACGGTCCAATGGCTGGGCGGTTCACCGGAATCGCTGCCGGCCGTCGCCACGGACGAGCCGCAGTTGGCCAGTCCCGCCGCCCCGTCTTCCGAAGTCGCGACCCTCTCGGCGGAGACGGCGAATCCGCGTCGGATGACGTTGCGAGTTCTGGACGCCCTCAACGATGAACCGCTGGCTGGCGTTATGGTTCGAGCTGGCTTTCTGGGGCGTCCGAGGGAACGCACGGAAGCGGTGACGGATGCCGCCGGTGAAGCCGTCTTCACCCGGCCAGCCCGCCGGTTCGAGGGAATGAG
>CAYYSX010000153.1:0-5541 GCA_964474315.1 uncultured Verrucomicrobiota bacterium | reverse complement strand
CTATCAGGCATTCGTTCCGGTTCCCGTCACCGATTCCACCGGCGAATGGTCGGTGGATTTTCTGGCCCCAGAAATCACCCGTCTGTGGGGGCGGGTGGAGCATCCGGAATTCGCTTCCACCGGGTTCACCGGCGATCTGGCGGCGGGGACCAACCTGGTCTTCATGCTTCAGAACGGGGTGCGGATCCGCGGACTCGTGCGAAGCCCCGATGGGAATCCCCTTCCCAACGTGCTGGTCACTCTTTCTTCCGCAGGAACCGCTCGCACCGATGAGAGCGGGGCCTATGAGTTTCCCCGGGTGGCCGAAGGAGATTACTGGCGCGAGGTGACGGCTGATGGCTATCGGGTGAACAAGGAGTTGTTGAAGGTCGGTCGTAACGAAGTGGTGGAGGAGATCACTCTGGAGCCGCTGCCCGTCTTCGGGAGTTCTTTAATTCGCGGACGCCTGGTCAGCCAGACGGATGAATGGCTCGGGCACGCCAGCGTTTCGCTCGTTCCCGGACAGCCAGGACTGGAGGAGGTGTCGTGGACCCAGCCTGTTCCGGAGGAGGGTCATTGGGAATGGCGAGGCGCGCCGGATCAGCCAGTCCAGTTGCGTTTCTCGGCTTGGCTCCACCAGGACCGCGTGGTCGAGCTGACGCCAGGAGAGGACGAACAGGAGGTTTTCCTCGACTTCAGCCCTGATGTCCTGGTGCGAGGAACGGTCACGTCCAAGGACACCGGAGAGTCGGTACCTCGCTTCAAGGTGGTCCGGGCGAACCCTCCCTTGGGCAACGCTTATATCGGTGACCCGAAGTTGTTCTGCGAAGGGTTCGATGGCCGGTTTGCCTTCCGGGCTCAGCCCCAGGAACTCGAGAACCCATACTCATTTCGTTACCATCCTGGCCATCCGCTGCACCAGACCGGGACGCAGGTGATGATTCAGGCGGAGGGGTTGTTGCAGCAGATTTTCCGTCTGCCCCCGGCGACCAATGGCGAAATCGTCGTCCATCTGGAGGTTGTGTCCGACACACCCGTCGAAGGAACGGTGATGCTGCCGAATCTGCAACCCGCCGCCGGAGCCCAGGTTTCCTATCGTGGCAACCGAATCGGAATAGGCCTCCATCGGCCGGAAGCATTCGGATTCAAATATACCAATGAACGCCGACCCGGGTACGCGAAGGCCATCACGGAGAGTGACGGCACGTTTCGTCTCCGGCCGGTGGACGGAGCCACGCGGCTGGCGGTCGTTCATCCGGAAGGCTGGGCCAATGTCGCGCTGGAGGGACTTCCCGGCGAACCGGTCTGGCTGCAACCGTGGGGACGTTTGGAAGGCGTGGTGAGCATCGGCGGCCGCGTTTGGCCGGGCATCGAGGTCCGGTTGACCTCGGGAACGGAGGGACCAGAGCAGTTTCTCCTCAGCTTTGAGACGGTCGCCGATGGCCAGGGAAGGTTTGTGTTTCCCAAAGTACCGGGCGGTCTGATTCGTGCGTATGTGACGTTTCAGCAGAAAAACATGGGCCTGTCGAGCCACCCAACGGAAGTCACCGTCAAACCGGGGCAGACGTCGTCCGTGACGATTGGAGGCTCGGGCGGCCGGGTTTATGGACGTATCGTTCCTCGACCGGCTGGCCAGGCCATCGGCTGGAACCGTTCGACGTTGCACCTGCTTCCGTGGATGGAAAATGGAACGCAGCGGCAGGGAACAGGGGTGGACTACGGGCAGTTCTGTGCCGAGAACGGGTCCTTCGTATTTGAAGATGTCCCACCTGGCACCTATCGCTTGTTGGTCACACTGGGGGTGCTGTTGCCCGAAACGGATTATGAGTCGGCAGAAACCGCGAAGACGATCGGCTCCCACATTCAAGAGGTGACGGTGCCCGGGAATCCATCGCGGGAAGCGGGACTCGATCTGGGGGTGATTGAAGTGACGGTCACCCAGGAATGAACACTAAGGACGGCTGCCCTGGATCCATATAGTCAAGGAACAAAAGGAACAGAAGGAAACGAAGAGAACGAAGACGAAGGTTCACCGGGTATCTTTAGGAGATCTGCTCTCCTTTTGGTGAAGGCCATTCGAGCGATGGCCGACCGGGCTTGGGTCGGCGGCCCTTTGTTCTCTTCGTTTCCTTCTGTTCAACCACCGCCTCGTTCCAACTTAGATACGTTCAAAGTACCGCTGCTTTTCCCAATCCGTCACGGCGTCGCTGAAAGCCTGCTGTTCCAACCGGGCATGATGGACATAGAACTCCACCACTTCATCCCCCAAGGCCGAGCGGGCCAGGACCGACTTCGCAAACAAATCCGTAGCATCCCGCAACGAACCCGGCAGCCGGGCCAACTGGGAATCGAGATAGGCGTTGCCATGATATTCGTCCCCGCAGTCCAGTTCCTCCTCCACTCCGGCCAGTCCCGCCGCCAGCATGGCCGCGAACGCGAGGTAAGGGTTGGCGTCGGCTCCGGGCATGCGGTTTTCCGGTCGAAACGACTTTCCCTGACCCACGATGCGGAAACCCGTGGTGCGGTTGTCCGTGGCCCAGGCCATGCGGGTGGGCGCCCAGCTCCCCGGTTGATAACGCTTATAGCTATTGATCGTGGGCGCGTAGAACAGACACAGCTCGGGCGAATACTTCAACAGTCCGCCGAGGAACTGGCGGAACAGGGGCGAATGCGGAGCGTCACCGGTTGATCCGCGTTTGCCTTTCCGGACCGGCTCGGCGGCAAAGAGGTTCCGGCCGCCCTTCCACAGGCTGAGGTGCAGGTGACACGAGTTGCCGGCTTCGCTGGGCGCATACTTGGCCATGAAGGAGACGGATTTCCCGTGCTGCGCAGCTAATTCCTTCACCCCCTGCTTGAACAACACATGCCGGTCGCACATTTCGAGCGGCGCGCCGTAAGTGAAGTTGATCTCGTGCTGTCCACGGCTCCATTCGCCCTTGCTGCTTTCCACCGGAATTCCCGCCCCGGGCATCCCGTTCCGGATCGCCCTCATCAGCCCTTCGTCGCGCGTTGGCTGCATCAGGTGGTAGTCGATCCGGTAGTCACTCGAGGGATGCAGGTCCCGGTAGCCGCTGGCAAAGGCCGATTCGTAAGTTTGGTTGAACAGGTAGAATTCGAGTTCGCTGGCACAGGCACAGGTCCAGCCCCTGGCTTCCAGTCGTTCCAATTGCCGGCGCAGGACGGACCGCGGCGCTTCCGCCACCAGCGAATGGTCGGGCTTGACGAAATCGCAGAACACCAATGCCGAGCCCGGTTGCCAGGGTAGAAGTCGCAGTGTGTCGAGATCCGGCTTCATTTCGAAATCGCCGAAGCCCGCCTCCCAGTTGGCCACGGCGAAGCCCTCGAGCGGGTCCATGTCCAGGTTGACCGTGAGCAGGTAGTTGCAGCCGTGCGTGCCGTGGTGGGCCACGGAATCGAGAAAGAAATCGGCGCGAAACCGTTTGCCGACCAGTCGGCCGAAGGGATCCGGTAAGGCGACCAAAACGGTATCGATTTGTCCCTGGCGAACCAAGGTGGTGAGTTGGGCAAGCGTCATGGATGTGGAAATCAGCTCCGGGAGGCACCGGAGGCGGTTAGAAAAACACGAGACGCAGGTGGCGAACAGCCCCGGAAAAGGGGGGTGGAAACGGCAAAGGGGGAAGGGCGGAGGGGTGGCGTAGCGCAGACCTCCAGGTCTGCTGTTCCGCAGGCCTTTCAGCCTGCTCGTGAACCCCGCGGGCAGGTTAAAAACCTGCGATACAGCAGGCCTGGAGGCCTGCGCTACAACTTGCCTCACCGGCCCGAACGGCAATGGGGACACGCAATCCCATGGAGAAAGCGGGTGCGCCAATAGTCATACGTGGAGGTCGTGGACGAGGGGGCGTTGCCGTCCACGGCGGCCTGCATCTCCTGTAACAGTTCCGACCAGGGACGCGGTTGCCACCCATGCGGCTGGCGCGGACCGAACTCGATCCGGGCTTCGGCGGGCGGTTGCGCGGTCCGCAGGAATTCGTCCAGATGCCGTGTCGCCGTATCCAGGAAGTAGGTGTCCGCATCGCCCATCCAGATGCGGATTTTCCCGCGGAGTTGTGGCGCCAAGAGCGGCCAGTGCTGCTCCAGCAGATGCCGCAGGTCGTAACGTTTCCATTCCACCGCCACTTCCGGATCGATCGCCCCGGTGCGCGGATCCCAGATTGGATAAGGTGCGCCCTCCAGACGCCGCGGACTGTAGGTGGCGTTCCAGGATCCCCATTGTCCTCCGGAGAACACGTAGCTGTCGCCCAACCCCAGCACGTTCTCGAGCTGGGTTTCGTGCCGCATGGTGAACTGGGTGTCGCCGTCGATTTCCCGGGCGCAGGGACGCTCAAAGCCGGCGGCGTTCACGAAGGCATTGGTATCGCCATAGAGATTTACCAGTTGCAGGGCGCGAAAATCCACCGGGTCGGGAAACCCGCTCCAGCAGCCGCCGAACACGTCCGGATAAAACACCTGCAGAGCCACCGAGACCCATCCACCCGTGGAGCCGCCGGTCAGTAGCCGCGCGTGCGATTGGCCGACGCAACGGTAAGCCGCTTCCACATACGGCAGTAGTTCCTGAACGATCGCGTCACCGTAAGGGCCATGGTTGTCGGAATTGACCTGATAGGGATCCCCGAGGGGGCCGGCGCCGTCGAGTTGGAGCAGCACAAAGCGGGGCGTGTCGTCGGCCAACCACGTGTTCCGAAAGGCCCCACCTTCCCGCATGAGATGGGAAACGGTGTCGAACCGGGTTCCAAAGCCGCCGATCTGGATGATCAGCGGATAACGGCGGGCGGGCTCGGAGTCCCAGCCTTGGGGCAGGATGATTCCCGCGCGGAGGAACAAGGGGCGTCCCCAGAAGTTCGAGAGCTTTTCCGAGCGCAGCTTCAAAAATCTCAGGTGCTCGGTGTCGGGCGGCAGGGTCTCGGACGGCAGGCAACGGTCGAGCGTGAGAGAATGGGTCTCGCGCCGGGCGGGATCGAACCGGATGAGTTTCGGCGTGCTGACGAGATTTCCCGGCGCATCGGTCAACCAAAGATCGCGGTTGGTCATCAGCACCGCCTGAGCCCGGTACAGTCCGGCCGGCACTTCGGCCAGGGTCCGTTGGGGAAAGAGGGCGCAGTCGGAGTCGAGCACCACGGGGCGGGCGCCGGTGAAGTGGGTGACATCGCGACCCAGGCGGGGAGGCGAGCGGAGACCGGTGGTGGTGAGTTCCGCGCGCGGTTCCTGAGAGTGGGATGGGGCCAGAATGACCAGCAGACGTCCGGCCGCCGGTGACTCGATCAATCCCGGTGTCGCGCGAACTTCGATTCGGGCGCGGGCTGGGCGCGAGGGTTCGGAAGCGGGTTCCAGAGCCCGATTCGCGTGAGCCAGGCTCCCGAAGAAGACCAGCCATGCCGCCAGCCACCCGCGGATCCAGACCGAGC
Source organism: uncultured Verrucomicrobiota bacterium (assembly GCA_964474315.1). GTDB lineage: Bacteria > Verrucomicrobiota > Verrucomicrobiia > Limisphaerales > UBA9464 > UBA9464. Next base: position 139 of record CAYYSX010000153.1, on the reverse strand, counting down.
CGGACCCGGCACCCAGACTGATGACCGGAGGGTGTCGCACCATGGAGAGAAATCATGTGGGGACAGCCGGCGCGATTCAACCGCCCCTGTAGCGCAGGCCTCCGGGCCTGCTGTACCGCAGGTTTTTAACCTGCCCCCC
>CAYYSX010000152.1:0-14383 GCA_964474315.1 uncultured Verrucomicrobiota bacterium | reverse complement strand
TTCGACCCCCGCCCCGCGCACCAGATTTGTTCGGTGGCTATCGATGAAATTTCATTGAAAGAGGCCGTCCGCGAATTTCCACCGCAGTGCCGAAGTGCGCCCTCACCGCACAGGGTTGGATTTGGTTTCCCTATGATGCCCAGACGGGACTCATCCCGGTAAAGCCGCATCGCTTGGACGGAATTTCTCGATCCGGAATGGGAATCTTACCTATCGTCCTGGGGTTGCCAACTCACGCCAATAGCAGGGGCCTGCGTGACAACCAGTCGCGAGGTTCGGTCGCCGATTTTCTTCGGACGACAATCCAGCCGGACTCAAGACTCTCCCTGGTTTCCGCATACTTCACTATCTACGCCTACGACGCGCTCAAGGACTGTCTCGATAGGATTGGCCACCTCGACTTCCTCTTCGGCGAGCCGTCCTTCGTCAATCGCCTCGATCCCAGCAAGACGGAGAAGAAGTCCTTCATCATCGAGGCCGATGGACTGGAGCTCTCCAACCGGCTCCAGCAAAAGCGCGTCGCCCGGGAATGCGCCGATTGGATTCAGCGCAAGGTGGATATCAGGACCATCCGGCAGTCGAACCTCCTTCACGGAAAGATGTATCACGTCGCCACGGCGGGCGTGGAAGAGGCGATTCTGGGCAGCTCCAATTTCACGGTCCGCGGCCTCGGCCTGGGCAACGGAAACAACAACATCGAGCTGAACCTTATCGTCGATAGCAACCGCGACCGCCAGGAGCTGAAACGATGGTTCTCGGAAGTCTGGAACGACGAGGTTCTGGCGCAGGACGTCAAACAGGAGGTGCTGCTCTACCTGAGGAAGCTGTACGCGAACCAATCGCCCCAATTCATCTACTATCTTACGCTCTTCCACCTGTTCCGTGAGTTCCTCGATGGCACCCGCGATCTCGACGACCATCTGCGCCGCGTCGCCCTTCCCGATACCCACATCTGGCGTACGCTCTTTTCCTTCCAGAAGGACGGCGCCAAGGCCGCCATCAACAAGATTCTCGACTACAACGGCTGCATTCTGGCGGACAGCGTCGGCTTGGGAAAAACCTACACCGCCCTCGCCGTTATCAAGTACTTCGAACTGCGCAACGAGCGAGTCCTGGTCCTTTGTCCCAAGAAACTGAGCCGGAACTGGACCATCTATCGAAACCCCAGTTCCCTGAATCCGTTCTCAGACGACAAGTTCCGGTATGACGTTCTTCACCATACCGACCTCTCACGAGAGTCGGGCAACGTCAACGGCCTCCTTCTCGACACCCTGAACTGGGGTGCCTACGACCTGGTGGTCATCGACGAATCCCACAATTTTCGGAACAACAAGCTCGCCACTCAACGCCCGGGAGACCGTTCGGACCGCCGCAGCCGATATCAGAGGCTCATGGAGGACATCATCTCCGCCGGTGTCCGCACCAAGGTGTTGCTGCTTTCGGCGACGCCGGTGAACAATCAGCTCTCGGATCTGCGCAACCAGATTTCCTTCATCGCCGGCGGCGACGTGGCCCGAAACGATGTCGCCGATGGAGCGTTTGCCGCCAAGCTCGACCTACCGTCGGTCCGGGATACGACCCGTCAGGCGCAGACACACTTCACGAACTGGGCCAAAAGGCCCCCTGGTCAGCGAAAGACCCGTGACCTCATCGCGGCTATCGGTGGTGACTTTTTCAAGCTACTTGACGGACTGAGCATCGCGCGATCCCGAAGTCAGATCGCCACGTACTATGCCGGGGAGATGAAGGAACTGGGAGGATTCCCACGCCGTCCACCCCCAAAGCCCATCCACGCGACGATTGATCTGGAGCGGCGATTCCTCTCCTTCGAACAGCTCGATACCGAGATCAGCGGTCTGCGGCTCGCCCTGTATCACCCGACCAGTTACCTCCGGGACGACCTGCCGGCGACCGTCCGCACGGCCTACGAGAATCGAATCCTCGGCGGTTTCACTCAGGAGGGCCGCGAGCGGATCCTCATTGCGATGATGAAGGTCAACTTCCTCAAGCGCCTGGAGAGCTCCGTGGACTCCTTCCGCCTGACCCTTCAGCGGACCATCGACAAGATCAACGGGCTGGAACAGCGCATCACCGCGTTCGAGAAGCACCTCGATGCGAATCCCGACCTCGACTACGAAACCCTCACGCCTGACCAGTTTGAGGACCCCGATTTTGACGAGGAGGACTTCACCATCGGCGGCCGGCGCCGGATTCATTTGGCCCACCTCAAGCTGCCGGAATGGCTCAAGGCGGTCCGCAACGACCGCACCCAGCTTCAATTCCTGCTGGAGAAAACGCAGTCCGTTACCGCCCGGCGCGACGGGAAGCTGGCGGAACTGAAGACGCTCATCGAAACCAAGGCCCGCCAGCCCTCCATCAATCGGGAGGGGAAGGTCAACCGGAAGGTTCTCGTCTTCACCGCTTTCGCCGACACGGCTCGGTATCTCTACGAGCATCTCGATGGGTGGGCGCGCCAGGAACTCGGGATCCATACCGGCCTCGTCTGCGGCGACGGGGGCAATGCCGCCTCTCTCGGCCGAACGGACTACGACGACATTCTCACCAACTTCTCACCCATCGCGAAGCGCCGGGCGGATCAGGCTCCCCGATTTCCCAACCAGCAGGAGGAGATTGACCTCCTCATCGCGACGGATTGCATCAGCGAGGGACAAAACCTCCAGGACTGCGACCTGCTGATCAATTACGACATCCACTGGAACCCGGTCCGCATCATTCAGCGCTTTGGCCGCATCGACCGCATCGGGTCGCGCAACGAGGCGGTTCAGCTCATCAATTTCTGGCCCGTGGCCGATTTGGACCACTACCTGGGCATCAAACTGCGCGTGGAAGCCCGCATGGCGCTCGTCGATCTGGCCGCCACTCAGACCGACAATCTCCTCGAACCCGGCCAACTCGAGGACCTGATCAAGGAGGACCTTCTCTTCCGCGATCGCCAGCTCAAACGGCTCAAGGACGAAATCCTCGACCTCGAGGATCTCGATGGTTCGGTGTCGCTCACCGATTTCTCGCTGGACGAATTCCGGCTCGATCTCCTGCGCTATCTGGAGGCGAACCGGGCGGATTTGGAAGAGGCTGGCGAAGGTCTTTATGCCGTTGTACCGCCCAAGTCCGACGTGCCGGTGGCCCGTCCCGGCGCCCTCTTCTGCCTGCGTCACCGTGTCACGGCTAAGAATTCATCCGGCACGCCGAGCCAGTCCTCTGAATCCGCCCGGATGAATCCTTTGGCCCCCTACTTCCTGGTTTACGTCCAGGACGACGGAACCGTCCGCTTCAGCTTTGCCCAGCCCAAGGAATCCATGCTCCTGCTGCGCAATCTCGCGGCGGGTGAGGCCAGTGCCTTTGAAGAACTCTGCGACCTCTTCGATCAGCGCACCGATGACGGGGCCGACATGGATCACTACGGAGGACTTCTTCAGAAGGCGCTCGCCTCCATCGAACACACCTTCCAGCGCCGCGCCGCCGCCTCGCTTCTCTCCAGCCGCGGCGCTCTGCTGCCCACGGCGGCCGAGTCGCCGTCATCGAAGGGCGACGACTTCGATCTCGTGACCTGGTTGGTCATTATGGAAGGCACGGCATGAACCCCCGGAAGTCCAGCCATCGATCCCATCCCAAAGCGTCCGCGACCCGGGACGGTGAAGCCCTGTATGCCCGCATCCGTGGCATTTTGGAATCCGCCCGCTCCAGCGTTGCCCGCACGGTCAATACCACCCAAGTCGTCGCCAACTGGCTGATCGGTCGCGAGATCGTTGAGGAGGAACAAAAAGGAGCGAAGAGGGCCATCTACGGCAAGACGCTGCTGGCAGACATCTCCCGAAGGCTCCATTTAGAGTTCGGCACGGGTTACTCCGTGGACAATCTGGAATGGTTTCGCGCCTTCTATCGCAGCTATCCATCGTTGATTTCCCGGGTTCTCTCCCCAAATTCACCGGGCGATCAAAAATCCGACGCACCGCGTCGGAAATTACCGGCCCAGTCCTCAACCCTCTATTTCAGCGAAATTCAAGCGGACGGCGTCTCCGCAGCAAAGTGGGAGCCCGGACGACTTAGCTCCAGCCTTTCCTGGACGCATTACCGCGCGCTCGTCCGAGTCGGATCCATCCAAGCCCGCACCTTCTACGAAATAGAAGCGATCAAGAACACTTGGTCGGCTCGCGAACTCGAGCGTCAGATCAACAGCCTGCTTTTCGAGCGCTTGGCCAAGTCCAGAGACAAGGCTGGACTGATGAAACTGGCCACGAAAGGCCAGGAGATCGCGACGCCTGCGGACGTCTTCAAGGATCCCGTCGTCATGGAGTTTCTGGGCCTGCCCGAGAGCCACCGACTGGTCGAGACCAAGCTGGAGGAGGCTCTGATTGCGAACCTGCAAAAGTTCCTCCTGGAACTGGGAAAGGGTTTTGCCTTCATGGCCCGGCAGGAGCGCCTGACTCTGGAAGGTGACCATTTCTACGTCGATCTGGTCTTCTACCACACCATTCTCAAGTGCCATGTGCTGGTGGATCTCAAGGTCAGAAAGCTCACCCACCAGGACCTGGGGCAGATGCAGCTTTACGTGAACTACTACGACCAGGAGCGCTGCACCCCGGGCGACAATCCCACGCTCGGGCTCATCCTCTGCACCGACCGTAACGAGACCGCCGTCCGCTATACCCTGGGCACGGGTCGAAAGAAAATCTTCGCCAGCCGGTACCAACTCCACCTCCCCTCCGAAGCCGAACTCGCCCTTGAGCTGAAACGGGAACTGAAAAATCTCCGCTAAATCCATGCCTGCCCCAACCCAGAATCTCAGTCCCGTCCAGAGCGCCCTCGTCGTTTTCAAGATCGCCCGCTCGGCAAATCACCGCCACTTTTTGAGAAGGAAGGGCAAGCTACGCCTATTTTGATAAAGCAATTGGAGACTACCATAGTACCATGAACCTCGAACAAGCCTACTACGAATCCAGATTCGAGAACCTGTTCCGCGCTGCGAAGGGGAACGAATTCCAGGCCATATTCGAGCGCTTGATGGGCTTGGCCTACAAGGCCGATTTCATGGCTTGCAGACCGTGGGGCAATCAGGGCGACCGCAAAAACGATGGCTTCCTCAAGTCGGAGCGGCGTTTGTTTCAGGTTTACGCTCCCAACGATATGACGGCCAAAGACGCCGTCGCCAAAATCAAGACGGATTTCGAGGGCGCGAAGACCCACTGGGGAACGCATTTCGACACGTGGGTCTTTACCCACAACGCCACCGAGGGGCTGCCGCCCCACGTCCAAAAGATGCTGCTGGATTTCGGAAAGGTGAACCCTGGGATCACCTTGGAGTCTTGGGGATTGGAGGAATTTCGTCTGATTTTCCGAAAACTTTCCCGCGACGACTTGATCCCGTGGCTGGGTGCAGCGCCAACGAATGAAACTAAGGCCAAGCTCGGCTTCCAGGATCTTCAAGTGGTGCTAGAAACGCTGGGTCAACGGGCCACACCCGCCAATGCACCAGTCCAAGATGTGCCAACTGGCAAGATCGAAGCGAACGCCTTGTCCGAGAGTGTCGCCGCTTTGATCAAGGGCGGTATGGTGAAGGCTCCCTTAGTGGAAGCGTTTTTCTCGCAATGGCACGATGAGACTCTGGGGGAGCGCGTGGCCGAATCCTTTCGAGCGGAGTATCAGAAGTTACGCGGCCAGCTCTCGCCCAACCGGGTTTTTTCCGAGCTTCAGGCATGGGTTGGGGGTAGCGAACTCGGCTCGCCAGAACATCAGGTGGCTGTGGTGACAGTGATCGCCTACTACTTCGAGCGTTGCGACATTTACGAAGCCCCGCGTGAGGTGAACCCATGATCCTGCCCAGCAAACATTTGAACCAAGACCGCGCCTTGCTCACCGTGGGCGCGAGAATCCTGCTGCGGCTTTCGCAGCCAAAGACGGTCTCCGCTCTCTGGGAAGAATTGTCACATGAGTCCGTCGCGAGGAATAAGCCCGGAACTCCCCGCTACGATTGCTTTGTCCTGGCCCTAGACCTCCTGTTTCTCCTGGGGGCGATACAACTCCAAGACGGGCTTCTCGCCCGGACCACGCCATGATCCAGCGCATTTTTAGCAGTCTTCCGACCTTCAAGGGACTCAAATTCCAGTCAGGCCTGAATGTATTGGTCGCCCAGAAGGAGGCGGGAGCCAGCGACAAACAAACTCGCAACCGGGCAGGCAAGACGAGTCTAGTAGAGATCATCCACTTCCTCACCGGGGCGGAGGCAGGGCAGGACTCGTTATTTCGCTCGAACCCGCTCGCCCAGGAAAGTTTCGGCATGACGTTTGAGCTAGGCGGCGAGCCCATTACGGTCGAGCGGTCAGGCCATCAGAAGGCAAAGATCCACGTGGAAGGGGCCTCCTTCCTTAATGGCAAATCCGGTCTATCGAAAACGGAGTGGGTAAGGTTGCTCGGCGAGAAGATGTTCGGCCTGCACGCACTCCCCGAAATGGATGGTCGTGCTCCGACCTTTCGCTCTTTGCTAGCCTACTTCGTCCGCCGCCAACTGAGCGGAGCTTTCACCACACCAGAAAAGCAGGCGGCCATGCAACAGGCTGGCGACTACCAGGTGGCCTTGCTCTTCCTGCTAGGGCTGGACTGGAAGATCGCGAGCGACTGGCAGAAGGTGCGAGATCGGGAGAAAATGCTGGCCGAACTCAAAAAGGCTGTAGGGGCAGGGGCCTTCGGCAGCATCATCGGCAAAGCCTCTGATTTGCGCACCCAAGTGACAGTGGCCGAAGCCGCGTTGAAGGAATTGCAGGTGGAGTTGGCCGGATTCCGGGTGCTACCTCAGTATGCGCAGATGGAGGCGGAAGCGAATCAGCTCACCCGGCGGATTAACGAACTCTCCAATGCCAACGTCATTGATGCCGCCGCCATCCGTGATTTGGAGCGGGCCATGGAATCGGAAGCACCCCCGCCGATTGGCGAATTGGAAAATATCTACGCCGAAGCTGGTGTGGCTTTGCCGGACGTGGCGATCAAGCGTTATGATGAGGTGCGGAGTTTTCACGAATCGGTCGTGCGCAACAGGCGCAATTACCTCTCTGATGAGTTGGATGCCTCCAAACAGCGAGTCGAAGCGCGGGAACGGGACAAACAACGGTTGGACTCGCGGCGGGCGGAAGTCATGGGGGTGCTGAAAACCCATGGCGCACTGGACCAATTCTCAAAACTTCAGGCCGCCGCGGCCCGCAAGGAAGCCGACGTGGAATCACTGCGCCAGCGCTTTGAAGCCGCCGAACAGCTCGAAGGAACCAAAAACGAATTGGACATCGAGCGCAATCGGCTGACGCTGCGTCTGCGTCGGGATTTCGCGGAGCAAAAGGAGCGTTTGTCCGAAGCCATCCTCGCCTTCGAGGAAACCTCAAAGCGGCTCTACGAATCCGCCGGGAGCATGACGGTGGAGGAAACCGCCAACGGGCCGGTGTTTCAGTTTCCCATGCAGGGATCGCGCAGCAAAGGCATCAAGAACATGCAGATCTTCTGTTTCGACATGATGCTCATGCGGATCAGCGCCAAACGTGGTCTCGGTCCCGGTTTTCTCGTGCATGACAGCCATCTGTTTGATGGCGTGGACGGCAGGCAAGTTGTCAGCGCGCTGAAGGTCGGAGCAGAAACGGCAAAAGAATTGGGTTTCCAATACATCGTCACCATGAACGAGGACGACGCCTTCAAGGAGAAGATCGAAGGATTTGATATCAAAGGTTACGTCCTTCCCGTCGTCCTCACCGACGCCAAGGAGGATGGAGGACTCTTTGGCTTTCGCTTCTGAGCCATAAACGTGCTAGACCTCATCGACGCCTGCGTGACGGAGTGCTACGTCCGCGAGCGCATTGCAGAGCGCGACCTGCTCGTTCACGACACCGTGGCACCGCACCTCGCCGCCTACACCCCGAGGCCAGCGCCACCCAGCAGCGCGGACTTCGTCTCCCTCCTCCGCCATACGCTCCACGCCCCGGGCCACCCCATCCATGACCGCCGCCGCCGCCTCACTGCCGACAGCCTCGCCGTCATCAAACAGGAGGGCAAGATTTGAGCAGAAGGCAAACAACAGGCGTTGGCCTCGATTCGGACGATGCGTTTGCCGGCTTGGTGGATTTTGGTCTTTTCGCGGAGAAAGTGCCGCCCTGTTTTACCTCCAGGGGACTCGCTGCCAAGGTTCCGGCGGCCATGGCGCGAATCCTCCGTGAGACCGATTCAACGAAGCTGGGTAAACTCATCGCCAAGCAAACGCGGGCATTTATTCGTTACCAAACGCTCCGGGACATCAATATTCCCCGGCATTTGGGAATCCCTCATCCGCAAAGCCACCTCGCCCAATGCCTCGCCATCAAGCGCTCCTGGAACCAAATCAAAAAGCACTGTGCCAAGCCAGCCCAGCCGATCAGTCGCATCTTTGTCAGAGATACGGGGAGCGAACGTGTCTTCGTCATGAGCTACAAAGGGCAGGAGCGCTTTGAGGTGGAGGAACAGGAAATCAACTTTGCCACCGGCGCGTGTTATGTCGTCCATGCCGACATTTCCACATGCTTCCCCGGCATCTACACGCATTCGATTCCCTGGGCACTTCACGGCCGCATGAAAGCCAAGAAAGCCCGAGGCGACCTTTCTCTGGCCGGAAATGTTCTGGATAAGGCCACTCAGGCCGTGCGCGATGGCCAGACCAACGGACTGCTCATTGGTCCGCACGCGTCAAACATCATCTCCGAGTTGGTGCTGACCTGTGTGGACAACGCCTTGCTCAAGAAGGGGCACACAAGGGTTACGAGGCACATCGACGATTACCGCTTCTATGCCCGCTCTCACGAACAGGCGGAGAACTTCGTCCGCGATCTAGGCATGGCGTTGCGTGAGTTTGAACTCTCCCTCAACGAGAAGAAGACCAAAATTCTTCCACTTCCGCGTCCGCAGGTGGAGAACTGGGTGCGCGAACTGAACGACTTTCAGTTTCCTTCTGGGCCAATCCGATTCACCGCCGTGCGGTCATTTCTCGACCTTGCCCTGGACCTCGCCCAGAGGGCCGGAACATCGGCCACCTTGAACTATGCCATCAAGATGGTCCCCGCACGCCTCAATGACCGCGCCAAACGCCTGTTCGTCATGGAAGCGGTGAATCTGGCACTTTCCTATCCCTATCTCGCGCCTTTGCTGGGCGAGCATGTCTTCAAGAAGCACCCGCATGTCGGCATGGAATCTCTGATCAACACCTTCGCCACAGAGCTTCTTCAGGCCGGCATTCGGCGCATCTACCCTGACGCAATAGCCCACGCCCTCTTTTACGCCATCCAGCATGATCTGACGGTTCCGCTCACCGAAATGCAGCTTCGCCGAGTCGTGACAATCGACGACTGCATTTGCGACGTGTTGCTCCTCGAATACGCGAAGCGACGGAAGCTGAAAAAGCTGGTGCAGGCGGTCAAGACTCGTGCGGACAATCTAAAAGGCTTGGACTGGAGGGAACAGGACGCGTTCTGGCTACTGATTTATCAAGTGTGGTCCGTCGCGGACTTGCGAGGTAACGGGCATGAACTTCTGGCCGACCTCAAGGCCCAGAAATTTACCTTCATGCGCTTTTGAAATGAAACTGCTCGACGGAGTCCTCAACACGACGGAGCGCGTCCTCAATCCCGGAGGCGCACGGCGGCGATTCCCCACTCTACAAGCACGAAGTCCAGAAAGCCCTCGACCTCATCGCCAAATTGGAAAAGTGCCTGACGTAAAATCGACGAGCAGATGAGTCACGACATCACCCCATTCGAGCAAATCCGCCGTACCAACCCAAACCGCATTGCCATCGATAGGCTCAATACGCTCGATATCCTCCGTGGCATCGAAGCCATGGTTTGTGTCTATCATTGGACTGCATCTGGCCAACTGGATCTGCTTCAATAGTCTTATGAGCGAGAAATCGAAAATTGAATGGACCGACTCGACCTGGAACCCAGTGCGCGGTTGTTCCAAAGTCAGTTCGGGCTGCAAGCATTGCTACGCCGAGACCTTTGCCGAGCGCTTCCGCGGCGTGAAGAATCATCCGTTCGAGTCCGGGTTCGACCTGCGCATGGTTCCCGAAAAGCTGGCGGACCCGATCCGCTGGGGCACGCCGCGACGGATTTTTGTCAATTCCATGAGCGATCTCTTCCATGAAGATGTCCCCGACGCCTACATCGAAAAGGTCTGCCGGGTCATGCTGGCGGCAAACTGGCATACCTACCAGGTTCTCACCAAGCGGGCGGGACGCATGAGCCACCTGCTGGCAACCAAGCTCAGGACAGCCGCCAATGCCTCTCACATTTGGTGGGGCGTCAGCGTCGAGAACCAACGGCATGGCCTTCCACGAATTGATTTGCTTCGCCAGGCCGCTCCCGCAGTTGCCTTCCTCTCGGTAGAGCCCTTGTTGGAAGATCTCGGATTCTTTAACCTTACCGGCATCCATTGGGTGATCGGCGGCGGCGAAAGTGGAGCGAGTGCCCGCCCACTGGAGATCCGCTGGGTGCGCTCGATCCGAACCCAGTGCCTTAAGGCGAATGTTCCGTTTTTTTTCAAACAGTGGGGTGGGATCCGCAAAGCGGCGGCCGGGCGTAAACTAGATGGTCGCACCTATGACGAATTCCCAGAGAGCGTCGCCAATCCGGTCGCTCCGCTCTTCAGCCGAACCCGATTGCTCCAGGAACTCGCCGCCGCCTGAACGCCATGAATCCGACAGACGACGAACTGTATTTTCGACGGGAGCAGTCGCAGATCAAGCACGTCGTGCTTGAGAAGTATCTGGAACGGTTCGCCATCATCGTTGGTCAATGGGCGGAGGGAATCATCTATGTCGATGGCTTTTCCGGACCGTGGAATTCTGTTTCGGGTGATTTTAGGGATTCGTCGTTCGCCATCGCGCTAGGCCAGCTTCGTTCGGCGCGAGACACCGTCCGAGCATCATTTGGCAAAGACCTTCGGATAAAGTGCATTTTCCTTGAGCGTGATCCCACCGCATTCGCACAGCTTGAAGCGTATGCTGGGGAGCAGAAGGACGTTGAGATCACGGCGCTCAATCGCGACTTCAAGAGTGCCGAACGCAAGGCTCTTCAACTTGCGGAAGCAGTTCGCGCCGATGCGAAACGTCGGGCTCGCGAAAGTTTCAGCGGCCAGCCGGAGTTCTTCGGCGGAACGGATGTTCCTGAACGCGCTCACTTGTCCGCATTGCAGGAGCATTACGAGCTTCTAGCCGCACAGACCGTGTCGGCGCTGATTCAGAGAATAGGAGAAGTTCCCTACGACGATATCTACGCCGCGGCAATGCGCTTCCCAATCGTGCAAGAGTCCTACTTGAAACGGTGGCTCTTTGAGAATGCCGAGATTCTGCACCTCGGTTCACAAAGAGCGCCCAAGATTGGTCAGGGCCATCTTGTGCGACTGCGCACCGGGAAGTAACCCCCCAGCGCCAATGATGACATTCAGCCACCAATCCACACATGAATCACTGACAGTAACTGACCCGCCCTGTGATCCTCCTTTACTCTCATGAGTGATTCATTTCCCTTCGTTCTTCCGGAGCGCCTGCCGGTCCGCATTGAGCCATGTCCGATTGTCGAGGCGGTGTTCGAGGTTCGCTTTGTGAGCACCGAGTCCTGGATCACCATGCCGGGCCTGCTCTTCGCCCGGATCCGTGAGCGCTATCCGGATCAGCGGGAGCTGCCCCTGGCCCAGATGCCCGAGGCGATTCGAAGGCAAGACCCCGCCTTGCAACCCCTTCCGCTGATGCAGTTCCTCGGTCAGGCGTTCATCGTGCAGTTGGGACCGCGGGTCATCAGCCTCGTGACCAAGATGGGGCTCTATCCAGGTTGGCCAGCCATCCGAACCGAACTCGAATGGCTGCTGGCGCAGTTGCAAGCGAGCGGCCTGGTTCGTGAGACAGAGCGACTTGGCGTGCGCTACATCGACTTCTTCACGGGCGACATTTTCCCGGGGTTGCGGCTCGGTGTTCAAGTCAACGACCAGCCTCTTGTTGGCGCTCAAACTGAGGTGACGACCGTGTTGCGGCTGGGTGACGTGGCCCTCCGATTGCAGGTGACGAACGGGGCCATCGCGAACACCCAGGCGGGACACCAGTCGGGGAGCGTTCTGGACATGGACGCCTGGTTTGGGCCCTTGGAAGCCGATGTGTTTGGCAACGGTCTGGCCCGTTTCGAGGAGGCTCACCAGGTGATCAAGGCCGTGTTCTTCGGCTTGTTGCGTCCGGAACTCCTCACTAAACTGAATCCAGTTTACGCATGACCGCCTTTCTCCCTCCACCCGCAGCGCCTGCCTATGCGTTGGTGGAATCACTCCGTGAACCGGCGGGCTCGCCCTCGATTTTCCGGTCCATGGCGGACGAGCAAGCCCATGAGCGGGTATTGCTGGAGAAACTCGGACCGAAAGGTTGGGGCCGCCTCCATCACTTCCGCCATTTCTACGGATCAGGATGGGGGGAAACGAACAATCAGGCGTTGTCCCCCAGCGCTCTGGAGGCTTTCCATCGATTTTTGGAAGTCGTGCGCTTCCCCGAACGGACACCGGTTCCCAGCGTGTTCCTCACCGATCAGGGCGGACTGGAATTGTGCTGGGAAACAGGATCTGGGAAGGCCGTCCAGGTGGAGTTCTCCCGCGGCGGCGTGGAGTACTTTCGGGCCGACACTGGAGCGGAGGGACAGGTCGGATTCGCTGCACTCAGACAGTTGGCGAGGGATTTGTCTGAACGCTGATGCCGCTCGATCCAAGCGAAGACATCGTCCGCGCGGTATGCACGGACAAGTGGGATGGGGAGCGACTGTCACCCAGCCTGTTCGTCGGCGCCGGCACCTCCGTAAGCCGGCTGAGTTTGGCTTCAATGGAGGAGCATTGGACCCTCTTTCGAACCCATGTTCAGAAGCCACCCGAACGGCGGCTTGAACTGATCGCGGAAATCAATACCGGCAAACTCCAAGCCCTCGGACTCGCCCAGAGTCCCCCGGTGACATTGACGGTTGAACCGAAACCTGAGGACTGGAATCCGGCCCATGCGGAGATTCCCCAGAGAATCACCCGTGGCTTAGCCAACAAGATCTTGCCTGGGCTCAAGCTGCATTTTCCTTCCGGCAGGAGGTAGGGGCTGGCGTTTTGGCTGGAAATGTCGAACTGGAATTCGTCCGAGGCTGAGAGCCCAGGGTTTGCGGAACTATTCCTCTCGACGACGACTTTGGATAGGGCACGCCCTACTCCTACCAGCAGGTAAGTTTTCGTGTCCGCGGAATGGTCGTCGATTGCCGGATATTGTCCGCGCATTTGACGGCCAGTGGGCCGGGATGTGACAACCGGCAGTCCATTTCCTACGGTGAGACTGTGGATTGTTTTCAGACGCTGCCCGACTTCAATCCGACCGCCGACTGGACACCGAGGAGGCGGCCACGGCCTTCTGGCCCGTTCCGCAACCGTTTCCCGCGGCCTGAATGTCGCCATCTTCACCAAGCAGATGACCTCCACCACCCGGCTCTCCGTGGTTGAAGGCGAATCGCTCGCGAAATTGGTTGGTGAAACGAACGGTTGAAACCTGCACTTTTGCAGGCTACTTTGCAGGCAGAAGTTATGGCCACGATCACTCGAAAGAACAAGGCGATCCATCAGGGTCTCGATTCGTTCCAATTCGCTCATCGGGACGCTAGGACCTACTCCGACCTGTTGCGGCATTACCGGAGCAAGTTTGCCCTGTCGCAGCCGTTGGTCGTGCGGTTGACCGGCTTTTCGCCTCGTTCCGTGGCCAAATGGAGCCAGGGAGAATCTCCGTCCCCAAAGCAGGAGAAGGCGTTGGTAGAGATGGACCGCTTGCTCGACGGATTGGCGAGGGTGATGGAACCGGTCCAAGTGGGCCGCTGGTTGAAATCGCCCAATGCTGCCTTTGATGGCTCTACCCCCCTCCAAGTCGTCGAGCGCGGTGAACTCGACCGAATCTGGCGGATGCTCTTCGACCTCGAATCCGGCCAGCCGGGGTAACCCCCCCCAGGAATTTGACGCGTGAACCCGGGTGGTGATGGTGCGGCGGGCTCGGATCGGTCCAGGATACTACGGGTCGGCTCGATCAGGACTCGCCGCTTCCGTTCCTCCTGGACCGCTCCTTCCCCGCCTGATTTCTGCCGGTAGGATTCGCGCGCAGGAGTGACGCTCCGCAAAGACGTGTATCCCGTACACCCATCACCGGCGCAAACCGGCGAAGAAATCCGGCGATGAACGAAGATCCCACATCCATCGCCACCATGATCCGAAACAATCCATCCAGTGGGAGGCCGGCGACCTCCGAGTTGATCACAAAAGACGCAACTGGCGGAGCGCCTGCAGAAGTCGCCGCGCTGCGTCGAGATCTGGA
>CAYYSX010000151.1:7941-14390 GCA_964474315.1 uncultured Verrucomicrobiota bacterium | reverse complement strand
GCCGAAGGCCTGGCCTTCCTGCACGGGCGCGGACTGCTGCACCGCGACCTCAAGCCGGCCAACGTCATCTACGTCGGCGGCCAGCCCAAGCTGGCGGACATTGGGCTGGTCACGTCGCGCGACACCGCGCAGTCGCTGGTGGGTACGGAGGGCTACCTGCCGCCGGAGGGACCGGGCACGGTGTCGGCGGATCTCTTCGCCTTTGGACGAATGCTGTACGAAGCCAGCACCGGTCGGCCGGCGGAGGACTTTCCTTCCGTCCCTGAAGACCTGGCCGGCTGGCCGGACCGGGAGGCTTGGCTGCGACTGAATCGCGTGCTGGCGCGGGCCTGTGCGCCGCGGCCAGCGGACCGCTTTCCGGACGCGGAGGCGCTGCTGGCCGCGTTGCGAGCCGTACGCGACGGCGGCACACCGGCCGGCCTATCGCGGCGACGGTGGGTGCTGGGCGGATCAGCGCTGGCCGCAGCCGCCCTGGGCGGCTGGTGGTGGTTCGGCGCCCGGCGGCCGTCCATGCCGCATTTCCCTTCCCGCGACCAGCGCGGCGCGGTCTGGCGTGGTAATGTGCCCTCCGAACGCGCGGCGTGGGCGCGGGAGTTCATTCCGCCCCGACCACCGGGCCTGCCGGAAGGTCCGCTGGACCTCACGGCCTTTTACAATGTGTCCCTGATCCGCTCGCCCTTTCCCGGCGACACGGACTTGGAGGCGGAGTTGAACAGCCTGGCCTGGTTGCCTTCAGGATTGCAGGTGTGGTTTGACACGCCCTTCGACGTGCGCGGGGCAATCCAGCTCGACAGCCGCGAGGTGCGTCGGCGGTTTGGCCGACTGCTGCCCGTGGCGGTGCGAGGAATTCCGGTCGGCCGGAAGTTCCAGCACCTGCAGGTCATCCACGGCGCAAGCTGGCCAGCGCCGGCAGGCGCGGAAATAGCGCGTTACCGCGTGCGCTACACGGGTGGGGACAAGGAGACCGTGGCGATCCGCTTCGGCTACGAGATCGACGGCGGCTGGCGGCGGCTGCACGAGCCGATCCCGGCGCCACCGGCGGCACGCATCGTTTGGCGCGGACACAATCCCATTGCCGAACGCGCCGGCCACGCCCTGGTGCTCTACCTGATGACCTGGGAAAACCCGCGAGTGGACCAAGTGGCGGAAACGCTGGATCTCGAATCCACGATGACGGACAGCTCTGTCGGCGTGGTGGCGATCACGGCCGCGTAGGACGTTGGGAAAGAGTCGCCAGGCGCGCCCTTACTTTGTTTCAGAACGAAAGGCCGGCGTTACCGGCTTTCACGCAGCCACCTCAACTCATCCGCCCCCAGCGCCCGTCCGTACACCCAGACCTCGTCCAGCGCGCCTTGGAAATAGCGGTGGAAGTCCACGCCGTCATTCGCCGTGTCCACGCCCAGCCACAGCCCGCCGCTAAAGATCGTGGCCAGCTCCGGCGTGGGAACACGCTCGGATTCGTCATTCACCCAAAAGACCATCCACGGCGGCTCGTACACGACGGCAAGGAAGTTCCACGTTCCCGGCGCCACCTGCAGGCTGCTCCTCAGGTCAGGCCCACCGCCCCAGAAATAAGGCTGTTGCTCGCTGACTCCGAGACCAAACATCCGCCTGTCCCAGAAACCCATCCCGGAGTGGGCAAAGGCCGGCTGCGGCGGAGGCGTGGCGTCCGTCCACACCCAGGCCGCCAGCGTCCGCGGGGCCTTGCCCTGGGGCTGAGCCGGAAACGGCAGCCGCAGACCGCCGCGCCCGTCGAAGGCCACAGCACCCTCTTCATCGCCCCGCCGGTCCGGCACGCTGCGCCCGCCGGTGCCGTGACGGCGTACCTCCGCAGCGTGCTTCGCCAGCCAGGTGGCGTCGCCCGGAAAGTGCAATGCCAGCCCTTCAGCCAGATCGGCGCGCGACAGAAAGAATGGCCCGCTTTCGACCCGGCCATGCCGGTTGGTCACCGTGACAGTGAACGGCCCCAGCCGATCCGTGTTTACTGGCAACGTCGCGTGGCAGACTTCGCCCGTTGCCCATCGCTCGCCGGCCAGATGCCATTGAATCGCCAACGGCGCTTCGCCCGTGGCTACCGCATGCCATTCGGCCGTTCCGCCGGGCCGCACCGCCTGCGACGCCGGCGTCTCCTCCAGCACCGGTACCCACGGCCGCCGCGCCACGCGAAAGCCCACTTCCGGATATCCTTCTGATCTGCCGGTGTAGGACGGATCCGGATGCGTGGCAGCACAGTTCGAAGGCACATTCCTTACCGAAGCGCCGCGGGCACTCTGGCGGGTTTCGATCCACTCCCACACATTGCCCGCCAGGTCGGCCACGCCCCAACCGCTGGCCGTGGCCGGATACGATCCCACCGGAACCGCTGGGTTGGTGGTGGGGGTACGATTCCAGAAGCGCCCTGAGTTGACTCCGCCCGGCGGCTCTTCGGGCACCGGTTCATGATCCGAACGGGTGGGGTACATCCAATAACGTGACGCGCCGCGCCGGGCGGGATCCGGCTCGTGGTAAGCGGCCTTGTACCATTCATCGGCGTTGGGCAGAAAAAAGCGGGCGCCTTCCGTGCGGATCCGACCGCGGGGATTCCCGCCGCGCAGCTCATACGCGCCGTGCTCCGTCTCACCGCCCGGCTGCGCGCCCTGATGGAGCCAGTTGCAGTAGCGCGCCGCGTCGTGCCAAGTCACCCACACCGCTGGCAACCGTTCCTGGCCGGGCTTGACGACGTAACGCCATCGACCCGGCTCGCCTTCGCGGACCAGCCCGCCGGTCGGCGCGTGCTGCATGGGAGGATGCCACAGGTCGCGCGGATCCGCCTCTACGGCCACCGCATTGAGGAAGGCGGCGTACTCCGCCCACGTCACCTCGTAGCGTTGGATTTCAAACGTTTCATCCACCCGGCCCAGGCCGGTGAAATCGGCGACATTTCGGGGTTGGCCGATGCGGACAAACTCCGGCTCCAGCGCAGCGGTCCTCCCACCGGCCGTTCCCGCCAGCGCGGCCAGCGCGAATACCAGGGGCTTGAGCACGGTACGACTTGTGCCTGAAAGGGGGTGGGTAGGACAATCCTGTAGCGTGCAGTGTCCCCACCGCACCCTGTCCTCTGTACCTCCCACCATGGCTCCGCTTCACGGAGCACGGTTAAGTATGGGTCAAACGGCTGGGCCAGAACGATTCCGTTGTCTTGGAGGAGCGCGCCCGCCCCGGGTGCAGTCGGCGGCGCCTCGCCGCCGACCCGGGGCGCCCCCGCCCAGCGTGCCCCTCCGGGGCGGGCAGGTTAAAACCTGCGTAACAGCAGACAGGAATGTCTGCGGTACAAGGGGAGCACACGCGTCTCGCGTGTCGATCTCGGCGTCCCCGCCGAGATCCTCGTGGACCGTTCGGCTCCCTGGGCGTCGTTCGCGAAGGACGCCCGCGGAGGAACGTCAGTGCATGAAGAACCGGGCGAGGACGCCCGGTTCGGCACGCCAGAGGCGTACGCTCCCTAGAACCAAACATCGTTTGGGTGCGGTCTCCGGCCGCCGACCGCCGACGCCACCCGCTCACGGCTGCCGCACGCGCAAAAATCGCGGTTCACCACCCTCGGGACGCGTCCATCGCAGCTCCACGTGACCCGTCTCGTTCGTGACGGTAAACCACGGCGCCCACTCTTGGGCGTCCGCCGAAAGCTGCGCCTCATACACGCCCGGCGGACCGTTTAGGATGGCGGACAGCAACCCATCCCGCCGCCGCAGGCGCGGTTGCGTGAGCGAGAAAGTGTCGGGCGCGTCCGGCTCCGGGACGAAGCGCAGGCCGTCCAGCCACGCCCGGTTCTGGCCGCCGTCGCCGCTCGGGTCGCGGCGGAAGGTCCAGCGCACCTGGTGCGGTCCCGGCGGAAGAGTCAGCACCAGATCCTGCCAGGGCTGCTCACCCGAGATGACACTGACGCGCGTCCCATCCATCCAACACTCGAAGCGGTCGAAGCCCAGTTCCGATGATACCCGCCACCAGAAGCCCAGCTCCCCGGGGCCGCGGAGAAACGTCGCCACCGTGGTGGCCTCACCGTGCCCCAACACGCCGGAACTCAGCGAACTTTGTCCGACGCGTACCACCGCTGTGTGGGCCCGCCAGGAACCTCTGTCCCTCGATGCGAACCCCAGCAGCTCCACGTCCAACACCTCATTCACATCGAGCGGCGGCAGCACGGTGAGCGGGATGGCCGGACTCCAGGCCAAGCCAAAAAGATTGCTGACCATCAGTTTGTACGCCCCCGCATCGGTCGGTTCGACCTCGATGAGCGACAGCGTTGCGTTGGTGGCGCCCGACAGCACCTCGCCGTCTTGGTACCACTGGAAGAACAGCGGCGCGGCACCCACCGTGTTGACCGAAAGCTCGAAATTACTACCGCTGGCCGCGGTCTGCGGCTCACCTGTACTGATCACCGCCGGAATGCTGTTACCGACGGTGTAAAGCAGTTCGAGTTCTTCAGGTAAAAGCGCACGATCGTAAATGCGCACATCATCGATGGCGCCCACGAACGACGAGCGAAATCCATTTCCGCCATCAATCGTCTCCGCGCCAATCCAGACATCCGTCAGAATCGTAGCCAGCGCCGGAAAAGGATAGACCGTCGTGGTTCCATCCACGAATAGAGTTACGGTTCCACCTGGATGATACGAGGCGGCAAAAAAGTGCCAGTCCCCGATGCTTAGCTCCTGATTCTCTATGTCCTGACACCCACCCCAAAAGAATGCCCTCCCTGAGGAGTAAACTCCAAGCCCCGTCATTTTGCCCGTACAATTTCCCTGTCCATAATGCACCAGGCCTCCCGGGGTTTCGTCAGCGGAATCCCTCTTGAACCACGCGGCCAGGGTCCGGGCGCTGGCACCCACGGGCAAGTTCGTCACTGCGATGCGAATGTGCCGGCTCCCGCCGTTGAAGTGCATGGCGCCATTGGGGACTCCGAAACGATCCGCCGTTGGCGTCGCACCTTGCACCGTTCCCGGCGCGTTGTACCCCGTGGCATCCACCGCGTCGCCATCGAGCCTCAAATGCAAGACCAAGCCTTCCCGCAGGTCCGCAAAACGAATCACCGCCGGCTCGCTGGTGGCCGAGCCGTGGGGATTGGTGACCACCGCCTTGTATCCGCCCTGATCTGCCTCAGAGACCGCCGTGATGTGGAGGGTCGAGTTGGTCTGTCCGGCCAGCACCTCTCCATCCTTGAGCCACTGGTACGTCAGCGGACCTTCGCCCACCCCCACGACGCTCAGTTCCACCGATTGGCCCGGCACCACCGCCTGAGACGTTGGCTGGATTGAAACTCTCGGCGGCTCTCCCGGACCCGGCGCCATGGGTCGCTCAATAATACCCTGCGAAAGTGCTTGCGACCATATGTTATGCCACATCCCAAATGACGAATAATTCATCAACGTATAGTTCTCACCTCTTCCAGCATCCGGTTGGCCGAAGTCCCAGTTCCGATAATTCGAATCCTCCCCACTGACCCACTCCCAAACTCCTTCCACGTTCTCATCGTTCAGGCCTATCCAGAAGGTCGTTTGTCGTCCGAATGTCTCCCTGATCCATAACTCCTCAATGGCGTCGTCCAGCGTTACCAGATTGCCACCGACGGAAACGGCCAGTGCCTGCGCCTCATGCCAAGTGAGAGCGGTATCTGTCACGGCGTATTCACTCCCACGAAACGGCAGCCACCCCAATCCATTGACTCGCGTGACTATAATCGCCGGCTCGCTGGTGGCCGAGCCGTGGGGATTCGTGACCACCGCCTTGTATCCACCCTGATCTGCCTCAGAGACCGCCGCGAGGCGGAACGTCGTGTTGGTCTGCCCGGACAACACCTCTCCGTCCTTGAGCCACTGGTACGTCAGCGGACCTTCGCCCACCCCCAGGACGCTCAGTTCCACCGATTGGCCCGGCACCACCGCCCGCGACGTTGGCTGAACCGAAACTCTCGGCGGTTCTCCCGGACCAGGCGCTATGGGTCGCTCAATAATACCGGGCCAAAGCCAGTGTGAGTATCCGTCATTCCACCCGTCCCACTCGTCCCCCCAATTCATCAGCGCATAGTTTTCATCTGTTCCACCATTTACTCCACCATTCGGCTCGCCGGCGGCCCAGTTCCGATAATTCGATTCCTCCCCACTGACCCATTCCCAAACTCCCTCAACCTTCTCATCATTCAGCCCTATCCAGAAAAACGGCTGTCGTCCGAATGTCTCCTTGATCCATAACTCCTCAACGGCGTCGTCCAGCGTTACCAGATTCCCGCCCACGGAAACGGCCAGTGCCTGCGCCTGAAGCCAAGTCAGAGCCGTATCCGTCACCGCATATTCATTCCCACAAAACGGGAACCACCCCAATCCATTGACTCGCGTGACTACAATCGCCAGCTCGCTGGTGGCCGAGCCGTGGGGATTGGTGACCACCGCCTTGTATCCGCCCTGATCTGCCTCAGA
>CAYYSX010000151.1:0-7841 GCA_964474315.1 uncultured Verrucomicrobiota bacterium | reverse complement strand
CACCTCTCCGTCCTTGAGCCACTGGTACGTCAGCGGACCTTCGCCCACCCCCAGGACGCTCAGTTCCACGGGTTGGCCCGGCACCACCGCCTGCGACGTTGGTTGACTGGCGATCCGCGGTGGTTCTCCCGGACCGGGCTCTAACTCGTAAAGGTATAGTTGCAGAACTTCGCTGGCCGAAAGTGCCCGATTGTAAATTCGCAAATCATCAACTGCTCCTCCAAAACTGTCGAATCCATTGCGAGATTTTACTCCGATTGTCGGAACAAACCGACGTGAGTAATCGGGTGCCTGTGTTACTTCAGTTGAACCAGCAAGCTGACCATTCACATAAAGAAGCATCTGAGGCCCGGCTCGCACCCCGACAATTTGCCACCATTCGCCAGCGGAGATGCCATTTGAATTGACCAAAAAAACCTCATCTGTGCTGGTCACGTTGTTAAAAAACACAGGCCTATCACCCGCGGTGGTTAGCGTTCCGATTTCATATCCACCCGTGCTAAAAATGCGTGGGTTTCCCGTGCCCACGCCCGCCGCAAAATTGGCCCATGCACTTACCGTGAAATCGGGCGGCAAGTTGAAGTCGGCTGAGTTTATCGTGATTCTCGAACTCGAATTCCCGGCAAGGGAAGCCGCGCCATTTGCCAGTCCAAAGCGGTCTTGCACAAAACTGACAATGCCGAGATCTCCGTTATTTCCGTTTCCGCTCTCGTCATTCGCATTGCCGTTCAAAGGAAAATAGCCGACAAGTCCATCTGTGAGGAAGGATTGGCCCTGAACCGAACAAACCGTTGCCGCTGCGAATCCCCAGATGAGGGCGATTAAAGCGATTAAGCCGAACAATCGAGTGATAGTTATCACAAGTATGGTTGTAATTGAGTCAAAGCCTATTTCTGCATTGTTTCCAGAATTGGTTGCCCTCGTAGCGGTCCTCGAGGGAACGGCAGCATTGCGTTTCATCAATCCTTTCATCGCCGCCTCCACCGTTTCCTTTCACGCGAAATGAACTTCTTTCTGCGGCTTGAAAGAATCCCCGGGTTCCGCCGATGAAACGGGTGCGGTTGGGCGCCGCACGATCATGCCGGATACTGCCACCACCGATTCGCCACCCACGCGTGCGAGCTTGCTGACCCAGCTCCCGAACACGGGCGATGACGCCGCCTAGCGGCGCTTTGTGGAAGTCTATGCCGAGTTGATCCACCGGATCGCGTGTCGGGCGGGACTGGACGAGGCGGTCCAGGACTCCTTCGTCGTTGCCTTGTTTTCCACCGTTCGTTGCACTCGCTTCTAAATCGCCCGCAGACTAGGAACTCTGGAGTTATCGTTAAACACAGCATTTTTCTCGATTTGATTAATTAAGCGCCATTCGGGACAGGACATCCATCGGGTTAGGCGAAGGGTGCGGAGGACAGAGGGCAGAAGGCAGAGGACGGACCTCGTCGCTCAATTGCCCTCTTGCCCCTTACCTCTTACTCTGTTCACGGGCCGGGATCGGTGAGGATTTCGATCGCCCGCCAAAAGTAAAGCGAGCCGGGTGCGTGGTCATCCGCCAGTACGACGGCCGCTCCTTCGAAGGTTACGGTTTTCCAATCCTCCCAATCCACTAGGTTGGTGCTACGCTGCACGCGGACCGGCCAACCGCTCGGACCGCTCAAAGGCAACCGAATACCGCCGTCGTTCGCAACGAATGGGGGGCCGAAACGCAGATCCGCAGGAAGGACGGTGATCCAGTTCCTGGGAAAACCATCGACCTGAAGCCGGCCGAAGATCGTTTCATAGACTTTGAGTTCCGCCAGGGGATTGTCCGTGACGTTCAAGTAGGTCAGTTTGGCTAACTGCCAGGGCACAGTCAGGCGAGTGAGTCGGTTGTAGGCGAGGTCCATCGTTTGCAGACTGGAAAGGCCCTCGGGCAGGGTCAGGCGCGTGAGTCGGTTGTAGGAAAGGTCCAGCGCTTGCAGACTGGAAAGGCCCTCGGGCAGGGTCAGGCTTGTGAGGAATCTGTTGCCGGAGACGTTGCCGGAGAGATCTAGCGTTTGCAGACTGGAAAGGCCCTCCGGCAAGGTCAGGCTCGTGAGACCGTTGTCCCCGAGGTCCAGCGTTTGCAGGGTGGAAAGGCCCTCGGGCAGGGTCAAGCTCGTGAGTCGGTTGTAGTAGAGGCTCAGCGTTTGCAAGCTGGACAGGCCCTCCGGCAAGGTCAGGCTCGTGAGACCGTTGTCCCCGAGGTCCAGCGTTTGCAGGGTGGAAAGGCCCTCGGGCAGGGTCAAGCTCGTGAGTCGGTTGTAGTAGAGGCTCAGCGTTTGCAAGCTGGACAGGCCCTCCGGCAGGGTCAGGCTCCAGAGATCGTTGTCCCCGAGGTCCAGCGTTTGCAGGCTGGAAAGACCGCTCAAGAAATCGAAGTCGGTCAGACGATTGCCCCAGAGGTCCAACGTTTGCAGGCTGGAAAGGCCCTCGGGCAGGGTCAGAGACGTAAGTCCGTTGCCCCGGAGGTCCAGTGTTTGCAGGCTGGAAAGACCCTCGGCCAGGGTCAAGCTCGTGATTTGGTTCCAGGAGAGATCCAGAGTTTGCAGGTGGGTCAGACTGGAAAGCGGCGACAGGTCACGCGTTGACAGGTTCGGGTAATTGGAACCACGCCAGTAATAACCACCCAGATCGAGCCGAACGAGGTTCTTGGCAGTCTGAAGACCCTCCAGTGACTGAATGAGCGGTCTGCTCATCCCCCCCCGCGTGGTGCTGCTGGCATCCAGCTCGGTCAGGCCTTCCATGTCGGCCACGGTGAGGTCGCCGGCCGCCTTGTCTAGCGCCCGTCGGATCGCCTGTTGCAATTCGGGGTCGGGGATTCTGACGACCTGGGCGTGGGCCGCCGGAATCCACAGTGGGAAGCACCACGGCAGCGCCAGCGCGACCCACAGTCCCAGGCGAGGGATCGCGGAACGCGGCTCGATCCACCGCCAGCCGCCAGCCACGGTGGAGAATCGCAGCCAGGAAGTCGGTGTGGGTTCAGAGTTTCGGGTGTTCATAAGGGAAGGTTCTATTGGCCGTGGTGTTTAGTAGTATCAATCGTTGCAAACACGTGATGTGAAATCCAGTAAGCTATTCCTGCAGATAGTCTGCCTCCTCAAGCTCCTCGTCCGCAGCAGGTGGTGACGCTGCCGGCTCTCCCGCAGTGGAAATGAGCCGGGTGACATCGCTCCATTCTTCCATGCGGAAAACATGGACGCGGCGGACATACTCGCAGAACCGAGGAGCTTGACTGCGAAGTGATGCCTGCAATTGCATGATCGCCACGATCGGGTTGACCTCGGCTTTCGTGTGGTACAGCGATCCCTGTGGATGTGCGGTGAAGCCAGACGCTGTCAAAGCTTCGGGAATCTCCTGCTGATAGACGGAGGTAATTTCTCCTCGCGTGAGGCCCGCAGCGGTCATTGCTTTGGTGTCTAGGTCGAATGCTATTGCGTATTGTGCCATATGTTAGTGGTATTGATTGAGAGACGATGTTTGATATGGCTGCGCAAGTTGAGCGATGCAGCGGGGAGTGCCGGTAACGTTCGGCTGCACAACAAACTGGCCGTTGTCCTGTCGGGGTTTGCCTCTAGCGTTGATTGCCGGCAAGTTGGATCGTGTAGGTTTCATAAGACCGCGGTATTCGAGTTGGTCGGAGAGCCGATCAACAGCCAACGGGAAGCGGCAATTTCGCATTCCATTTTGTCCTTCTATCGCCACCCGCACCTTTTCCTTTCACACGAAATGAACTTTTTTCTGCGGCTTGAAAGAATCCCCGTGTTCAGCCGATGAAACGGGTGCGGCTTTGCGTCGTACGATCATGCCAGACAGCGCCACTACCGATTCCCTGCCCACCCGCGCCAGCTTGCCGGATCCGGCTCACGGACGCGGACGATAACGGCGCTTGGCGGCGCTTCGTGAAGGCTTGCTGGGATTCAACCCACCGCATTGCACGGCAAGCCTGGACCTCCTAGCGGAGCTTCGACACGACCCAGTCTATCATCGCTTGGCGGGTTGGACTAGGGATAGTTCACCACGTCCGCCAGGGAACGGGGAGGACAAACCTTCCAACCGAGCTGACACTATGCTGAAATCTCCAGGAAGTCACGAAACGTACGCCACTGCGGTTCACCGTCTCGCAGGGATTGGCGTGTCATCTGCGATCACGCCCCTGCACGAAGATCTCGCATATCCGCTGCCGTAAACGGGTCCTGCTGCGCCCCGTCTGCCGCGTAATTATAAACCGCTCCTGGTCGTGTGGGGCGCGATGGAGGCGCCGCCGGAACACTGTCTATGCGCACATAAAATGGTGCTGTAGAAGACAGGCGATTCTCAATGCTCTTCAGGTGCTGAATGATTGACGACTCCAAGATAGTACAAGACCGGTCTGTGGAATGCGCCGTACGGCCGAGGAAATCAATAACTTGTGCAAACCCAAAGTAGATGACACCAAGGCTGCCGATCATGGCACCAATACTCGGTGAAGCAAGGATTCCCAATACGACGGCGAGGATAAGAGCAAGAGCGCCGTATATGGTGAAAATGGTGGATAGAATCGACGCCTTGTATTGGAATGTCGGAAGTGGATGCATGGTATATGGTTATCAACGGTCAAGCTCAGCCGACCGCGGGTCGGATGTCGATTTCGGGTTGTGAGTTGGAACTAATGAATGCATCGAAAAGATGGCGCCCCAATGGTTAGCTGCCCCACCTTGTTCGACGTTTGCGATTCATGGAATATCGCGTGCAAGTGGGATAAAAGCTCCGTGTTGCTGACCAAGAACTCCATGATAAAGGTCGATGCTACCTTCATGTTCAAGAATAGCTGCGACGTATGCTCTCCACGAGTCATTCCAAGACCAGTTGTCGGCTGGATTCGGTACCGCTCGGGATACGACGTCATAAAGCACTTGATTTGGCGGCGGCGGATTGGATTGGTTGCTACCTGACAAGCGGAAAGTGGCTTGCGAGCAGTTCTGGATCGCCTGTAAAATCGCTGTCCACTCTTCGGTCGTGATGAGGATCGTATTTGGATCGAGCTGTGCCTGTCCGATGGACGCATCAACGGTGACGCCACTCGCGCCACGCTTGTATTGGAAGATGCCTTCTTGGTGGCCGCCATGGCGTCCGATGGTTTGGAGGACTTTCATTTGTATGTTTGGATTAAAGTAGCTTGGATAAAAAAGACGCGAGCAAGCGCCGAGAATGTGATTAACTACGGGGTTCGTATTGCAGGTGTCGGTTCTGGCTGAGGGCTTTCTAGCTGACTGTAGCGCCAAAGAGAGCGGACGCCGAGGGCTGACCTCATTCAAGCTTGAGATCCTAACGTTCAACCGGCGATCAGACTCGGACGACAGGTTACAAGCACGCAGGAGCATTTGGGTCGCTTGAGGCGGCGGTGCTCAGGTGGATCAGAAAACTGATCGTTACCCCAACGGGAGGTGGCGGCTTGGAATTTCATCAATCCTTTCATCGCCTCCCCCACCGTTTCCTTTCACCTGATGTGAACTTTTTTTCTTCGGCTTGAAAGAATCCCCGTGTTCAGCCGATGAAACGGGTGCGGCCTTGCGTCGCACGATCATGCCGGACAGCGCCACCACCGATTCCCTGCCTACCCGCGCCAGCTTGCTGACCCGACTGGTGGACGCGGGCGATGACCCCGCCTGGCGGCGCTTCGTGGAGACGTACGGGGATTTGATCCACCGCATTGCGCGGCGAGCCGGGTTGGACGAGGCGGCGGCGCGGGAGGTGACGCAGGACACGCTCGTGGCCGTGGCCCAGGCCATGCCGCAGTTTCGCTACGACCCGGCCCGCTGCGCCTTTCGTACCTGGCTGCACACGGTCACCCGCCGTCGCGTGGCGGACCATTGGCGCCGGCGGCACCGGGGCCCGCTGGCGAACGCCGCGGATCTGGACATGGCCGGGGCGGAGGCGGCCCAGTCCGTCGTCGCTGACGGGCCGGACTGGGAGACGGCGTGGCGGGAGGAGGTCTTCGCGCTGGCGTTGGACCGGGCCAAGGCGCAGGTCAGTCCGCTGCAGTTCCAGGTGTTCGAATGCTCGGCGGTAAAGGGTTGGAAGCCGGCGGAGGTGGCGCGCACGCTGGGGGTGGGTCTCGCACAGGTGTACCTGGCGCGGCACCGGGTGGGCCGCGTGGTGCAGGCGGAGGTGCGGCGGCTGGAGGAGGCGGGGTGGTGATGGGCGCGGGAAAGCTCAAAGTTCAAAGTTCAAAGCTCAAAAACGAGGATTCTGCGTGTCCCGGAGGGGCGAAGCTCCAAAGGCCAAAGCCCAAAGAAATCCCACGTCCCAAGGTTCAAGGCGCCGTCCGACTGGGATGAGGGATTCCAACCGTGACCCGGGAACTTGGGCTCCCAAGAGAACTGAAGCGCGGCATTGAGATGATCCGCGCCCGAGCAGATACTTACGCCGTGAGCCAACGCGTCATCCAGCCACTCGTGTCTTTCTCGCGAGGATTCGCCGAGGCCGACGCCAAACAACGGGCGTTCTGGCACTGGCGGACCCCGGAAGAGCGACTCTGGCATTTGGAATACCTCCGGGAACTGAACTATGGAGCCCCGCCCCCTGCCGCCCGACTTTCGAGAATTCCTCACGTGTCTCAACGCCGCTGGGGCTGAATACCTTTTGATCGGAGGGCACGCCGTCTCCTTCCATGGTTATCCACGAGTCACCTCGGACCTGGACCTCTGGATCAACCCCACCCCAGAAAATGGGGACCGGGTGATCGCCGCCGTCCGGGACTTCTTTGCCGACGAGATGGCAGGGCTGACTCGGGACCAGTTGCTGGACCCGGAGATGGTTACTCATTTCGGCGCCCGCCCGTTCCTGATCGAAATCCTGAATCGGATTTCCGGTGGCGACTTTCCCTTGGCTTGGTCCCGCCGGGTTCAGGTGATCTATGATACGGTTCCCGTCAACCTGATTGGACTCGAAGATCTAAAGCTCAACAAGCGGGCCAGCGGCCGGGCCAAGGATCAGGCTGACCTCGAAAACCTCCCTTGAACGCCGACGATCGGCGCCTCCCAGACCTCATCGTTCGCCATGACCTCCTCCGAAGCCGTCCAGAACATCCGCCAGCACGCTCTCCGAATCAGTCAGGAGATCACCGCGATTCATCCGCTGGTCCCCCGCTTGCAGCAGGAAGCCACCCAGGCGGAGGTACTGCGCGCCTTGTTCGAGCTTACCAAGCAGGTGGAAGTGCTGAAGAAACACCTGCTCAAGTTGGAGAAGGGTGACGAGTCACGGCTCCTGTGAGTCGAGACACCCCAGGGCTCCCGCAGCAAAGATGAGCGGGTAGAGGCGTTCGTAATACCACAGCCGGGCAAAATAGAGGCCGATCGGCGCAGCCACGAGTTCTGGCCCGGAACGAACGGCGCGAACCAGCCATTCCGCTCCCCGAGAGGTCGCCGAGCGGGTCGCTCGGTCCTCGGCCAACGCTTGAAGCGCCAACGCCGTTTCTTCGACAGATGACGGCGCGCC
Source organism: uncultured Verrucomicrobiota bacterium (assembly GCA_964474315.1). GTDB lineage: Bacteria > Verrucomicrobiota > Verrucomicrobiia > Limisphaerales > UBA9464 > UBA9464. The sequence goes on along the minus strand of CAYYSX010000151.1, from coordinate 347 downwards.
CGAGGCTCCTCCCCAGCCGCCATCGGAATTTTGCTGGGACACCAGGAACCCTGCGCCGTGGTCATGGAGCATCCCCATCGGAGCCAGGTCGAGATGGCGGAGTCCGAGCAGGACCTGGGCGGTTCCATAGACCGGGTTGGCTTCGTCCCGGGCGTGTTCGTTGCCGAACCACAGAGGCAACCATTGACCGTTCGCGCCCTGGCTTCGGGCCAGAAACCGAAGGGCGCGATCCATGGCCCGGTGGATTCGTTGGCCGACCGGGGACGGCAAATGGGGCAACCACGCCTGCCAAGCCCGTAGCGCATGGGCGGTTATCTCGGGAGTACTTCGGTCGAAGGGCAAAGCGC
>CAYYSX010000150.1:3420-14406 GCA_964474315.1 uncultured Verrucomicrobiota bacterium | reverse complement strand
ATTCCAGACCCTTCGCCGTCCCTCATCGTTTTCATGTGGTCGAGTGTCTCGGATCATCGTGGCAGTGAACATCTTGGTGATCGAACCGAGTCGGAATCTGCTCGCCGCGGTCAACGGTTTCTTTTCGGTCCCGTTGATCTGGCTGTAGCCGATGGCGCGGGTGTAAAGAACGTTTCCGTCTTGGGCGATGGTCAGGCTCCCCATGGCTTTGTTCTTTTCGGCGAGCCGGTCAAAAAACTGGTCGAGTTTGGCGGTATCCAGCGTCTGCGCATGGACTGCGGTGGACAACGCCAAGGTCAGTAGAGTTGCGAATATTATTTTCATAAGCGATTGGCATTTGCGTGTCGAAATAAAAGCGCTGACCCGACAAACAGCATGGCGAAGAATGAATGGAGGCCGAACACGGCCGCCACACCGTTGGCAAAAGCGGGCGTCCCGATGACCAACGCAATCACAGGGACTAACGCCATAGCGAACGCCGTTGCGAACAACGCGCGTGACATTTCCCGTGGCTCCAGGCGTGCGATGATCGCGCCGATGAATCCGACCAGGAGCACCCCGAAATACATCATGTTGGCGGGATCGTCCCCAAGAATGCCGCCAACGGCCGCATTCATCCAAACGAGGAGGAACACGGCCGCAAGTGCCACACCGACAGCGAATCGGTATGCCTTGCTCATTTTTTTCGTCACCAGTTTGTAAGCGAGACCGACACCACCGAACAGGAGAAGAATGGCCAAAACCGGAGCGCCCGGTTTCCAATGCCAAAGGGCCAGAAGCAGCAAGAGCAACGGTATCGACAGGATGAGCCCGGTCCCGATCGCAATGCGCACAATGCTTTTTTGCATACTGGGGATGGTAGGTCAGATATATCGGAACAGCGGCGGAAAGAGGATCACGACAATCGCCGCCCACGCGGCATAGACAGGGATATAATCCGTCTGCCACCGCTCGAGACTCGTGAACGATCCGCGTCCCCGCAGGAATCGAAGGTAGAGCGCGGCGGACCACGCCAGGTTGACCAGAAGGATCATGTTCATGCCGAGGGCGGCCACGCGGTTCGGTGTGAAGCCGAACTCGGCGATGCGCGCGGCGATGGCCCACAGCGCGACCGCGTCCACCAGCAGGGCACTGACTACGAGCACGACCGACGCGATATCGAAGATGTTGGGGGCCAACCGAGGGTCCCGGGCGGAGACGCAATAGAGCAGCAGGCCGAGGACGACCACCAGGAGCAGGTCGAAGGCAATGAGTACGTCCCGCTCGATGTCCACCCCGCGTCCGGTCCACAATAGGGCTCCCAGGAACGTGATCAGCACGGCGGCGAAGAGCGGCGTGAACAGACGTGTCAACACCGGCGCCATGTTCTCGATCACGCTCTGCTTCGCTTCCACCAGCCAGGAGGCGACCACGACGGCGCCGGCCGCTCCGCAGGGCAGCCACCACGACGCGATGAACGGCCCGACGTCGATCCCGATGGCCTGAAAGATCAACGCCATGAACCCCGTGAGGACGCCGCCCCCGAGGGCGATCAGGACGTAGTAGATGAACAGCTCGCCCGAAAATCGAATGAAGTCCATGCGGCCCTCGACCTGGCTCCAGCGGCCGCCGGCGTAGGCGATGCCCACGACCAGCCAAAGCGCGATCGGCAGGTGTAGCGCCGTGAGCGCCTCGGTGTAGCCGAACGGAGCGAACGGATAGACGTTGGCAAAGACACCGGCGACGACGAATGCCACGGCCGGCCAGCGAACGGCGCGGATATCGAGCTGCCGCTTCCAGACGAAGTAGCCGGTCAGGAACGGCAGCACGAAAAGACTTAGATTGCGGACGTAGAACGGGGCGATCTCGCCGCTGACCTCCTCAGTCAGTCCGGCTCCGAAGAGCGCCGGCGCCTTGATCGCCACGGCCGCCGCCACCGCCAGGCAGAACGCGACGAGGGCATCCGTTACCCCCGGCGCTCGCAACGTTCCGGAATCCGACGGCACGAGCACGAGCTGCTTCCACAGGCGGTCCGAGTGCTCGCGCGCAAACTCCCGTGACAGGGCGTCGAGGCTGCCCATGCGCTTCACCGCCACCAGGAACGCTTCATCGGTGGCGAGCCCCGCCTCGACCAAGACCGCGATCTGTTCGCGCAAATGGTCTTCCAATTCCGTGATGTCCACGGGGTGGATCGCCTGCCGGTGGCGGAGATAGCTCCGCCATTGGTTGATCTGCTCCTCGAGGGCGACCGCGTGATTGGGATCTGGCATCGCTCAGGCTTCGTGTGCCAGTGAGGCGGCGGAGGCCAGGAGGCGGACCGCAACGGAAGGGGAGAGCACCTGCCAGATGCCCCGTAGCGTCGCGTCCACCGTTTGCCACTGTCGGCGGTCCTCAGCGAGCTGAGCCCGACCTTGGGAGGTGATTCGGTAATACTTGCGACGGCGGCCGCTCTCCGCCGTTTCCCATCGGGGCTTGACGTGGCCGAGCCGCTCGAGCCGGTGCAGAACGGGGTAGAGCATCCCGTCCGTCCACTCGATGTGCCCTCCCGACAACTCCCGCACCCGCTGGAGGATGCTGTAACCGTAGCTGTCTCCTTCGGCCAGGATCGCCAGGACGAGCGGAGTGGAGGAGGCGGCGATCAGGTCTTTGTTAATCTCCATGGCTTCGCGGGTCACGCTGATGAACTCGAATTCGAGTGTACATGGCAGAATTATGCATAGCAGTTCAATGTATGTCAAGAATCTCGTAAAGATTGGCGGCGGGAGGCCTCATCTCGATTTCGTTGCCGCCGCTGACGGAAGGAGACGCTGACAATGGGTGGAGCGCGGGCGGAGTCGCCGGGGATGGGAGCGCGGGTCTGTGACCCGCAGCAACGTAGCCACCTGGAAGGCGATGGAATTCCCTCGATCGATGCTCTGTCCTACGGGGTTTGGGGGGAGCTGTAACGAAAAGAGTGCGCCCGTCCCCTCGGCGGCTCCGGGCTTATGGAGGGACGCCATCCCGAAGCCGGCCAAACTAATGGATGCCACCCGCCAGAAAGTGAGTCGTGCGCCGGGCTATCTTCGCATCCAGTCAATCCACGGTACGCCTGGCCAAAGACCTTGAGCCGGCCGGCCGATTCCCCCTGCACGGCATAGGTGTCGTCTCTCAGGACCCCTTCGTGTCGGCCGTGCTCGTGCGTCGTGTCCGCTACACGCCGTCCAGCGTAACGAGCGTCCCATTCGGCTTGAGTCTCAACCAACCGCGCCGGCCGGGGGTGTAGGCCGAGGTCGGATCCTTGATCACCAGACCTTCGTTGCCCTGGGTTCGAGCCCCGACCAAAGCCCGATCGACCTCCGCAGCGGAATAGGCAGGGTCGATCCGGACCCGCAGGAATCCGGGAGGAAGAGGCAGGGCGTCGAGAGTGGCCCGACGTCGGATGAAAGGCTCACGCACCTGGTCACGGCCGTTTCGCCACAACAAGTCCGAGGCCACGAAACAAACAGGAATCTCCCGCTCCAGGAACAGGTCCCGCTCCGGGTGACCGAGGCGGCGCTGGAGTTCGTCGAAGGGAAGCACTCGCCCGCCATCCATGGCCACCAGCTCGCCGTCCAGAATCACGTGGTCCGGAAAGGCCCGCGCCGCGTCGGTGAGTTCAGGAAAGGTGGCGGTGATATCCTCGAGATCACGGCCGAAGAGGGCTACCCGTCCGCCGACGGCATGCAGTTGGCAGCGGATCCCGCCATAGCTTTCTTCGATCCAGACTCCGGATGCCGGAAAGGAGCCGGAGGCATTCCACCCCTGGACGCGCGCCAGGATCGCGGCCGCATCCGGCTCAAGCGAAGCGAGCATCATTCGCACCGGACGAAACGGAGTCAGTCCGACCTGCCGGAGGGTTCCTTCCCGGGCCAGTCCGGCCGCCTCCCCAAGGTCGCCTAGAATCTGGTGCGCGGTGCGGAGTTCTTCCGCGGAAACCCGAAATGCTTCGCCCACCGCGTTCTCGACCAATCCTTCCTTGAGGCCAATACGCAGGTCACCCAGCAAGATTTTGATGAGGAACCGGGCTTCCCGAGGTGAACAGCGGTTCAGCGCTTCCACCAAGAGGGGTTGTTTGCGGAGGGAGCCACGGGCGGATTCCAACTGCTCGAACAATTGTTCCACTCCGGCCAGATCGAGGGGCGGAGCGCTGGGTCGGTCTGGGTTTCGAGCGGCCAGGATTTCCGTCACGGTTTCCCCAGCATCACTGTGCTTGAGATAAACCTGACGGAACTCCGCCGGGGTCAGGCCGCCTGCTTCGCCGACGGCGGAGCGGATGAGCGACCAACTCAAGGCGAGTCTCCGGTCGGACGAAGCGGACAACGCGACGCCGGTGAACCAGGTGACCACCGACCGAAGATGTTCGGGTGGGACCTGCCTCAGATAAGCAGTCAGGAGCCGCTGTTTCTCCAGCTTCGAGGTCACTCCGCCGATCTGTTCGCAGATGCGGACAAACCGGCAAAATCGCTCCGGCCTTTTTTCCTCGTCCTCTCCTTCCTCCCGTTTCAGCGCTTCGGATCGGGACTGCTGATTCAGGTTGCTGGCCCGCCTTCTCGGAGCGGTCAAGAGGCCAGGGACCGGAAGATCCAACTGTTCGGTTTCACCCAAGGCGCGGGCGTCGAACCCCAACCGGCGGAGGTGAATAGCAAAGTCGGCGGCAAATCCATGGAGCGTCAACACCCGGCGCGGTGCGACCCGTTTCACGAACTCCACCAAGCCGGGAAAATCGGCGTGATCGCTCAAGGGAAACGCGGCGTCGGCGCGATACTGGAAATGGCAGTTGGGATGGACCGCCCAGCCAGTCAGCATGGCCACCCGACAGGATCCCAAACGCCGTCGCAAGACGGCCGTGGTCGAACCGGGTGGTGCCAAGACGACATGTCCCGCCGCCGTGGCCGGATCCAAGAGGAGGTAGGGAGGAAACTGCCGGCCCAACGACTGATACACCCGGGTCAGTTTGGCGACGGGTTCACTTAGCATGACCGGGAGTCCCGCGTTCGCCAGACCGCTAAGCACTTCTTGCGATTTGCCGAGCGAATAGCCAAGCAGTATCGGGACTTCGTCGTTATCCAACGCTTCCCGGCAGAAACGGATCACGCCCGCCATCACTTCGGCCACCGGCGGAAACACGTACTCCGGCCGTCCGTAGGTGGTTTCCATGATGAGCGTCTCCGCTGGATGAGGCTCGCAGGGTTCCGCGCTTAGCCCGGGATGGAGCTTGAAGTCGCCGGTGTAGAGCAGTGAACCGGACTCGTCCTCCAACAACACCATCGCCGACCCGAAGATGTGTCCGGCGGGCAGCAGCGTCAGCGCCCGGTGGCCGAGACCCAGCGGCGTGCCGTCATGACGCTGACCAAATGGCAGGACATGTTCCTCGCGCTCTCCGGGTACCCGCGCTCGCATCAGCTTCTGGGTGGGTTCGGAGAGGATCACGCGCGCGTGTCTGGCCGTGTGGTCACTGTGGGCGTGCGAGACGAAGACGATCTCTTCCGCGCCGACCGGCTCATGAGCATCAAGCCACAGGCGTGCTGCCGGCAGATGCACGGCACCGCGGTGAAAGCGAAGGTCCAAGCTGGCCATCGCTGGAGAGGATACTCCCCGAGAGCTCGGACGGGAATGGTCCAAGCCGTACCGCGGGGCGCATCTTGAATTTGCCCTTACTGGGACCGCGATGGGGAAAAGCTCCAAAGGCCAAGCTCCAACCTCCCGGTTCCCGCCCGAACCGTCCTGGAAGGGGCGTTCGACCCGTGGATGCGAAGCCGCGCTCGGCCGGCTACCAGCCGGCGATACGGCAGATTCAAAATCTGCAGTACAACCGGCCGGACTCTGACCCGCTCAGGAGCAACCCGGGTGGCATCCGCGGCTTGCTGAATTTACTGGGTCAAGCCAAGTCTGCCTCCGTTCGTGGGAGTACACCGGCTCATCGTCTTTCTTCGGGCGCCCCAATTGGGGAAGGTCAAGACCCGGCTGGCGGCTGGGATAGGTCCGGAGGCGGCGCTCGCGGCCTACCGGCATTTGGTGGAGTTGACGCTGCGCGCGGTCTCCTCCTGGCCCGATGTGGAGCTGCGTTTCACGCCGGACGAAGCAGCGGGCGAGATGAGCGGATGGAGTCGGTCCGGCTGGAAATGGATTCCGCAAGGAGGGGGCGACCTGGGCGAGCGCCTGGATCGGGCGGTGACCGCGACCTTGGCCCACGGTGGAACACGGGTGGTGGTGATCGGCACCGACTGCCCGTTCCTGAAGCCGGACGACTTGAAAGCGGCCTTCGCGGCTCTCGAATCGGTCGATCTCGTGCTCGGTCCGGCCACGGATGGGGGCTACTGGCTGATTGGACTTCGCCGGTCCTGTCCGGCGGTGTTCCAAGAGATTTCGTGGGGTAGCTCGCAGGTTCGGACTGAGACGCTGCAACGGGCTGCTGAGGCCGGATTATCGGTCAGGTTACTGCGCGCACTGAGCGACGTGGATACGCCGGACGACTGGACGGCATTTCTCCGCGGCCCCCCGTAGCGCAGGCCTCTGAGCCTGCTGTACCGCAGGTTTTTAACCTGCCTTCCTCCGCTTCCCCTTTGCCGGTCAGAAACCACCCCGTACCGGGAGACTCCGCAGACCAACGGAGGGCGGCTGCCTGGGGCGGATTCACGCCGAAAATCCGAAGCGAAACTTCTCTTCGTCCGCGTTGATGCCGAGCGAAGCGCAGAGGCGTTTGGCGGTCATCATTCCGGCGGCAGTCTTCACGATCCGGTCGAACTGATTCTTGGGCAGGTCGAGTCCCTCGTGTTTGATGGCGCGGATGGCCAGACCGCGCTCCAGCAGTTCCTCGATGAATTCCTCGCACGCGACCGGGTCGTCGGTCGAATAACGATTGGGTTGCGCGTGCCGATGGAACTGGATCGCGTATTCAACGGTATATTTGGGGAGCATGGTGTATCCTTTGGTTAAAGATTCATTCGACGAAAGTGTCGGGTGGGGGAACTGGAGGCCGTCTCGCTCACTTTCCGGACCCAGCGATGGAAAATGTCCCGGGCCACGTCGCTCGCTTCGCCCGCGGCCACGGCTTCCGTGACGGTTTCTGACTTCGGCAACCAAGCCGCGTGCCACTGCTTCTCCTTCGCGCGCAGGTTCTGGGTGCGTAGAAACGCCTCCAGCTTCACGATCAGCCGACCGGCGGTCTCGTCGAAACCAGCCGTGGCCGACGCGCAGACTTCGCACGTTCCCTCGGCTATTTCCACGGTGCCGAGCACTTCACTGGAATCAATGACGCGTTTCATTCACTGCTTCACCCTACCCGCTGTTGGGTCAGATGGCTGGTCCGGATTTGGGCAGATTGAGCTGGATTTTGCCTTGCCCACCGGCGCTGCGAGGCACCACCAAAGAGCCCGGCAGGCGCCCGGCTGGCAGTCATCGTCCCGTTTCCCCAAAAGGGGAGAGCGTTGAACAATCTCTGCACAGCACGAATGGCTCTCGTCAACGAGATTTTCTCCAGCGACGCCGTGGATTCGGTTCGCACTGAAATTGAGGCAGTCTCAACCCAATCAAAAAGGCCCTCCTGATGAAACCATTCCGAGATCGAATCGAGGCCGGCCAACGGTTGGCGCAGCGCTTGACGAACTATGCCAATCGCCCCGACGTACTGGTGTTGGCGCTGCCGCGCGGCGGGGTGCCGGTGGGTTATGAGGTAGCGCGGACGTTGAACGCGCCTTTGGACGTGCTCGTCGTGCGCAAGCTCGGGGTGCCCGGACAAGAGGAGCTGGCGATGGGAGCCGTCGCCAGCGGCGGGGTGCGCGTGCTCAACCGCCGAGTGGTGGAGACGTTGGGAATTTCTGACGAGGTCATCGACGCCGTGGCGGCGCGTGAGCAACGCGAATTGGAACGGCGCGAACGGGCCTATCGCGACGACCGTCCCGCCCTCGACGTGTCGGGGCGCACCGTGATTTTGGTGGACGACGGCATCGCGACTGGTTCGACCATGCAAGCCGCGGTCGAAGCGCTCCGGCAGATGGGTGTCGGTTGCCTCGTGGTGGCCACGCCCGCCGCCGCCGGATCCACCGCGCGCAAGCTGCGGAAAGACGTGGACGCATGGGTCGGGGTGATGACACCGGAGGACTTCTCCAGCGTCGGCCAGTGGTATGAAGACTTCTCGCAGACGACGGACGGCGAGGTTCGCGACCTGTTAAGGCGAGCGCGCCGCTAGTCCGTAGCCGCCCACGTCGATCTTCTCGCCCCAGGAGCAAGAACGCGGTGAAAGCCGCGCAGGAAATCTGGAAGCTTGGATTGCGGAACGTGTGACCACCAGAAAGCCGATAGACCCGCAGTAAACCGCTGCGGCCACAAAGGTAGAGCATAAGCGTCTCCCCTGCTCAACGCGACCTTCTGCCCCAGGCCTTTGGAGCGAGCGATAGCCAATACCTCCTCATTGATGTCCGTGGCCACGACCGACGCCGCCGAGCGCGCCAGCACTTCGGTCCAATATCCAGTGCCGCAAGCCACCTCGAAAACGTCCGAGCCAGCGAACGTGCTCTCGACGAAGCCACGCAACTTCTGTAGGTCAGCCTGGCGCTCGGGTTTTTGGTAGATGCGTTCGTATTCGCCGGCCCGCTCGGCGTAGTAGCCAATCATGGACGCTTCGATACTCATGGGTGCGTGGATGCCTAACAGTTGATTCACCGACCAGCCCTCGGTCGGACCCTGGTTCGTACCGCAGGTCTCGGTTCTCGTAAACGGCTTTCCGGCCGGAAGAGGATCCACGGGCGCCTCTCCGTTTATTGCAGTCCCGGAGGGAGGACCGGAAATAGCCCACCGATTGATCGGTGGGTGGCGGAAGCGGCGAAAGCCAGTCCCGGCAGGGACGAAAGAAAAAGGCCCGTCTTTCTGCCGTCCCGGCCAGGACTCGACACCTCTTTCGCTCAACCCAGCGTTGAAACGCTGGGCTATTCCCGAAAAATCCCTGACAAGACTGCAATAAACTGAGATGCGCCCAGGATCCACTCCCTGGAATCCGTCGTTTGTCCCATGACCTCATTCCCGTTGTGCGCCGCGGAAAGAATGCGCCTTCTTCCGGCGGCGGCTACGACGTCGCGCGACCTGATTGGAGGGATGACCTCGTCCTTTGGGTCCTCCTTTTCTTAGCCGCCGAGAGCATCCGGCGTCTTCTTCTTCTCCCCGCCCGTTCGTTCCCGTGGTCCCCAAGCGACTCCACCCGCCCGGTAGGCTGAGGACAGCCGACGCGACAGGCCTTCCGCTTCGGTCCTCCGTTCTCTTTCCTCTTTCCGCTCTCGCCGGACAACCGATGCTGTTTATCCTTCTGACGTGAGTTCTTCCCCGGAATCCGCGCCCATCGTCCTGAGCCCGATGCAACGCCGCTTTCTCCTGCTGACTGCGGCGGTGAACGGCGCCGCCATCATGATCGTCGAGATCCTCGGCGCCAAGATGCTGGCCCCGTATCTAGGCACTTCCCATTTCGTCTGGACGGCCCAGATCGGTGTGGCCATGGCGTCGCTCGCCTTCGGCTATTACCTGGGCGGCCGCTGGGCCGATGCCTCGAACCACATGAATCGATTGTTTGGGGCGATGCTGTTCGCCGCCTTTTACCTGTGTCTGACCGTTCTCGGCGTTCGTTGGGTGGCGCTCCGGTGTCTGGAGTTTTCGCTGCCCTTGGGTTCGCTGCTGGCTTCGACGTTTCTGTTCTTCATTCCGTTGTCCCTGCTCGCTCTGACTTGTCCCTTCCTCATTCGGTTCCTGGCCAGTCACCTCCATAATGTGGGCGGCCATGTCGGGCGGCTTTCGGCCGTTAGCACGGTGGGCAGCTTGGTCGGCACGGCGTTGATCGGCTATATGTTCATCCCGCTCGCGCCCAACTCCGTCACGATGTATCTGACGGCCTCCGTGATTGCGGCGGTGGCACTGGTTCATTTTCTGAAGTGGGGACGGCAACGGATGAAGGCCACGGCGGCCTTGGTGGCGATCCTGGGCGTGGGCGGCGGCGCGGTGATGATGGATCTGCAGCCACGCTTTGCCCTGGTCCGGCAACTTTACCGGGGCAACTCCAATTACGGCCAGTTGCAGGTGGTGGAGACCACCAACGGCGCCGTGCGTTTCTACGTCAACGATTATCTGGTACAGAATACCTACGTGCCCTCCACCCGCCAAAGCGCCTCGGTGTTCACTTATGCCTTGCACAGCCTCGCCCGGTCCCACGCCGAAAAGCTCGACCGAATTCTGTGTATCGGCATGGGGATTGGAATCGTGCCGTCCTTGTTCGCCGAAGAAGGGGCGGCGGTGGACGTGGTGGAAATCAACCCCGCCGTGGTGCCGGTCGCGCGGAACTATTTCGACCTCGATGACTCGAAGTTCAACCTGACGCTGGGAGACGGCCGTCAGTTCCTGAACGGCTGCACCAACCGGTACGATGCGGTGGTGCTCGATGCGTTCCTCGGGGATTCCTCCCCGTCGCATTTGATGACCCGCGAGGCGTTCACCGCGATGCGCGACGTCATGACCACCAACGGAGTTCTGGTCATCAATTGCTTTGGCAATCCCAAGCCCGGTCGGGATTTCCTCCTCGCGTCGCTGACCCGGACGCTCCGCGCGGTGTTTGCGGAAGTACGCCTGCATGTGGCGCTCAACGGCAACGCCTTCTTCCTGGCCTCCCCCGCTCCGCTCCAGGTCCGTCGCCCAGCCGACCTGAGTGCCGTCCATGCCTCCGTCGTTGACGAAGTGCGGGCGGTCCTGAACCGGATCCATGAAACCGACCCGCGGCACGGCATCGTCCTGACGGATGACTTCAATCCGGCGGAATTCCACGACGCCATCAACCGGGAACGACTGCGGAGGGATCTGGCGAAGGGAATGCAGGAATTGTAAATTAGTCAGCAGTCCGTGGTTTGTGGTAACTGGACACACCGGTATTCCAACTGACCACCGACCACTGATTACTAACCACTGATTACTGATTACTGACATTCCTCCGCCATGAGCGCTTCGATGTCGCTGGCC
>CAYYSX010000150.1:0-3320 GCA_964474315.1 uncultured Verrucomicrobiota bacterium | reverse complement strand
ACTGATTACTGATTACTGACATTCCTCCGCCATGAGCGCTTCGATGTCGCTGGCCTCGATGGGGATGTCCGCCATCAGGTCCTTGACCCCATTTTCCGTAATCAAGACGTCATTCTCCAAGCGGACCGCGAAGCCTTCGTCCTTCAGGTAAATCGCCGGCTCAACGGTCATCACCCAGCCGGGGGCGAACGGTTCGGTCATAAATCCCACGTCATGGACATCGAGTCCCAAGGGATGACCACAACCGTGCATGTAATATTTCTTCACCGGCCGTTTCATGGGATCCTCGACCTTGACCTTCAAGTCGCGCGGGCGAAGCAAGCCGAGGTCCACGCATTCACGGGCCACGAGTTCCTCGGACTCGTCCTGCCATTGCTGCCACTTTTTGCCCGGGGTGAGTCCGGCAATCTGGGCGCGTAACACGCGCAAGACGGCGTTGTACACCTGCTTTTGGCGGCGCGTGAACCGGCCGCTGACGGGAAGGGTTCGGGTGAGATCAGCGTTGTAGTTGGCGTAGCAGGCAGCCACGTCCAGCAGCAGCAGGTCGCCGTGGCGGCAGGGCTGGCGGTTGTCCAGATAATGCAGCACGCAGGCATTGGCCCCCGCGGCAATGATCGGGCTGTAAGCAAACGTTGCCCGGCGGCGCGTGAACTCATGAGCAAACTCGGCTTCCACTTCGCATTCGTTGACCCCGGGCTTGACGAAGCGCGCCACCCGCTCGAAGCCGGCCCGGGTGATATCACATGCTTGTTGCAACAGGGCGATTTCCGCGGGCGACTTGACCACCCGCAGCCGGTGCATCAGGCGGGCGAGCCGTTGATAGTTATGCAACGGGTACTGCTCCCGGACGGACCGGACGAAGCGGGCTTCCCGAGTTTCCACTGCGATGACCGCGCGCTTGTGCTCGTTGGAGTTGAGATAGACATGCTGGGCTTCGCACATGAGGCGGTGGAACAGTGCGGGGAAGGCCGAAAGCCATTCGATACGCCGGATGCCGGTCGCCTGTTGCGCTTCTTCCTTGGTGAGTTTATGGCCCTCCCAGGTGGCGATCAGATCATTGGTCTCGCGGAGGAACAGGATTTCGCGCTGGCGTTCATCATCGGCGTCCGGGAACAGCAGGAGGATGCTTTCCTCTTGTTCCACGCCGGTGAGGTAAAAGAGATCGGAATTGGGGACGGGCGGCACCAGTCCGTCGGCGTTGGTGGGGACGAGGTCATTGGCATTGACCACCACGAGAGACTGGGGGAGGAGCAAGCGCTGGAGGCGTTCCCGGTGGGAGATAAAAAGCTGTGGATCAATCGGCTGGTGGCGCATGACGGGAGGTTGAGACTGAACCCCAAACATTTTCAACGCTCCGGACGTGCAAGGGCGCTGGACGGGCGCTTCGGTATCCAAGGGGGAACGGCCTACGGTCGGGTGCATCTTGATTTTCCCCCTCTGTCCCCATCGCGGTCCCGGTAAGGACCAACTCCAGATGCGCCCCGCCGTCAGGCCGTCTCAGTCGGGCTTTTCTTGGAGGAGCGGGTTCCCCATGCTGTTCCGAGTCCAACATGGAAATTCCTCCGCTTCGCCCGCGCCGTCCCATCGAAGGCATTTCGGCCGTCCTTCTTCCCTTTCGTCCGGACGGTTCCATCGACCTCGACGCCTATGCCCGCCTGGTGGAACGCACCTGGGCCGCAGGATTGATCCCGGCCGTGAACATGGATACCGGCTACACCAACCTGCTGAACCAGGACGAACGCACGGAGATCCTGGGTCTGGTCAGCAGTCTGGCCCGGGGTCGGCGCTTTGTCGCCGGCGCGTTCATCGAAGGGCAGGAGGGTGATCCCGTTCGCCTCTATCGCACGGAAGCCAATGCGATCCAATGCGCCAACGGGGTGCCGATCCTGTTTCCCTGCTCGGCCGTCAAGCCACTGTCCGGGCCCCAGTTGGTCGGGGTCTTTCAGGCGGTGGCGACGGAATGCGACGAATTCCTCGGCTTCGAGTTGGGCGAGATGTTCGTGCCGTTCGGACGCATCTGGGATCTCGAAACCTTTCGAGCGCTGTTGGACCTTCCGCAGTTGAAAGGGGCCAAGCACAGTTCGCTGTCACGCGAACGGGAGTGGGAGCGGTTGGCCGTCCGGGACGCGCAACGACCCGATTTCAAGGTGTACACGGGCAACGATCTGGCCATCGACCTGGTGATGTGGGGCAGCGACTACCTGCTGGGTCTGTCCGCGTTTCACGTCGAGGCTTTTGCCGCCCGGGATCGGTTGTGGGCGGCCGGCGATGCCCGGTTTTTCGAGTTGAATGACTGGTTGCAATACCTGGGGATGCTCGCCTTCCGAGCCCCGGTTCCAGCGTACAAGCACACGTGCGCCCAGTTCCTCCACGCGCGTGGACTCATCGGCTCTCCTGAGCCCCATCCACGCAATCCACGACGTCCCGACACCGACCTTCCCTTGCTCGAACGGATCGCCCACCAGTTGGATTCGCTGGTATCCGGCAGCCGTTGAGGGCCGCGCCTGACTGTATCCTTTTGCCATCGCCCTTCGTATGACCTTCCCCAAGCTCGCCACCCTCAAAACTCCGGCCGACTTCCGCCGCCGCACGGCTGAACTGGGTCTCGAATTACCGATTTCCGACTCACCTCCCGGGCTGGCTTTAGGGACGCCTTTGACGCTCCCGCTACCCACGCCACGTCGGGCCGGCAACCGCTTTGCCATCCTCCCCATGGAAGGTTGGGATGCCACTGCCGAGGGCCGACCGACCGATCTGGTCCGCCGCCGCTGGCAACGCTTCGGACAGAGCGGTGCGAAGCTGATCTGGGGCGGCGAAGCCGTGGCGATCCGCCATGACGGACGCGCGAATCCCCGTCAGCTCGTCCTCAACGCGGCCACGGTGGGTGAACTGGAAGCACTGCGGGAGCTCCTGGTGCAGGAACATGCCACCCGCTCGTCCACCGCGGACCTGACCATCGGTCTTCAACTGACTCATAGCGGGCGGTGGGCGCGACCGAACAATTTCCAGCAACTTGAACCCCGCATCGCCTACCGGCACCCGCTCCTGGATGCCCGGTCGGCGGTCCGCTCGGACGCGGCGGTCCTGACGGACACCGAGATCGCCGACTTGATCAGCGATTTCGTTCAGGCGGCCGTGCGGGCCCAGCAAGCCGGATTCGATTTCGTGGATGTAAAGCACTGCCACGGCTATTTGGGGCACGAGTTTCTTTCCGCGGTGGAACGGCCCGGCCCTTATGGCGGATCCTTGGCCAACCGGACCCGGTTGCTGCGGGAAGTTGTCGAGGGAATCCGACGTGACGCGCCCGGCTTGGGGATCGG
>CAYYSX010000149.1:0-14457 GCA_964474315.1 uncultured Verrucomicrobiota bacterium | reverse complement strand
AGTTTGGATCCTGCCGTCCGGGACCGGACCATTGGGGAACTGGCGGCGCGGCTGCGGGGCCCGGAGACCGCCCCGATCGCTTACGAGATGGCCGCCTCGGTCTGCGAAGCCGACAAATCCTTCTCCGCCCAAGAGTTGGAGTTCCTGGCGCGTCTGCGGGTGGATCTGGGCCTGGAGGACTCGGTGGCTCGGGGCATCGACCAGCAGGCGATCGAGTTGGCTGAGGCGCCGCGGATTCCACCCGAGACAGCGGCGGTGGTGTTGGCGCCCCCAGTGTTGGCGCCGGCGGAATCACCGGCGGCCGCCTCTGGGTCCCGGACGGACCGTTCCGAAGAAGAGATCGAACGCCTTATCCTCACTAATGCGATTCTGGCCGGAGCCCTGGAATTGCTGCCCAACTCGCTGGCCACCATGGCCATCATTCCCGTGCAGATGCGCCTGGTGTATCAAGTGGGGCGCCGTCACGGATATGAACTCGACGGCGGGCACATCAAGGATTTCCTGGCTACACTAGGGGTGGGGCTGACCTCGCAGGTGGTGGAGGGATTCGTTGGACGGCTGGCGCGAGGGGTCTTTGGCAAGGTGGCCGGCGGCCTCGGTCGGAGCCTGGGCGGGCAACTGGCGAGTTCCGGACTTTCCTTCGCCACCACCTACGCCCTCGGGCAACTGGCCCGGCAGTATTATTCCGGCGGACGGAAGCTCAGCTCCATTGAGCTGCGCCGACTCTTCGAATCCCTCAGCGGGCAGGGCCGTACCTTGCAGGACCAGTATTGGCCGCAAATCAGGGAGCAGGCGGGGCGACTGAACTTGACCTCTCTGCCGGCGCTGCTGCGGAACTGAAGTCGAGGGTGGGCCAGGGATTTCCATTCAGTTGGGAGACGGCGGCCGGGCGTCGTCGGGGGCCAACACTGGGGTCGTCCGCCAAAGGGCCGGTCCGGCGGACCGCATCAGCCGACGTCCGTCGGCCGATTCCCCGAAGCAAACCCAGCACCTTCTCCGCTGCGTGACGATCGGGGAAACAAAGGCGGTCTTCCAGTCCTTGTCGGGTGATCCAACTGACGGTGAACCGCTCGGGTCGTTCCCGTAAAAGGAACAGCAGCCCACCGACCAGCAGCGCGCAGCCAGCGGCGACCTGCCAGTAACCGCCCAGAGCTGCTACGAATAATATCAGCCCGAACAGGGCGACCACGATGGGCCGCCAGGTCCAGCCTTGGCGGGTCAGACAGGCCCCCACGATGTCGGCGAGCAGATAAGTTCGGCGGTTGGTTCGCAGCCAGGGTCCGGATAGCCACAATTCTCCCTCCTTGAGAACGACACTTTCCAGGTCCCGCGACGGCTCCGGAGGTGGGGAAAAGACCCCAACTTCAAAGGGAGCCCCACAGTTGGTACACACCACCTGGCCGGTTTCCGAGACTTCCACAGTTCGTCGGCATTCCGGACAGGAAATGGTACACGGAACTTCCATGTTTTGCAGGAGGACAATCTCGGGTCTGTGCCGCTGGGCACAATACCCCGAACCAGATTTCTGCTGGCAAAAAGCATGCCCATCATCCCCCATGCGGTGGAGGGAAGGGCAAGCCGGCCGGCTGGCTGGCTGGCTGGATCAAGAAAACGAATCGAAACATTTCTAGATTAGTAAGTCGAAGTATAACAAATACTAACTCATACGCTGTCTCGTGGGCCTAAACTAAGGAAAACTCATTCACGGCCGGATCCGTTTGGCAGAGGTCGGAATTGCAGAATGCAGCTTGCATCCTGCCCGATCCGACGGAGAACAGAGACCCGGATTCGGGCGACAGATGCGCGTTGGGCGGTAAGTCGCAAAATACTTGAATGGCACGCTTCTGGCGGGGGTGAACCAGTCCGCCGTCGGATAAACATGCTACCGACCAAGACCGTGGGTAACCTCCACAAGCCGGCGGCGGACAATTCTCCACTTTCTCATTTTTGCGTCAGTTCCAGACGCGGACGGGTGAGCGTTGCTCGTGACGATTCAGAAGAACCATCCACCCGCCAGTCGGAGCGAGCTCTTCCCCGCGGCGGTTCAGTCAGTCGGAGTTAATCCAATATGGGGGTGATGTTCACTTGCACTTCCATCTGACGATCGGTGGTGCCGCGGTAGTGGCCGCGTACCGGCGTGACATCGGCGTAGTCGCGGCCGACCCCGATTTTCACGTAGGTTTCGTCGGCCGGCCGGTTGTGGGTGGGGTCTAACGCCCTCCATCCGATGTCGGGAATGAACACCTCGACCCAGGCGTGGGTGGCGCTGGCCGTTTCGGTGGCCAGATAGCCACTTACGTACAGCGCGGGAATTTTCACCGAGCGACACATGCCCAGCATCACATGGGCAAAGTCCTGGCAGACCCCGGTGCGCTGCTCCAGTACCTCGCTCATGTGGGTATTCACCTGGGTACTATTCGGAGTGTAGGTCAAGTGGCTGAACAGGAATCGCATGATGGCCACCGCGGACTGCCAGATGTCGGTCTGCCCAGCGGTGGCATCGATGGCCAGCCGCCAAGTGGCTGGATCGAGATCGACGTACTGGCTGGCCTGAAGATAGTCGAAGCAACGTTCTGAGCGCGCGGCCTCGGACAGCCGCGCCAAGGGAGCCGGTGTGGCATCGAGCGCGAGAACCTGGTTCCACGTGGTCACTTCGGTGATGGATTCGATCAGCAGGGAGTCATGCGCTTCCGGAATCTCGAAGTGATGGACCCAGTTCTTGTAGAAATCCTCGTAATGTTGGAGGCGACTGGGAGGCAGGACCTTAAGCAAGAACGAATCCACCGTCTGGTGTTCATTGGTGACCGGTTTCAGTCGAACTTCGTTGAAGCTATCCCGAACCGGTGAGGCGTAGGTGTAACGGGTGCGGTGAATGATCTCGTAGCGCATCAGCGATCAGAGAATGTCCGAAGGAGAGGGGCAGGGGAGGGATTTTCGGAGGGATTGTGGGGCTGGCTGGCCAGGGACAACCCCGGATCTTCCCGCCCGGAGCGACGCCGCGGGTCCGCCGCGGTCTGGAAAACCGGTCGGTATGGCCGGCGTGGCCCGCCGAGCCGTTGGCCTGACTCAGTCGCTTTCCCTCCGCTGTAACAACCGCTCCGCCAGAGCCGCGGCCGCGTGTCGGATCTCCCGGATGGCCGTGCATTCCCAGAGAATCCCTTTGAGCGGAGTTCCCAGCGTCGAAAGCCGGGGCTGACGCTCTTGGCGAGAGTTGATCAACGTGCCATCGGGCTCCGCTTGCAGACCGAGCGCCAAGGGATCGTGACAGAAGAGGCCACGGGCCAGGCCGTTCACCATCAGCGGATGGTCCGACTGGCGGTAGTCACCGCGCGGTCCGGTGCAGTTGATCACGTAATCCGCGGAGATCACCCGGTCGTCCGTTTCCCCAGGACACCGAAGCACCGCCTCCACGTTACCTCCATTTTCCCGCAGATCCCGGACACAAGCGGTCAACCTCTGGAGCTGCCCGGCTTTCTCCAGGCGGGCGATTTCCTCCGCGCTCTGGGGTGGCATTCGGTGACGGGAGGCATCCCAGACCGGGCGGAGATCGCACAGGAAGCGCCGTCGCTCGGCGTAAGTAAGCTCGTTCCAGACTCGCTGAGTGTGAGGTCGCAAACTGTCGATGACCGGACGCCAATCCAGCCCGAGGTCGTTGGCCCGCTTCCACTCCTTCCGAACCAGCCGCAGCAATCGGCGCAACCGTAACGGCCGGGCTTCGTTGGCAATGAAATCAGGCCAGGGTTCGGATGACTCATGAACCTGAGGAAGAAAACCGTGCCGGGACACCATTTGCAGTGGACCCTCATGCCCTTGATGCGCGAGCGCGAGCGCCACGTCCACCGCCGTCAGCCCTTGGCCAATGAGGAGCACCGCGGATTTCGCTGGGATCGCTTCGAGTCGGGCCAGATCCCACCCCGATGGAAGGTAGAGCGGCGATTGATAGAAAGGCAAAGGCCGGGCCACCGGATAGCGGCCGGGGAGATTGCCCAAAGCGAGCACGACGTGGTCGGCTTTGATCTTTTCCCCGTCCTGGAGAGATATTTGAACACCGTCTTTCTCGAGCTCGAGATCAACCGCCTGCCGACGCCAATGAGTTAACACCCGTTCTGGATGAGCCTGCGCCCTCCTTTGCTTCAGTTCATCTTCCAGATAGGCGCCAAAAAGATGACGCGGCAGAAAATCATCCGCCTGATAATTCTTTTCCGGATTCCGTTGCCGCACCCATTGCAAAAAATGATCAGGACGATCCGGATAAGCCGCCATCTTCCCGGCCGGCACATTGAGCAAGTGGCTGGGACAGGGCGTGCTGTAGGCCACGCCATAGCCCAGCGCCTCCCGCTCCTCGATCACCTGGATGGACAGGTTACCCCGGGCCTGGCGCAACAACTGCAGAGCGACCAGGGTACCCGCCGCGCCACCGCCGATGATGGCGATCGACTGGTTCTTTCCAGAGACGGTCATGACAATTGATGAAAATAGAGCCCTCCTAAGCCGACATCCTTACAACCATTCCTTCAGATACCGGCCGGTGTGGGAGGCCGTCACCCGCGCCACCTGCTCGGGGGTTCCTTCCGCCACGATCCGGCCGCCGGCGTCACCCCCTTCGGGACCGAGATCGATTACCCAGTCGGCTTCCGTGATCAGCTCGAGATTGTGTTCGATGACGACGACCGTGTGGCGGGCATCCACGAGGCGTTGGAGAACCTCCACCAGGCGCCGGACGTCCTGGAGATGGAGGCCGATCGTCGGTTCCTCCAGAATGAAAAGATCGCGTCGCTCCAGCCGCCGGCGGGTCAGGCGCTCTCCCTCTTCGCTGAGGCCCCCCAGGAGATGTGTTACGAGTTTGATTCGCTGCGCTTCGCCACCGCTGAGGGTCGGACTGGTCTGGCCCAGGCGAAGATAGTCCAGACCGGTATCGCGTAGCGCCTGGAGCGGTCGCACCAGCCGGCGGTGCGCGGCGAAAAATTCTGCCGCTTCGGCCACGCTCAGATCGAGAACGTCGGCGATCGACTTCCCCTGCCAGGTGACATCGAGCGTTTCGGGATTGAAGCGTTTGCCGCCGCATCGTTCGCACCGCACCTGGGCTGCCGGCAGGAAATTCATCTCCAGCTCAATCACCCCTTTGCCCTCGCAATCCGGACAACGACCCAGGGCTGAATTGAAACTAAAGCGTCCGGGACCATATCCGCGCAGCCGGGCTTCCGGCGCGCTGGCGAAGAGCTGGCGGATGGCATCGAAGAACCCAACATACGTCGCCGGAGTGGAACGAGGCGTTCGTCCAATGGGCGACTGGTCCACCTCATGCACCGCGTTCAACGCCTCCACCCCTTCCACAGAGCATCCCTTTTTGAGCTTTGAGCTTTGAACTTTGAGCTTCACTCCCTCTTCCACTGCGGGAAACAAACAGCTTTTCACTAAGGTACTCTTGCCTGAACCACTGACCCCGGTCACCACGGTGAACCGTTCCAAGGGGAACTGCACGGTCAGGTCCTGGAGATTATGCAGCGCGGCGTGGCGCAAAGTTAAAAACGGGGTAGCCGGGATTGAACCGGAAGATCGCAGTCGGGAGGTTCGCCGCGGGACGGCGGTGACCACGGGGCGGCGGGCTCCGCGGGTGGGATAAGATTTGGTTTCCAGCTCCAGCAGATGGCGGCCGGTGATGGAATCGGGATGCCGCAGTAATTCGGGCACAGTACCGGTGGCGACGACCCGGCCGCCGTTGACACCCGCGCCCGGCCCCAGGTCGATGACGAAGTCGGCGCGGCGCATGGTTTCTTCGTCGTGTTCCACCACCACGACGGAATTGCCCCGGTCGCGCAGAGCAACGAGGCAATCCAGCAAACGGTCGTTGTCGCGCGAATGGAGGCCGATGGTGGGTTCGTCGAGGATGTAAAGGACACCGCTCAGGTTGGAGCCGAGTTGGGCCGCCAGACGGATGCGCTGGGCTTCACCACCGCTGAGCGTGATCATGCTGCGGCCTAATTGCAGGTAGTCCAACCCGACCTGACGAAGAAAGCGCAAGCGCTCGCGGATTTCCGGAAGGATGTCGCGGCCGATCTCCCCCGCCCGGCCGGTCAGAGCCAGTCCCTCGGACCAGGCCAGCGCCTCGTCCACCGACATGCGGCCCAACTCATCCAGGGTTACCGCCCGGCCCCGGCTGCCGGAGAAGCGAACCGCGCGTGCCTCGGGACGCAGCCTCCCGCCGTGGCATTCCGGACAGGTCTCGCGTTCGGAGGCCCAACGCCACCAGCTTTCCTCGATGGCATCCCTGGTGGCGCCGCGTTCGGTGTCGGGCAGGTAAAACAACTCGCCGAATCCCCGGCAGCGCGGACACCAACCCTGGCTGGAGTTGTAACTGAAATTCTTCGGATCCAGCGGACCGAAGCTGCGCCGGCAGCGGGGACAGGCCCGTTCCGTGGAATGGACGGACGTCGTGCCCTTGCGGTCGGCGGCGAAGAACACGCCTTTTCCCACCTCCAACGCCTCCGCGATCAGCTCGCGCAGCCCGCGACCGGTGGGTTCCTGGCGAGCGGCGGCACCGCGATGGCGCGACAAATCCGGTTCACGACGGTGTTCGGTGAGGCGGACCACTCCCCCCGCCCCGACGGTGAAGGACCCCACGACCACCTCGATGTCGTGCTCCTTGAAGCGATCGAGGCGGAACGGTTCATCGGTCTGGAACCAGCGTCCGTCGGCCCGCAATTCCGCGTAACCCTGCTGCCGCGCCCAGTCCGCAATCTCGGAATGGAACCCCTTGCGGTTGCGGATCACCGGCGCAAGCAGGGTCAGCTCGCCGCGGTCGCGCGCCGCCTGTTCCAAGCCCTGCCGCAATTCCTCGCGCGTCTGCGCCTCCACCGGGATCTGGCAGTCGGGACAATACTGGGTTCCCAGCCGGGCGAAGAGCAGGCGGATGAAATGATACACCTCGGTGACGGTGGCCACGGTGCTCTTTCCCCCACCCCGCGCGGTGTTTTGCTCGATACTCACCGTGGGAGGCAGGCCGGCGATGAGATCGACATCCGGCCGGCTGAGCTGTTCCACGAACTGCCGCGCGTAGGCGCTCATGGAATCGAGGAACCGGCGTTGTCCCTCGGCGAACAGCAAGTCGAAGGCGAGGGTGCTCTTGCCGCTGCCGCTGACCCCGGTCACGACCACGAACCGTCCATGAGGGATATCGACCGAAAGGTTCTTGAGATTGTGCTCGCGCGCGCCACGGACGGCGATGGCATGGGCCGGAAGCGCGGGCAGAGACGGGGAAGCGTCGGTGTCGTTCAACACGGGGCCAAGAGTTGGCTCTGGAACCGTTCCCGGCAACTTCGGGAGCGCGGACGGCTCGTCCGCTCGAATTTCGTGGAGCCGGCGGAACGAAATGCAGGTGGTGCGTGAGGCGTGATGAAGTTGATGAGTATCGTCGGCGCCCAACTCTCCCCGGCAGTTCCCACTCCCGCGTTCCGACCTTCAACTCCCATCCGATCCGCGATACCTTCAGTTACTGGACAAGAGGTTTCGGATCACACGTTACTTCCACCTCAGCGACTCCCCAACCCGCTTGGCCGCGGATCAGAAGGCCAACGCCTTTCCCCGAAGCGCGTTGGGCTAGGAAAGAGGGGGGGCTCGGGTGCCTCGTCGCTCCCAGCCAGGCGGAAAGGACAGATGGTCCGGAAGCCATTCCGGGAATGTCGATGTGACAAGCGGCTTGTGAACTTGCGGAAAGGGGCGATAGGCTGTCCGGATGAACGAGCTGGTTTTTGAAGTGACTCAGGAACAGGACGGCGGCTTCTGCGCCGAATGTCTTTCGGAGAACATCTTCACGCAGGGCGACACTTGGGATGCGGTGCGCCAGAACGTTCAAGAAGCCGTGCGCGCCTACTATTTTGACCAACCCGGCGCGGCGCCTAAGCGCATTCGGCTACACCTCGTCCGCGACGAACTCTTGATCAGCGCATGAAAGTGCCGCGGGATTTAAGCGGCGCGCGGTTGGTCAAAGTGCTGTGCCGCGACTGGGGCTATTGCCAGATGCATCAGGAAGGTAGCCATGTCATCCTTGCAAACCGAGGTACCCGGCCACCAACGCCTGTCGGTTCCCAATCACAAATAGATCATCTGCCAGGGGCTGAACGTCAACGATAGTTCCTGCTGAGATTCAAACCGGATGGCTGAGCGGTCATTCTGTTCGCATGGAATCGAAGAACCAGCGTTGTCCCTTGGCGAATAGCAGGTTGAAGGCGAGGGTGCTCTTGCCGCTTCCGGCAACTTCGGTCCCAGGAGCGCGGACGGCTCGTCCGCTCGATCACCAACGGGGTTTTGTCTTCAGCCCACTTGACCGTGTGGAGTCCAGTGCGGCCAGGAACGCTCAGGTAGTGGGTACGGCCCTTGTTCGGGAGCGCGGGTTTGCGACTCGCAGCAACGTCACCACCGGGAAGGCGGTAGATTTCCTTCGATTGATGGTCTGTCCCTTGGGACTCCGTTCCCACGCCTTACGCCTCACCTGCGCTTCGTTCCGCCGGCTCCACGAAATTCGAGCGGACGAGCCGTCCGCGCTCCCGAAGAAGGACTGCACCTCGCAGGCAGCTTCAGCTACGAGCTATCTTTTCTCCACCGCGCGATAAAATCGGGCGCCTTCTTCCACCGCAACGACATCCCGCGCGAACGCCGCGGCTTGCGTGGTGGTAAAAGTGCCGAGCGATTGCCAGGTCTTCAGGTCGGTGCTCACCTGGAGTTCGAACGCCGCCCCTTGTAGCAAGGCCGCCGATTCCAGGCTGAGCTGATGTGATCCGTCGGCCAGGGTGTCAATGCCCGCCAGACGGACGCCGGATTCGGGAACCGCCGTCTCGGCATGGATGGGCAGACTCTGTCCGTCGAAGCTGGCCCGACCTCGCGGTTCGCCCGACCCGGTCAGTACATAGCTGAGGACCGGCACGTCCTCGGCAAAGAAGGGTCCCCAGCGCAGCGTCCGGCTGGCCGCGGTCCAGACTCCACCGTCGGAAAGGTCGGTGGCAGTGGCGCTGTCAGGGAGGATTTCCTCCACCGCGAACGCGCGGGTGCCCGGAGCCAACAGCAGTCGGATGGTGATCCGCACGGAGCCGTCCGCCTGAACTTCGCGACCGCGCACGGCCCGGCCGGCCAGCGGCACCAGCGACGGTCCTGGGGCGGACTCACTCACCGCGACGACTGGCTCCCAGCACAACGGAGGAACCAGCGCCGGGTCGAAGGCGTAGTGTTCGCCGCTCTTCCACAGAAACGCGGCCCGCGTGAGGTAATCCAGCGGAACCGGACTCGGCCCGGCCGGCCACGATTCTTCCGTCTTCCAAGCGGCGGCATATCCCGAGAGTTCATTCGCGACCAGGATGTCGTTGGCGGGCGCCCGGTCGGCGGGATGCCGGGTGATCGAGGTCAACACCTGGTCGCCGCCAATACGGAGGGCGACTCCATCGGCCGAAGCGACGCCTTCGAATACCGCTAAGTCCACCGCGAGATTAGGAATAAGGTCATAGGTAAGGATCCGCGGTTCCGAATCAAAGAAGGGACCGAATTTCACCTTGCTCGTGAGGGAATCGAAGACCCCGCCCTCACTCACTGCGGTGACGCGCCAGTACGGGCCATCTTTTTCGGGTAATCCTGGGGCGGGTAATGCGTAGGGCGGCCGGTCTTCCACTACATACGCCGTGACGTTGGCCGGCGGCTTCACTTCCAGTCGAACCGTGAAGGGCGCGCCCACCTCGTAACCGTCCGGCAGCCGGCGAGTGACGAATGATTCCACCCCGGAAGGCACGGCTTCAACGCGGATCGGCCGCGAAGCCACCGAACGATCGTCGAGATCCTGAACGACTAATTCATGAGCGCCCGGGCTGAGGACGATGGTGAAGGCGTGTTGCACCACTTCATCCGCTTCCGGCGGTCGGACAAACACCAGGTGGGACTCGGCGGCGGGCTGGCCATCGACCAGCAGGACGACATTGATGATTCCTCCGAAACGGCCGGTCCCGTTCGCCAACACTTCCAGGTCCCGACCGGCCCGGACCGTCGCCCCATCCTTCGGTTGGACGATGGCGATCCGGGCGCCGGAGACCTCTTCGCGGACTCGAATGTGGACCGGCGGGGAGGTCACGCGTCGATCCGGACCGAACTGCCCCACGGCGGTGAGCACATAATCGCCGGCGGCGGTGGGCTTCCAGAGGATTTGATTGTTCAACGGGGTCCCCGGGGGAAAGAGACCCAACGCCACGCAGAGGAAGCAGTTTTCCCCGATCTTCTCTCCATTGGCGAAAAATTCGACAGTGGAGACTAACGAACTGGGATCCTGTCCAAGGGCATCGATCAAGATGGTGTCGCCCAAGCTGAACTGGGCTCCATCGACGGGTGAGACCAGGACCAACGAGGCGGATGAGCCCGCCACCACCACGTTGACCGGAGCGGAGGTCAGTTGTTCTCCGCCGGTGAAGAGCGCGCGGACGGTGAGGATATGGTTTCCTTCGGGAAGGTTCGGCCAATCCAGCGTCGCGGTAAACGGCCGGCCGGGCACCGGTCCAGCGCAGTCGCAGACGTCGCAGCAATAGGTCACTCGTCCGATGACCTGTCCCTCCGCCAGGAACTCCAACGCCTCGACGCCCCGGTCCGGATGCCCGGCCAGCCCGATGAGTGGAACGGTCGATCCGGCCACCAACGGCGCGCCTTCCTCGGGTTGCACGAGCAGGGCGAAGGGTTCAGTGGCGTTGGAATCAACGATTTCGACCGTGGCCTGGGACGGTTCGCCGATCAGATAGGAAGCGAACGGCAGCAGGCCATGGGGACGGGCGCTCAAGAGCGGGGGATCGATCAATCGTAGCGTCACCGTTTCCGTCCCTTCCGCCAGTGGGTCCGGCAACGCTTCCAGTGGCACTTCTACTTCCGTTGTTCCCGCCGGAATGGTGAACGCCATGAAGGGGGCGGTTCCGGGTGGAGGCAGCAACTCTTCCGTATTGAGAACCCACCGATAGTCCACCCCGGGATGGGCTGACCCGGTCACTTCGGCGAAGACGGCCAGGGACTGGGCGAAATCACCTCCGCCGTGGCGCGCGAGGATGAAGCTGGCCGTGCGACTCGCCCGATCACCGGTCTCCGAAGCCGGTGTCCGCCCCGGTGCCAAGGTGACGGTCGGCAGGAGGGCCGGGTCTTCGTCCGTTATTTTGACCCGGATCCGACGCGATTGGATCTCCTGGTCGGCTGCGTCCTTCGCTCGCACGGTTAAGAGGTCCCAGCCCACGCCCGTCAGCTTGGACGGTTTCCATTCGAATCGATGCCGCCGCAAGCGGCCCGGGATGTCCACCTCGCGCGTTAGAATTTCTGACACTCCAATGACTTCGTCGTTGGCCAAAAACTCGAGCCGGCGAATCGAGCCCACCGGATCGACCGCCAGGGCCTCCAAGGTCGTCTCCCGGTCCACCGGCAGCACCGTGCCGTCCGCGGGTGAAATGAGAATGACTTCGGAGCGATTCAGGTGTTGTCGGTCCACCACGGCAACGACGGCAACGTCGGGAGGCAGGGTGAGGTAGGGTGGTTCCATCCCCACGAGAGCCGGAACGGGCGGCGTGAGGACCTGGAAGATGATCTCTTCCACCACCGGCTCAACGAAATCCAAGAAACCGTCATAGGACGCCAGGATGCCGACGCGAACCTGGGTTTGTCCGGCGGGAATGACGACTTCGTTTCCGGTGAGTTCGACGTCGGGTTTGAGACAATCGTCGCAGGGATCTAATAGCAAACGGTAATCCGATTCCCGGCTCGCCTCACCTCCGACCAGGAAGAACACCGTTAGCGACTCGGAAAGGTCTCCGCTTCGCTGGAAGACCACTTCGCCCAGGTTGTCGCGGTCGCCTTCGAGGGCGTAGGGTCGGGTCGTCACGACGGTCACTCGGGGCGGAGTCGGGGATGACTCACCGACCTGCACGCGACGCGGTTCGCTGGAGACCGCTTGACCATCTGGCAGTACGGCCTGAGCGCTAAGCACGTGTCGGCCGGCGGGCGCATCCGTCCAGACGAACTCGTGAAACACCGGTTCGCCGGGCGGCGGGGCTTGGATGAAATTGATGGTGGACACGCCGATTTCCTGGCCGTTCGCGAGAAAAACCACCGTGGAGACGAAGCCATCGGCGAGGACTGTGCGGGTGAGCAGCGGGATCGGTTCACCCACTGCAAAGGAGGCCCCTTCGGGGGGACGCTCCAGGCGGATTACGGGCTCGCCGCCTTGGAGCGCGGGTGGATTACCCGCGGCCAGCAACGGATAACTCACGAGGCCCAGGCGGCACAAAGTTAGCAGAGTCTTCCAGATCGAGTTCATAAACATGGACGATGTCATATCATTTCACGCCGGTGGACGTTTCCCAAATTCATCGCGGACAAATGAGGCCTCCTCCTTACTCCGGGATCGCCGCAAAGTTTTCGCCCGCCTCCAGCCGTTGACGCAGCAAAGCGGCGGCGACCGGGGATACATGACCGTCGGCGAACAAATAGTTGGCGGTGCGTCCATGCCGGTGAGGATCGATGTCGGCCAGCACGTGCGCCCAACCAAACACCCAGGTGTCGGGATGGGTGTGGTCATCGAAGGCGGGAACCGGAATCAGGTCGGCGGCCGCGGCCGGAAACACCACGCCCTGGTTCGAGACTTCAAAGGCCAGGAAGGTGTCGGATGGACGACGGTAACCGGCCAGGCGCAGACTGGACGGGTTGATCACCAGGGGGCGCCCATCGGGTCCCAGTGAGGACAGTCCGTCGTTCGGATCCTCCGCCAGCGATGTCTCCCGGGCCGTGTATTCGTTCCGGACGTAGCTGGTGCGCCCCCACCTGCGTCGTGCTTCGCCGAACGGATCGGAGGGGCAGATGCGCACGCCGTCCACCGAGCCCAGGTACGGCACGAGGTCCATGACCCAGGCGGGCGCATTGTGCCCGCGGGGATCGGGCGGCAGGCGTCCGAACGCGTCACTTTCCGCATACATCTGGAGGCCGAGTCCCAGTTGGCGGAGATTCGAAAGGCAATGGACGGCTTTGGCCCGGGCCTGCGCCTTGGCAACGGCGGGAAGCAGCAGCGCAGCCAGGACTCCGAGGGTGGCCACCACGACCAGCAGTTCCAGCAAGGTGACTCCGCGGCAATGCGCCAGCCGCCCGGTGAATGAAGAGAAAGAAGGTCGAAGCGTGTGGTTCATGGCAGGTTGATCACGGAAATTCGCGGTTCGCCGGTGATAGGGTCGCGGGCGATCCAGACGGAACCGCCGCCAATCATCACCCCTTCGGGAGTACAATGCAGCCACTGGACAGGGCACTTGAGAATCTCGCCCGCCACCGACGTGGTAAAGATCTGTTCAAACGTTTCCATCACTCGGGCCGGGTTGCCGACGGGGGTGGTGAAGCCGGGTCCGTTGACGTGCAGCGGATACTGGATGGCGGCGGCGACGGCTTCCCGTTCTCCGGCCCGCAGGTTCCGCTGCAATTGGCGGATAAACCCGTGGACCGTCCGCGCCTCGGGGAAGCCCGCGAGGCGATAATCGCCGTTGTTGGTGATGGCCTCCGTCGTTGGCCGATCGCGCAGGGAATTGCCGGCCCAAGCCCCACCGCCAAGGAGGAGCACGGTGGCGGCAGCGGTAGCGCACCAGATCCGGGCTCCGTTCCAGGCCATCTCCGATCCGACCGTTTTGGAAAGGGCCAGGGCACGACTGGTCCGGATCGGATCGGGCGAGAGGGCGGCGGTAACCACCGGCTGGATCAGAGTTCCCGAGGCGCCGGGGGCCGCCTCGCGAGCCAGTAATTCCGGCAGGAGGACCAGAGACGTAGCGACTCCTTCGCGGTGCAATTCCTGACGCAGCTTGTCGAGAGCTCGGCCCACCCGTTTCCGTGCCGCTTCCTCGGCCACGCCCAGGCTCCGCCCGACTTCGGCCAAGCTCTGGTTCTGGAAAAAGCGGAGGAACAGGGCATTCCGATCCGCCGACCGCAGCCGCGCCAGACAGCCATCCAGCACCGGGGCAATACGATCCCAAAGTCGGTCCGCCGGCTCGGGAGATTCAGGAAAGGCATTCATTTGGTAGGCCATGGTTTCACGGGCCCGGCGGCGGCGCTCGGACCGCAGGAGATCGGCGGCGGCATAACGGGTGGCCTGCATCAGCCAGCCCAACAGCAGGCCAGTCGGCTTGAGCGAGGCGGCCTTGCGGGCGAGCAGCATGAACACCGCCTGCATAACTTCCTCGGCTTGATGGGGATCGCCCGTCTGACGCAGGGCCGCCGCGTGAACGGCACCGGCGTAACGGGTCACCAGGCTGGTAAACGCCGTCTCCGATCCCGTCGCGGCAAAGTCCCGCAGCAATTCGGCATCCGTCATCACGATTCACCTGATATATGGCCGCCCGATCCGAAACCGGACAAGTCCGGAGGCGAATCCGCCCGAGAGC
This sequence comes from uncultured Verrucomicrobiota bacterium, assembly GCA_964474315.1. GTDB lineage: Bacteria > Verrucomicrobiota > Verrucomicrobiia > Limisphaerales > UBA9464 > UBA9464. Next base: position 43 of record CAYYSX010000149.1, on the reverse strand, counting down.
GAAAGGTTGGGGCGGAAACTCGTTCGGGAAAACCGCGCTGGGG